>JAIRQD010000028.1:0-51645 GCA_031256655.1 Treponema sp.
GTCCCACTGCCCCGCCTGAAGGTCTTTTTTTGTGGAAAATTGACTATTACAGGGATTGATAATATGTGGAAAAGCAGTGTAAAAAATGTGCAAAAATCGTGCAAAAAAAGCAAAAAACCTATATCTTTTTTTTTATTTATTTGCTATTCTAATAGAGTATTGGGAGAGGTGGACTTGTAGATGCTTTTGGATGTTTACATAAGGTTGCGGCCAATTACAAAATTTTCAACAATATGCGTGCATTTTTTGCGAAAGCTTTTATAATTGAACCATCAGGCGTAAACAAAACAGTCAAAACTGCCGATAAGGTAAAGGGTATGAGTGTCCGATCCGGAGTTTTGCGCGTTATATTTGGAGCCCTGGCGTTCGCCGTTTTTCCCTTTACACTCTATGGAGAAGAGAGGATTCACGTCGTCCAACGGGGCGAAACTTTATTCTCTATTGCACGCTCGCAAGGGATGAGGGCGGAAGACCTGATGAGGCACAACGGGATAACTGACCCTTCGCGCCTTTTGGCAGGACAGCGCCTTAGAATCCCTTCAGACAGCGGTGGCTCAAACGTGCCTACTGCGGTGCCGCAAGCGGCTACGCAGGCAGTTGCACAGCAGCAGGCGACTGCTGTTCGGACTCACCGCATAGTGAGGGGCGAAACTCTCTTTGGTCTTGCCAGGCGTTTTTCGGTAACGGTGGACGCACTTCGCAGGTTTAACAACCTGGCGGAAGGTCATGTACTACGAGAGGGGGATCTTTTACGGCTTCCGCCTGAGGCTGTAATACCGGTGGAGGCAATTGCCGCACAGGTTGTGCCGCAGATAATTCCGGCTAACCAGGTGAGGGCAGAAACGGCGCAAAGCGCGCGACTTGACACGCAGGTGATCTGGCCGATTGCCGCGCGGGAAGTGCGCATGATGACCGGCAAGTTAAGCGGTGTGGTTATCACGGGGACACAAGCAGAACCTGTGAGAAGCCTTACACGGGGAACGGTTTTATCAGCCGGTCCTTACCGCGGATTTGGCATGGTCGTAATAATTCAAGTGGAAGGGGGATATTTGTACGTTTACGGCGGCAGTGAAAGTCTTTCAGTAAGAGAAGGCGATCTTGTTGGCCCGGGAACCGAGCTTGGCAGACTTGGTGTTGATGCTGCAACAAATGAGCCGAAATTATTTTTCATGGTTTACCGAGGCAACATTCCTGTCGATCCTGCCAGAGCCCCGCGGGGGTAAAACTGGCAAACAGGTAGTTTGTTTTTTAAAATGCAATTAAAAAATGTTAGTTTTTAGATTGCTGATTTTGAAAACAGATTTTTAATTTAAAAAAATAAAAACCTTTTTTCGCCTCTGGCTTTTTGAAAAAAATATTAGTTTTTTTAAAGTGTCCGGCAACAGTTAAAGCTTTTTACTCAAAGATTTAAAAACGGGAGAATTCATGTTTAGAACCACAGCTAACGCATTTACAAAAGAACAGCTTTTGCTTATCTCCGAGGGGGGGACTGAATTGGATTTGCCATCAGGGAGAAGGCAGAAAAAACTTGCGCGGCAGGCAAAAAAAACAAAGGTAGTTAAAGAAACGGATCCATTGGCACTGTATTTTAAACAAATATCCAGATTTCCTCTTCTTACCGTGCAGGAAGAACAGGCAATTGGAGAAAGCATTGTCCAATTTCGCCAAAAGCTAAAAAATCTTCAAACGCGGTACAACAACAAGAGCGAAAAAGACGAACCGTACATGAAAAAACACAAAGAACTAACAGACTCGCTCATGCAGTACAAAAACCGCATGATAAACTCAAACTTGCGTCTTGTAGTTTCAATCGCAAAAAACTACCAGCACCGCGGGTTGTCGCTTCTTGACTTAATTGATGAAGGCAACATAGGGCTTATAGAAGCGGTGGAGCGTTTTGATTATACGCGGGGCTGCAGGTTTTCAACATACGGCACGTGGTGGATACGTCAGGCGATTATTAAAAGCATCGCTGATAAAGGCAGGGTGATTCGCATACCAATTCATATGCTTAACACTATAAAAAAGTGCTATTTTGCGGCGAAACAATTGACACAGGATTTGGGAAGGGATCCGAGCAGCGAGGAGCTCTCTGATTTTCTGGATCTCCCCGTTTCCAAAGTAAACGAGATTGTCAAACTTTCCCAGGAAACAACAAGTCTTGACACAATCGTTGACGACGGAAATAATACGCGCCTTGCGGACTTAATCAAGGATGATACCCACAGAGAACCATTTGAAACGGTTTTTTCCATGAAGCTTCAGGAGACTTTAACAAGTATTCTTTCAAACCTGTCGGAGCGGGAAATGAAGATAATACAGCTCCGTTTCGGACTTACAGGTGAAAGCCCGCTTACGCTTGAAGAAACAGGCAGGCTTTTGGGAATTACGCGTGAGAGGGTAAGGCAGATTCAGGAAAAGGCTACGACAAAACTAAGAAATTACCAAGAGTTGCGTGAGTTGCGTCCCAACTAGTGCTTTTCATACGCGCAAACTTGTGGCAATTCTTTTTAAGCTCACCGCTTAAAAAGAATTGCCTTTTTTGTTTAATACTCCGCGCGTATTGGGCTTAAAGCATCACGGGGAAAATCTTTAGCCCAAGACATCACCTGAAAAGGTTTATCAAAACTGAAGAAAACCAGGGAATGTAAGTGACCAAAAGAACCACGATCATACGCACGCCCAAAAACGGCAATACATTGCGGCATATTTCCATAAACGGCTTTTTGAAACGGTAACTTGCCATAAAAAGGTTCATTCCCACAGGCGGGGTAAGAAAACCCGCTTCAAGGTTGACGATAAAAATAATGCCCAAATGCACAGGATCAATTCCGTATATTAACGCCAGCGGAACAACCAGCGGCAAAACCACTAAAATAGCGGAAAATATGTCCATGAAACTGCCAAGCAAAAGCAGGGCGATGTTTAAGAGCAAGAGGAACAGAATCGGCGACTGCACGGCGGTGTACATCCACGCGGCGAAATTGGCGGGCACTTGAGAATAAATGACTGAATAGGAAAGCGCCTGCGCCATGGCGAGAATGGAAATAATTCCGCCAATGATGGGAACTGCTTTGAACAGCACCTTCGGCACCTCGCGCAGTGGAATGTCGCGGTGGATAAACACCTGCACGATAAACACGTAAACCACCGACACAGCACTTATTTCCACCAGCGTAAGGATTCCTGAAAAATACCCGCCCACAAGCACAAGCGGAAGGAGTATCTCAAAAGCCGATCCCTTAATGGCGAGCGCCGTCTCTTTGGGTTTGAAAGGCTCAACAGGGACTTTCACTTTTTTCGATGCGACAATTCCGTAGATTATCATCGCCAACACCAAGATAACGCCCGGGATTATGGCTCCTAAGAAAAAGTCAATAACATCGTATTGGACAGGTTCGCCCATAAAAAAGAGAATGCTGTTGATGGTGGTTGCCACAAGAATTATCGGAAGGCTAGGCGGAAAAAGGATGCCGATTCCGCCGACAGATGTTAATAGCCCAAGTGAAAACTTTTCCGGGTAACCTTTCCCGCCTGAAACAGCGCTGCTTTTCTGTAAGATGATAAAAAGAATGCCGCCGAGTGCGAGAATGGTAACGCCTGAAGCGCCTGTGAAAGAGGTAAAAAAAGCGCAAATCACAACGGTGGCGATAATTGTGCCGCCGGGAAGCCAACTGAACAGGTTTTTAAACGCCGCGACAAGGCGCTCACCCGCCTTGCTCTCTGAAAGAAAAAAGCCTGTCAACGTGAACAGCGGAATGGCGATTAGGTTAGAGTTAGTGAAGGCAGAGTAAATGTGAATGGAAGCGGTTTCCGGTTCCCGTCCGCCTGCCTGAAGCATTACAAGGGCAATCGCGCCAATCGCCACAAAAATGGGAACGCCCGCAAAAGCTGCCGCGATAAGGAGGAGGATAACCGGCGTGCCTATGAGGAACGCCGCATCGTAGAGGTCGTTTACCCATGAATAAAACGGATCAGGAACATCAAAGCCCCAGATAAACTTGGCGATGGCGGGAAGCGCAAGAATACTCCCAAAAATTATCGCCAAAAGCGGCGCGGCTTTAAGCGCGTAATTTTTGCTGTTGCCGCCGGCACTAATGTCAATGCAGGCGTTCAGCGCAAAACGTATTGCCATTATTCCATAAGCCAGCGCCATAAGCAGGATAAAAAAACTTTCAGGGATTATACCCACCATTCTTGCTTCAGGAATTTGACCGAACAGCGTAAGGCAGTTCCAAAAAAGAATTGTCAAAACAATGCTTGAAATAAGACTAGCCGCTATTGAAAGGTTTTTTTTAAGATGATCATTTTTTGAGTACTGGATAACGGAAACTGTGATGTGTTCCCTGCGCTGTGTGGTAATCATCGCGGCGAAAAGCCCCGCCACAAGGAAGAGGTGGATAAGGTAGGAACCGGAATGTGCTATTGCGATGTTAAACGGGCGCAACGCCGCCACCGTCACAGGCAACAGCGCCATCAATATTAGAGCAGCATAACAAACACCTTTTTCAAAATGCCCGCCGAAACGAATAACGGCGGGCAATATCTTACTCATAGAGCGCTATCACCCCTGACCTGTGCCGCGCCAGTATATCGTTTATCCGCTCATAAAGCACACCGTCATAAGTGGTGGCAAGAAGCGCGGGCTTTACCCTGTAAATCTCGTTTAACCAGAGCTGCATTTGCGCCTGAGTTGGATTATTCACAGTAAGCCCGTCCCTCACCATAGACGCTACAGCGGCATCCACTGTCCGCTGCATATCGCGGTCAAACTCCGCGGCAATTTGGCGTGTAACGCGCACCAGCTCCTGCTGGAAACGCGGGTTAAGCGCGCCGATTCGCTGCCATGTCACCTGATTGATGACGATGCCGCCGAGAATGGGGGCAAGGTTCATGGAAAGCATATGCCGCATCTGGGAATGAAGCTGAAAGGCGGCAACTCCCGCCGGGTTTTGATACATCGCCGTGATCTGCCCTGTTGCCAAAAGCGCACCCGCATCACTCCAGTCGGTGTCTATGACTTGAAAACCCATTGCCGAAAAAGTCGCGTTCATCTCCGCAGCCTCGATATTGGAACCTATGCGCAGGCGGCGCAAATCATCGGGGGTAAAAACCGGATCGCGTGAGAAAAAGTTTACAAAACCTGACCTTGACCAGGCGACCATAAAATAGTTGCCTGCGTTTATCGTTGCCTCCAAATCTGTCTGCACTTCCCTCATTACAACTTCCAGTTCTTCATCACTGCGAATAAGGAAGGGGGCACTCATCGTCATAACTGACGGGTTAATTTGGCTTAACCCAAAGGTTGTAAAAATGGCCGCCTGTATGGTGTTGCTGGCAAGGGAAACGTGCATTCTTCCTTCGCTGCCCTCCGTTCCGCCGTGAAGCACGTTCATCCTCACCTGACCGCCTGTAACCCGCGACCACTCAGCCGCAACCCTGTCCAGCGTCCTTCCCCACGGCGATTCGCGCGGGAGCGGCGAGGCAAGCCTGACAACAATGGTTTCTTGCGCAGCACGTCCGCGCTGGGCATAAAGCGATTGGACTCCGGCAGAAAACATCAGCACTGCCGCAAGGATTGCAGAAATAATAATTTTTTTCATGTTCGACTCCTTATATTTTTCGAACTTCTTTTAGAAATCATCCTCCCAGCCGCCGAAGGGCAAAAAGGAAAAATACCTGTAGGCATGATCTAACAAGCTTCTGGCACGGCGCTGGGCCAAAACATTCAACAGCCTGATTGAAGGTTCCGCATCAACATCAATTGCCAAAGCCGTCTCCAGTTTATCCCTGAATGTGTAAAAATCCTGATCAGGCACGCTTATTGCCGTTGCATACGACACAAAAGGCCCTGCCGCGGAGCCGCCTGTCCTTTCAAGCGCCCGCTGAAAATGGGTTTCCGCAAGCGCCCTGTCCCCGCCCATGTGCGGCGGCAAAGATGCGTAAAAAAGTATGAAAAACTCATTTATTGCCCCGCTGTTGAAGTCCGGGTAAAGTTCATAAGCCCTTGACATCATCGCGCTCCAGGCCGGAATTGAGGCGGCAAGGTCGAAGTCAAAAAGGTCTATGGAAAGGGCTGCGAACCCGCTTGCCGCTGTCCAGAACAAGAGGGGAACATCCGCCTGCCTCATCCGCGACAAAATCGCGTTAAGGCTTCCGTCATCCGCCCGCGCGCCAGAGAAGCCCGGAAAGCGCATTTCAATCGCGCTTGATAAAATGGAGTTCCCTCTAAGGTACAGCGCTTTGGCTCTGTCAAAAGCAGCCCTGCGTTCATGAAAATAGTCGATTGGGTCAAGCAGCATCGCAGGCTGTTGCACAAAGGCGTTGGCGTACATTACAAAAAGCGAGCCGGTTGTAAGAAGCAAGCCTTGATGCGACGGGTTTTGAGCAAGCAGCGTTTCGTACATTTTTATTGCAAACGGAATTGCCGCGCCGACAAGTTCGGGATCCGGATCTGAAGTGAACACATCCGCGTTGCCTGTGCCGGTCAAGGCATTGGAAATGGCGTTGATCGCTATCGACCGGCAAGATGCCAAGAGGGGGATAAAAAAACACAAAAGGCATAAAAATAAAACCTTTTTCATATTCTACCTAAATAATAAGCTGAATTTAAGCTTAATGTCAAACGGTTTTCAAGCATTTAATTTTGACGGAAACTTGTAACCATTGTTGTGTTTACTGGCGTAACCCGCCTACGGGTAGCGGCGCTTAAACGACTTAACGCGCGCGCTGGCGGTAACCGTGAGCGGCGATCTGTGGCCTTGCAGAAGGTATTGATAACCAAGCCCCGCAATCATCGCCCCGTTGTCTCCGCAAAGCTCAAGCGGCGGGAAAACACAGCGGAGGTCTTTTCTCTCATCCACTTTTGCCCTTAGATAGGAGTTTGCCGCAACGCCGCCGCCTGCAACTATGTTTGAAATGCCTGAATCCTCGGCGGCGCGGAAAAGGCTTCTAAGGAGAATGTCCACAGCTGTTTTCTGAAAAGAAGCGGCAATATCTTCGCTTTTATCGCCGCCGGAAGGTTTCGCGCCGGCACGGAACAGGTCAAGCTGGTTTACCGCCGCCGTTTTCAGCCCCGAATATGAAACGTCATAGCGAAAATCACCTTTGTGCAAGTTTGGCATGGGAAAACGGAAAGCATTCATGTTGCCGTTTTTTGCCATCCTGTCGATAACCGCTCCGCCGGGATAACCGAAACCGTAGTGCTTTGAAACTTTGTCAAAGGCTTCCCCGACAGCATCATCTATTGTCGTGCCCAAAATCGTTATGTCATCAAAATTATCCGCCCGGCAAATGATTGTGTGCCCGCCTGAAACCAAAAGCCCCAAAAACGGATACGCAGGGCACTCGCTTCCGGCATCCGGTTGGCTGCCGCTTTTTTCCAATCGCGGGGCGTACAAATGCGCCAGCATATGATCAACGGCGATAAACGGAATGCCGCGCGCCCACGCAAAAGCTTTGGCGAAACTCAAACCCACAAGGAGCGAGCCCAAAAGCCCTGGATGGGCGGCGGCGGCAACAGCGTCAATATCGGCGGGCTTCAAAGCTGCCGCATCAAGCGCTTCTCCGACCACCCGGTGTATCCACTCAGTATGCATACGTGAGGCGATTTCAGGCACAACACCCGAATACTTTGCGTGAAACGGGATTTGGGTGGCGACTACGTTTGAAAGAATGGTTTTTCCGTCAACGACAACGGCGGCAGCGCATTCATCGCAGGAAGTTTCGATTCCAAGCACTTTCATGGTTTTACCGCATATCCTGCAACACGTCAGTCACTGACGAAAACGAAAAACCGCGCTGTATGAGGAGGGGGTACTTTTCTTTCAAAAGCTGGGCAAGTTCCTGTGTCCACGCATGACCTATGAGTATCGCAAAACCGTTTTGTTGTGCGCGCACAAGCCCCTTGTTAATAAAATATGTAATTGAATCCCTGTCAGGATAGTTATCAATAAAAATATCACGCTCCCCTATCGTAATTCCCAACTGCCTTGCTACAAAAGGAACTTGAGTTTCGGCGGTTGTTCTTGAATCAAGAAAAACTATCCCCCGATCTTCGCTTAATGAAAGAATCGTTTCCATAGCGTTTTTGTCCATGGTTATACGCGATCCTTCGTGGTTGTTCATCCCTGAAACCGGCCACAACTCATCCAGATTGCGGTTAATTATGCGCCTGATTTCATCGTTACCCATGCCCGCCATGATTGCCCCGGGGCCGGGATCAGTGCCGCCTAAAGACTCCATAGGCTGGTGAAGGAAAACTTCCATTCCCGCCGCACGAGAGCGGCGCGCGGCTTCGGCTGAAAAGGGAAGCCCGGGAAGAACCGCGATTGTGAGGCGGCCGGGAAAATCGAGAAAGGGCTGGAGATCGCGCAAATTGTTTCCGGCGTCATCAATGACAAACACAAGCGTTCCCTGACTTCCCGCTTCCGGCTGCCGGATAACCGGCAGAACGGGCGCAATGGGCGTTTGAGCGGCTGATGCGGTCGGCGGCGGCGCGGCGGGCGAGGTTGGCAACGCGAGCGTGGTTGCTGGCGGCGGTGTGGGCGCGGGCGGCGGTGCGGGAGGAAGTTGAGCGGCAACCGGCGCTTCGCCGCCGCCTCTTACGGCGAAAATGTACACCACAGCCAGTGAGGAAACGGAGGCAGCCAGCACCACAGCAGAGATTGTAAGCAGCGTGCGCATTTTGTCAGCGAAAGTCTGCCCCTTGCGGCGTTTCTTTCCCGCTTTTGACGCAGCGGCTTGCGGTGCTTTGGCGGAGACCTGTTTGCCGGCGTTTGGCACCGGCTTTTTAGTTGTTTGTCTGCTCAATTGCCTTCACTCACTATAAGGGAACTTCTAAAAGCCCAACCATGGTTTTTAGAGGTTCCATAAATCTTTGCTTTACCGTCTTTCTTTGACCTTTTCTTTTTCTTTAATGATCCTCTGGTCAAGCTTATCGATAAGCTTATCAATAGCGGCGTTAAGCTCAAAATCTTCCTCTTTCTGGTGTATATTCAACCCCCAGCGGAAGTTTACCCGCACTTCGGCGGAAAAAAGCTTTTCTTTGGTCAGAGTGAACAAAAGATCAACTATCATATTTTCGGCATTGCGTAAACGCGCGATCTTTTTCTCAAGATACTCTTTTGTTTCACCGGACAAAGAAAAATGCACAGACTTAATGTCAATATTCATAGACCCTCCGTTATATAATTATCGGTCGAAAGATGACCGCACGTCCAGTTCGCTTCGATATTTTGTCACGGTCCGGCGCGCCATGACAATGCCCCGTTTTGCCAAAAGGCTAACAATGTCGTTGTCCGAAAGGCGCGCTTTTTCTCCTTGTATAATCTCTTTGATAATTTCTTTCACGCCTTCTTTTGAAAACTTTGACGTGGATGAACCAATGCCTGAAATTGAGTTTGTAAAAAAATGGCGTATTTCAAAAATTCCCCATTCTGTCTGCACATATTTTCCGCGCGCAATGCGGGACACCGTTGTTTCATGGAGCTTGAGTTCCCGCGCAATATCCTTAAGCGTAAGCGGGCTTAAAAACTTTGGCCCTTTAATAAAAAAGGCACGCTGAAACTCCACAAGCGCCCGGCACACCCGCAAAAGTGTGTGATTTCTTGAGTTTACCGAGTTGATAAACCATCTGGCTTCCTTGATATTTTCCTGTGCGAAATCTCTTTCAGGCTTTTTCTCCGCGCTTTTTTCACTTCCATGCGCAGGCAAAGCCTCTCCGGCGGCGACTTTCATAAAAAACGGGTTTATCCCCAAAATCGGGATTTCCTCTTCGTTAAGGATAATTACAAACTCACCTTCTTTTTTAAGAACCTGAATATCCGGTATTACATACCTAATTTCTGCTGCGCCAAAACGACGGCCCGGAAACGGGGACAGTTCTTTGATCCGCAGAAAAATATTCGCCGCGTCTTTTTCCCGAATGCCCATAAGCTTTGCAACTTCAGCGGTTTTGCCGCGTTCCAAAAGCTCAAGGTAGGAAAGCGCTTCGGTAATCCCGCTTGGAGCATCGCTTAAAAATCTGGCTTGCACGTTAAGGGACTCAAGGTAGTCTTTTGTGCACGTCCCCACAGGATCAAGTTGTTGCACAAAATTAAGCGCCCGCTCAATTTTTTCCTTCGCCTCGCCTTTCAAGAGAACTTCCACAGGCTCGCGGTGAAACCCATCATCATCGAGGTTTTGAATTAAAAGCTCGCACAAACGCAGCACTTCCTCGTCTGTTCTCCCAAGTCTAACCTGCCACAAAAGATGCTCTTGCAGGGTTTCAGGATGCGAAAGCGTGCCTTCGATAAACCGGTGCTGTTCGTCACTTGCCGCTTCCCCGCCGCCTTTTGCAAAGCCTGAACCTGCCGCCTCAAAATAGTTTTCATCATCATAATCAAAAGCTTCTTTCGGCGAAACAGTTTCCGCTTCCAGAGAAACAGTTGAGTTATCTAAAAGAACCTCCAACGCGGGATTCCGTTCAAGCTCCTCAGCAATCTTTTCACGCAGATCAAGTATGGGAAGCTCAAGCAGCTTAATAGCCTGGTAAACTTGAGGGTTCATCATAAACTTCTGGCTCTGCGCCATTGACGGCCGCTGGAGATGCATACTACCACTATTGATTGACCTATGGTGGTTTGTCAAGGTTTTGTCAAACTTGTCAGGTTTAGCTGAACAGTTCCGCCGCCTCTCCAAGGTCTGTATAGCGGCGCCAGACTGCCGCAAGAATTTCAGGCGGTGGCTCCACTGTGTCTTTTACAAAAACTGAACGAATGCCCGCCGCGTGAAGACCTCTAAGCCCCGCAGGTGAGTCTTCAAAGCCGACGCAGGAAGAAGGTGCTTTGCCTATACGCTCGGCGGCAAGCAGAAAAATATCGGGGGCAGGTTTCCCGTTGGCGATTTCATCACCGCCTGCCAGTGCGTCAAAGCGCGGGAAGATTCCGGTTTTTTGGAGTTTTTCAATGGCGCGGGCGCGGCGGGTAGACGTTGCAACCGCCAGTGGAATTCCTTTAGCGGCAATGGAATCCAAAAGTCTGATAAGCCCTTTTTTTAAGGCTATCCCCTTGTTAAACTCAATTTCTACAAGCCTGTTAAACTCAACAAGTATTTCATCATAGGGAAAGTCTTTGCCGCACTCTTCCAAAAAAAGCGCTTTTGTGTCTTTGCCGTTTAATCCAATGCCTCGTATAACCGTTCCGGTATCAATTACTTTACCAAAATGTTTGGCGGCTTCCGCCCAAAGCGGAATGGTTGGCTGTTCGGTGTCAAGCATAAGGCCGTCCATGTCAAAGATAGCCCCTTCAAATCGAGGTATTGTGTTATTACCCATATCAGATATTATATCACAAAATTCCAGCTTTTGACATCACCTGTTACAAACGTATATATTTAGGACATGAACATTGATACGCATCAAGAGCTTCTTTTTAACCGCCTTTCAAAACGCTTCAGGCATCTGAAAAAATGGGCAAGGCGGATGAACATTAACGCTTTTCGCCTTTATGACCGCGATATTCCTGAAATCCCTTTGGTGCTTGATATTTACGACGATGCCGTTTCAGGTGCCTTGTATGTCCGCCGTGAAAAAAACGCCGGTATGGAGGAGCGGTATACGCAAGTCTGGCTTTCGTCCATGAAAACCGCCGTTGCCCGCTCTCTGGACATAAGCGACAGCCGCGTTTTCTTAAAAGAGCGCAGGCGGATGCACCAGCGGCAAGAGGGAGACCAGTACACAAAAGTGTCAGCATCGGGCTTTTATCGCGATGTGCGCGAGGGGGATATGCGTTTTCGGGTAAACTTATCCGATTACCTTGACACAGGGCTTTTCCTTGACAGCCGAAAAAAACGCGCACTCATCCGCGGCGCTTGCGATGGAAAACGCGTCCTTAACCTTTTTGCCTATACAGGAACCCTTTCGGTGTGCGCAGCCATTGGCGGGGCAAAACACGTGGATTCGGTAGACCTTTCAAACACATACCTTGAGTGGGCAAAAGTAAACTTCGCGCTTAACGGGCTTCAAGCGTCTTACGAAAAAGGGGAAATGCCGTTGATACGCGAGAATGTCATTACGTTTATCGCGGAAGCTCTGCGTAACAAGCTCACGTGGGATGTTATTATCCTTGACCCGCCCGCTTTTTCCAACTCAAAAAAAATGCAGGGCACCTTGGACATACGCCGCGATCACGAGGCTTTAATAAAGCAATGCCTGTCGCTTTTAAAAAGCGATGGAACGCTTTACTTCAGCTCAAACGCAAAGGGTTTCAGCCTTGAAACGGGTGAGACAGCGAATTACAGCGTAAAAGACCTGCGCCCGCTTTTCACCGATGAAGACTTCAAAGGAAAGCGGATGCCGGCCAACTACTCTATTAAACTTCTTTGATGTTGTATTTTTTGCGGAAGCGCTCGATACGTCCGGCGGTGTCAACCAACTTTTGCTTGCCGGTAAAGAAGGGGTGGCAAGCGGAGCAAATTTCCACTTTGATGTCCTTTGCGGTAGAACGGGTTTCAACCACGTTCCCGCAGGCGCAGCTAATCTTGGTCATCTCATATTTGGGATGAATCTTCTCTCTCATCAAAATCCTCCATGTCCAACCTCGGCATTCAGCCGGTTTAAGGACTAATCCGCAGATGCGGTTCCTGTATTCATTGACCTCAGGAATGCCTCATTATTCCTGGATTTCTTCATCCTGTCAACCAGGAGCTCAATAATCTCAATGTCGTCCATCGGGTTGATAACCTTGCGCAGAACCCAGATTTTCTGAAGCTCTTCTTCGGTTAAAAGCAGTTCTTCCTTCCGCGTGCCTGAACGTTTAATATTTATCGCCGGGAAAAGCCTTCGGTCAGAAATGCGGCGATCAAGATTTATTTCCATGTTGCCGGTACCTTTGAACTCTTCAAAGATAACCTCATCCATTCGGCTGCCGGTTTCAACAAGCGCCGTGGAAATAATTGTCAGGCTTCCGCCTTCTTCGATGTTTCTTGCCGCACCAAAAAAGCGCTTGGGCTTGTGAAGCGCGTTGGAATCAACACCGCCTGAAAGGATTTTGCCCGATGTCGGCACGGTCTGGTTGTACGCGCGGGCAAGGCGGGTGATGGAATCCAGCAAAATCACAACGTCCTTTTTGTGCTCCACAAGCCGTTTTGCCTTTTCAATAACCATTTCAGTCACCTGCACATGGCGGCTTGCCTGCTCATCGAAGGTCGAAGAAATAACTTCCGCCCGCACCGTCCGTTCCATGTCGGTAACCTCTTCGGGGCGCTCATCAATAAGAAGCACAATAAGATACACTTCAGGGTGGTTTTTGGTGATGGCGTTGGCGACCCTTTGCATCATTATGGTTTTTCCGGTGCGCGGCGGGGCGACAATAAGTGAGCGCTGACCTTTCCCAATGGGGCAAAAGAGGTTTATAACGCGCTCGCTTACGCCCTCGGTGGAAACTTCCAAATCCAGTTTTTCGTTCGGGTACAGAGGCGTGAGGTTATCAAAGGGGATGCGGTTTTGCGCCACTGTGGGATCGTCGTAATTGACCGTTTCTACCCGCAGCATCGCAAAAAAGCGCTCGCTTTCTTTTGGGCTTCTGATTTGCCCGTAAACGGTGTCACCGGTTTTTAGGGCGAAAAGCCGTATTTGGCTTGGACTAATGTAAATGTCATCAGGGCCCGGAAGGTAAGAGTTTTGCGGGCTGCGCAAAAACCCATAACCATCAGGCAGTATTTCAAGCGAGCCATACGCGTAAATGATCCCGCCGCGCGCGGTGTGGGCTTTGAGAAGCGAGAAAATAATTTCCTGCTTTTTCATGTTAACCAGGTCGTCGTGGGAAATACTGTAAACAATAGCCAGTTCCCGCAAGTCAACCATGTTAAGGCGGATGAGCTCGTTTATTGTGAGCCTGGGTTTACCGTTGTCTTGATCAAGGCGCGGCTCAGGGCGGCCGTAAATTTCAGGCATTGACGGCAAGCGCGGGAAAGCCGGAAGCGGCCCCAATACGGGCGCTGGTTCCCTGAAAGGAAATGCTTTGCCTTCCCCTGAGTTTCCGTTTGCAGTTCCGTTACTCACATCAGACCAGCGCGAAGTTGCATGGCGTGAATCATCCCCCGAGGTCTGTGCGCCGCTTTCACGATGCATGCGCGTTTCCTTATACGAAGTGCCGCGGCGTGGGTGGGTGCGCACCACAACAGTTTTCCCTTCTGCGCGATCTTGCGGCTCACTGCGAAAAGAACTACCCTCCATGCCCGGTTCATCCTGCCCGCCATGCTCGTTTACGTCGTCTGTTTCCCCTTCGTGATCACCGCTTGGCTTTTCATCAGTTGTTTCTGTAAGGGAATGCGAGTCTGTCTGCGGGTGAACTGAAGCGTTTTCCCCGTTTTCAGATTCATGCTCACTTTCATTACTTTGAGCGCCGGATTCGCTTCCCTCCAAGGGGGCAGAATCAGAGACACCTGTGTGTTCAGGTACCTCATTAATTCCGGGCAAAGCTTCACCTTCCAAAGTTTTTACTTTTCGACTTCTTCTCACAATTGCCATTGATTACTCCACTGCTCCGCAATCTCGCATTCCCATTATAAGAATACTGATATGTGTCTTTTCACTCTTTTTATTGATTATTTTTGTCCGTGTAAAAGGCTTAACGCCCCGATCCAAAGCGCAAGCAAAACTATATACGACAATTTATTCGCACAATAGTACAAAAATCCCCTTTTGTCAATATGTTTTCTACGTTCGGTTTATTCTGTCAAGAAGCGTTTCCAATGCCGCGGCAGCCGCAGCCTCGCGCACTTCATTTCGGCTTCCTGAAAAACTGAACATCTTTGCGTCCGACCAAAATGAATCTTGCGCCTTTTCATTTCTGCCGGAAATCGCTATCCAGACCGTGCCGACAGGAGCATCCGCACTGCCGCAACCCGGCCCCGCAAAGCCTGTAACCGAAAACGTCCACGAAGCGCCGCTTTTTTCAAGCGCTCCCTCTGCCATTGCCAGCGCAACCGGACGGCTAACCTCCCCATGCTCTCTTATTAATTCCTCGCTTACTCCGATTTGCTTTATTTTGGCATCAGTTGTGTAGGCGACAAATGCCCCCCAAAAAACTTTTGAGGCACCGGGAACTCGCGTGATGAAATCGGAGGCAAGCCCTGATGTGCATGATTCAGCGGCGGCAATTGTTTTTTGCCGCACCGCAAGGCTTCTGACAACTTCTTCCGCCAAAGGCTGCGCTTTGCCAAAATAAGCCAATGCGGGAGTCAAAATGCTAGGCACCGGTTCGCGTCAGTTCAGCTTTTATTTCCTCCGTAGGGCGGGAGAAAATCTCGACATCTTTGCTAATGCCGGTCATACTGCATTGACCTTCAAATAAAACGCCGTCGGCAATACGCAGACGGGCGGCGCTGACATCCCCGCGCACTTCCGCTCCCGGAAACATATCAACTTTGTCCTTGGCGCGCACAGCCCCAACGACTGTTCCGTAAACCAAAAGTGAATTTACCGAAATATGATCCGCTTCCACCACCGCTCCTTTTTCAACGATAAGGGAACCTGACGCATCAATAGTACCCTTAAACTTGCCCTTTATGCACAACGTTTCCCTAAAGCGTAAAAATCCGTTAAAACTTGTACTTTTGCCAAAAACGACTACACTGCTTTCTTTCTTTTTTCCGTCTTGCTTGCCCATTAAAACTTGTTACTCCTGAACCGGATTCCCGCGCATTTTAGTCTCAAGCTGGGGAAGATCGATTTCGCTTTTTCTAAGGCGCTCCCATTCAGCATCGGTTTTATCAATGCGCCCTTTCAAGTCCGTTACGTGCTTTTTTATAACACCGGATTTTTCTGAAATTGTTTTAAGATGTTTTACGGTATTTTTTCCGTCACCTGTTTTGCCTGCGCCGGAAGCATTAAGAGCGTCAACCGATTCGGAAAACGAAGCCGCCGCCGATTCCAATTCATCGACAGTTTTTTCAAAACCGGACAAACTTTCTTTCATGTCGCTGCACAATTGTTCGGCAAGGCTTAAGCGCGATTCGCGTACCAAAAGCTGTGAGTATAACTGGCGGCTTCTCAAAAGCACCTTAATTCTTGCAAGCACTTCAGAAAAGTTAAACGGCTTGGTTATGTAATCGTCAACACCCAACTCAAAACCTGCCACTTTGTCTTTAACATCATCCAGAGCGGAAAACATAACGATGGGAATATCCCAGTGTTTAGGATCGGCTTTTAGTGTTTTCGTCAATTCCCACCCCGACATCTTCGGCATAATATTATCCAAAAGGATAAGATCAGGTAAAAATTTTTTCGTTTTATCAAGACCCTCAACTCCGTCTTTTGCCCTTTCCACCGAAAAACCAAGTCTTGAAAACATGACGTCGAATAAATCAAGGTTTATTTCTTCATCATCAATAATCAAAATTTTTGCCTTATTACTCATTAGAATCCCCTCTTTCAAACTTTTTTTTATTATGTGCTTTTTGCTTGACCCCAATCACTCCGGTCATTATACGTGAAAAGCCGCCGGTAATCAACATGGCAAAAGCCGCGATGGTAAAAGTCAAACCAAGGAAATCGCCAAAGCGTGTATAGATGGTTGTCACGGTCATAATGGGAACTTCCGCGATAAGAAAGGTTTCTACAAAAGGCTCTGCCATTGCAATCACACGCCCGTTTGGGTTAATTGCCGCTGTCTGCCCGGACGCGGTTGCGCGCACCATAGAGCGCCGGTTTTCTACGGAGCGAAAAACCGCCATTGTCAAGTGCTGCATTTGCGAGGAAAGGCTTTGCGCCCACGCATCGTTTGAAAGGTTTACAAAAACTTCCGCTCCTGCAAGGGTAAACTTGCGGTTTATGTATCCGAATGTATCTTCAAAGCAAATTGGCGTTGCAAACCTAATCCCTTGAGCTTCAAAAATCGTTAATTCCGTTCCCGGATCCCAAAAAGTGGTGTCCTCTTCCCGCAGCCAGCGGTATATCCACTGGAAAATGCCGTATATTCGGGGAAAGCGATCGCCAAACGGAAAAAGTTCGGCAATCGGGAAATGCTCGGTGAACGGAACAAGGTGTATTTTTCCGTATACCTCAACAATTTCCCCGCGTTTGAAAAGCAACGCGGCGTTATAATTTATGCTGTTGTTCCCAAAAGGATTGCGGACAGGATCGCGTATGGCATGGTGATTGCCGATTATAAACGGAACTTCCTGCCCCGCCAAATATTCAAGCAAATCCCGCACCAAATACCACGAATCCCGGTCGTCACGGATAGTCAACTGCCAATAAATGCGCGGGACAAAAGCCGTCTCTGACCACACGACAAAATCCACATACGGGTTTGCGCTCAACGCCTGATCAGAAAGATCGCGCAATACAGAAAAATCGCGAGCGAACTCTTGAAGCTGCTGCCAGCGCGTTGGCGCACGGGCGGCAAGCCACGGATCGGTGTTGTTTTGTATCAGCGCAAAAGTGGCTTTCCGTTCCTGGGAATAATCAATTTGTGAGGCAAACCCAAAAACAAGCGAAAAAACTAACAGCGCGCACCATATTAAAGCCGCGGCTTTTTCAACACGAAAATAAGCTTTGATTTTTTCCGCGCACAAAAAAACCAGTGCGCCAATCTGCCGCACGATTGATAAAAGCGGCTTTGGTTCCAGCTTCGCGTTTGATTTTGCGGCGCTGTAATTTGAAAGCAGCTTGTTGTCTTCGCGGCTGAAAGCGGAAGCAAGCCACGCGGAAGGGAACACAACGAGCGCGGAAACGCCCCAAACGCCTGTAATGGAGGCAATTTGGATGAGCGGGATAAATTGCCATTGGGAATAACCTGTTATGCCGTAGGAATAACCCAGAAAACCCAGCGTCCTTAAATACTCGTACGCCATCCACAAGAGAAACTGGAGTATGTAGCCGCGTTTGGGGAAAAGGCGGACAGACAGATGCAAAAGGAGGAAAAGCACTGCCATATACACCGAATAAACGACACCAACGAGGATGCTTGCAAGCGGGTGAAAAACGCTAAGCCAGTAGTTAAAAAGCCCGTAAGCCGCATACCCATACAGAGCGCCCAAAATAACGGACGCCCCAAGCCCGGCACGTCGAGTTACCCAGAACACAGGCACATAAGCAAACCACGCAAGAAACGGAAGACCGTTTTGAAACGGGATGTTTGGAAACATCGCCGCAAATAAAACGGCAGCAACAGCAACCGCGCCGAGATTAACTAAGGAATTCTTAACCCTTCCATCCATGCTGTTTTAAAGGTACCACACATCCCGTTTCAGATCTCTGCCGGATCTGAACGCAACAACTTTATGGGAACTAACTGAAACCGTTTCCCCTGTTTTTGGATTTCGCGCCTTTTCACGACCTTTCCGCGTTCTGATTTCAAACGTGCCAAAACCCCGCAACTCTATCGTTTTATTGGAGACAAGCGCGTTTCTTAACTCTTCGATAAACGAATTTACCACTTTAAGAACATCCTCGCGGTTCGCGCCTGACTTTTCATAGATTGCATCAAGCAGATCGGCTTTGGTTATTTTACCCACGGTCATGCATCTCCGCCCGCTATTTTCGCGCAGGGAAAACAGCGTATTCTTTACTGAGCCGCTTTTATGGAATTAAACAGGCGCTGCATTCTTGATTTTTTCCGGGAGGCAGCGTTTTTCTTTATTATCCCTTTCTGCGCCGCGGTATCCATTCTCTTTATCATGTCCCTAAGCGCCGTTTCCGCTTCCGTTACCTTTGCCGGATCACGTTCCGATTTCTGAACCAAAACAACAAACTTTTTCGCGCTGGTTCTGACAGCGGATTTAACCGCCTTGTTCCTAAGCCTGCGATCTTCACTCTGCCTATACCGCTTCGCAGCGGAATCTTTCTTCTTAGCCAAAAGAACCCCCAATGTAATATGAGCGTAACATTACGCACTTTTCCCGCGGGCACAACCCCGCACCTGCCATACGCCGCTTGGCGGCGGGCAATTCCGGTTATTTGAACTCCGACGGCCGACGTTCCATGCGCTTGCATTTGCCGCATTCCGCCAGGTTTTTTACCTTGCCGTTTTCAAAGATAGTCTTCATCTTGACCTCACCACCGCAGCCGCAAAAAAACTTTTGAGTGGCGCTGGCAGTACGTGAGTTTTTACTTGCCTGTCCCATAGTATTTCTCCTTAAGCCCGCTTCCAGGCGGAGGCGAACTCATAATCTCTTGCGATAAACATACAATAAACTTAATCGCAGTGTCAACTGCACGCAAAAGTCCGCCTCCCATTAGCACCTTTGCCGGCTAAAGTTTGCCGTCAAGCCACATCCCAATAAGATACCTGGAAAGAGAACCGTGTCCTGGAAGCTCAGGCAGTTTGTCCCTGGAAAACCACTGGGCGTCAGCTATTTCTGTGCCATCAGGTTTGATTTCGCCTTTAAGGTAGCGGGCAGAAAAACCAAGCATAAGCGAGTTGGGAAAAGGCCACGGTTGTGAGCAAATGTAACGTATGTCGCACACTTCAATGTTCACTTCTTCCATTACTTCCCTCATTATGGTTCTTTCTACACTTTCCCCCGGCTCGTTAAAGCCCGCAATAAGCGCGTATATTTTTGACGGGAAGCCTGCGTTATGCGCAAGCAAGGCTTCTCCCTTGTCATTTGTGATGATGACCATAATCGCCGGGCTTATGCGCGGGAACTCCTGCCTTCCGCAAGAAGAACACTCCAGTGCCAAAGGTTCTTTTTCGCAGGTTTTGTTGCGCCCGCCGCACCTGCTGCAAAAACGGGATTCTTCGCGCGACTGGGCGATGTGAAACGCACGCAAAAGCCTGCCTATTGCACCTGAACCAATAGGCATTTTTGCCTCGCTTGCGATGTTAAGCAGATACCGAACCGGCACAGCTTTCCAGCCTTGAGGAAGCTCACCTTTTGGCAGCCTCACA
This sequence comes from Treponema sp., assembly GCA_031256655.1. Taxonomy (GTDB): domain Bacteria; phylum Spirochaetota; class Spirochaetia; order Treponematales; family Breznakiellaceae; genus WRKT01. Next base: position 19,878 of record JAIRQD010000028.1, read on the forward strand.
TAACGTATAATTTTGCCTGCTGTTTCTTCTGCTTCAGGAACGGTAAATCGTATCGCTTCATCGTTGCCAAATGCCGAAGTTATTAACTGCTCGCTTATCTCTTTATGTATCTGTGTATCAGGTGAATTTTCAGGAACAACAATCGCCAAGTCCTGAAAAACATAAGCCTGCATCATTTCTTTACCTGTCAAAAAATCCTCCGGCTTTTCTCGCCAGTTTCATTGTATCGAATTGTAAGCTGAAAAATCAATAGAAAAACTTTGTTGCAAAACAGAAATAAAGAAGGTATAGTTATAACATACAACTAATATAGGAGCGCGCAATGGAAATAAAAGGAATTCCGATAACTCAAACGTATCTTGAGTCCTTACCCATCAACAAGATCACCAAATACTCAAGCGGTCATCAGAAAAGCGCAGTTCCATTTGTAGGGTACCCCAAACAGCACCCAACTGAAAAAAGTAAAATAATCCTGATTTATGAGCCTTTGGGAGACAATCCTGCGGTTTTGGAGTTCAAACTAGACGATATAACGCGCATTGAAGAGGTAAGCCAAGCTGTCACAGAACAGGGCGAAGGGATTCCCATGATCAAGCTCTGGGTGCGCCGAGGTGCCCACGGGATGTTTTTGGAGCCTTTTGAAGTGAGTGAACCTGCCCGCTTTCAGGAAGCGTTCGCTTCAAGAAAGCGGTCGCTTTAACAAAGCGGTCGCTCTGGCAACCGCCTTTTAACGTGCGTTTGTCAATCGTCAGTCTTTCATCTGATCGAGTATATCGTCTGACGTGGTTTGGGGGCTTAAATCTTCCCAGCTGGTTTTATTTTCCACGGCCTCCTGGAAAGTGCTGAAACTCTTAATGCTTTTTCCATCTATGCGCCGCCATAATCCGCCAATAAATCTTATTGTCATAATTTTTCTCCTTAGGGGATCACTTAACAAAGAGCAAAATTAATCAGCGATTCCCCAGCTTTAAGACTAATTGATGATGTGAAAAAAATCCAGCAAAAACCGCCGAATTTTGGGCTATTATCCATGTTTTCCAATATCAGTTAGATTACGGTCAGAGTCAAAAATAAGCTCACGCGGCTCTTCCAAAACGCTCATATTTGGGTTCATTTTTGCCTCATCCACAAGCGCCTGCGAAATCATAATTTCCTCAATATGGGAGGTGTTTTTTATCCGCACAATTTTCGGCTTTGATTTATCGATGTTGGTGCATACAAAAATGGCTGCTTTAATTGCCTGCTCATCGTTTTTAACGATAACCGGAATGCGAACGCCTAATACGACAGTTGAGGTAAATCCGTTGGGATAAGTGGCATCAAAGTCGATTTTATCAAAGGCGCGTTTTGTTGAAAAATCGGCCATTCCAATGCCTATTGCATTGCCGTGAGTTTCTTCGGATATGTCAAGGATAACATAACGCTGCCAATGCGGACCGCCGCTTGCGAACGGCGTGCAGTAAGAGCCGCTGATGTTTGGATCAGCGCCGTCCCCGGAAAAGTTTTTGCCGATTTGGTCGATGATGAGGATGTCAAACTCAGGAATATAAATGCGCGGCATCCAATCCTTGGCTTTTTGCAGAAGGAGAGCTTCCCGCTTTTTAAAATCCGCGGAAAGAACTGATTCCACTAAACATGTGTTATCAAAAGCGTTTTCCACAATGGCAATGCCGAAAAGGACATTCGCTTTTGCCATAACGACATCAGCATACATTTCTATGTTATACGCCATTCTGCCAAATCCTTCATCGTGGCAGCTTTCAGCGCCTTTTTGCTTTCCCATACCAATGGCAAGCATTTTCAAAAGCCCGCTTTCATACGTTCCCCTAAAAGCGGTGTGGGGTTTTACGCGCGCCACTACAACAATGCCGTCCGCCTCAAACGCGTGCCGGTCAATGTACACAGGCTTTCCTTCAGGGCTTTCCCCGATAACGACGGTTTCCATATTTGATTTTATGGGGCAGCCGACGGCATCTTCGGTAATACCAAGGCTCTCCAGTATTTGAAGCTGCCCTTCTGCTGTTGCCCCGCCGTGGCTGCCCATAGCCGGAAACATAAACGGCTTTGCCTTAAGTTTTTTCAACTGCACAACGGTTTCTTTCAGTATTTCGGCTATGTTGGCAATGCCGCGGCTTCCGGCAGTTACGGCAATGCTCATGCCGGGTTTTATTGTGCGCGCGATTTCAGGCTTTTCAAACTCTTTTGCAACAGCAGACGAAATTTCGCTGATTGTCGAATCCTCAAAAATTTGCCGGACGCGCGCCATTTTGGGAACTTTCACCGATTCTAAAATGCTTTCAATAACTCCGTGGCGATCCCACTGGCTGTCCCGGAAATTTTTGTTCACAAGATCATTTTTGCCGTTCATTCCAGCTTTGTCAACAAGCGAAATTGCCGCCCCTCAACTTTAGCATCATAGCCGTACCTAATAAGCGACGCACTAGTTATTGAAAAATAATATTTCCAAAAAAATGACAGCCGCCATATAATTACGCAGGCTTAAGCCTAATTAAATCAGGGTGTTAAACAGGAGAAATTAAAATGAGTATTTATGCTGATGCAAAAAAATTCGCGGAAGAATTCATCGTTCCCTACAGCAAGGAATCCGATGAAAAAGCTCAATTTCCAAAAGAGTCTTTTAAGAAAATGGGGGAACACGGCTATTTTAAGCTGTTGATTCCTGTGGAACGGGGCGGACAAGGAAAAAACATACGAGATCATCTGGACATCTGCATGGCGTTTGCCGAAAGCTGCCCTTCGGTGGGTTTGTGTTATATGATGCACAATGTGGCGCTTAGCAATGTTTTAGCCTATGGCAAACTCGCTTTAGTGGATAAAGTGGTCAAAGATGTCATTGAAAATAACAAGGTATTGGCGCTTGCCAATAGCGAATTTGGAACCGGAACCCATTTTTACAAATCAGAAGTAACCGTGAAGCAAGATGGCGATAAAACAACTTTTAACGGTACAAAAAGCATGGTCACTACGGCGGAGTACGCGTCCTATTATGCGACCCTTACCCCCAGTCCGGCCGGAGGACTTAACAACTGGCTTTTTCCGTTGGATACCCCTGGTTTGAGTTTCCAGATGGGCAAATGGGATGGCCTGGGTATGCGGGGCAATGTTTCTTGCCCGATGAAACTGGAAAATGCCACGCTTGATTCATCCTACCAATTGGGCGATGAGGATTCAGGCATGGAGCAAACATTTAAAGTTGTTGCTCCTCTGTTCGTCCTCGGTCTGGCCGGGGTTTATACAGGTATTTGTCTGGAGCAATTCAGGGTTGCTAAAGACTACTCTATAAGCCGAGTCTATCCGGACGGGAAAGCGCTCAGCCATATCGAAACCGTGCAAATTCACTTGGGCAATATATACAATAGAGCGTTTGCTTCCCAAGCGATGGCGAGAGAAGCCGCAAGGGCAGCGTTAGACGGCGAGCCTGATGTCCTTGAAAAAATTCTTTCAGCCCGCATTTTTGCCTCCGAATCCGCTATTGAGTGCAGCCGTCTGGCGATGCGTATAGGCGGGGGCAAAGCCTACAACAGGCATACGTCCATTGAACGTTTTCTTAGGGACGCTTATGCCGGACAGATTATGGCACCGAGCGTTGATGTGCTTGCCATCTGGCTTGGTAAGACCGTTACCGGGCTGCCTCTTATTTGATCCGGAGGAACAGCTATGAATGACGTTATTCGTATTGGGGCCGTTATTTATGATCCCAAAGTTACCATCATATGGGGCATTATCGGCGATTTTTTCAAAGCTCACGGTCTGCCTGTGGAGTGTGTTTTTTACGCCGATTATACCAAACAAGTGGACGGGCTTTTAAACAACGAGATTGATATTGCGTGGAACTCTCCACTTGCGTGGCTGGACTCCTACCTGCGCACCGACGGGAAATGCTTGCATGGCTCCATGCGGGATACAGATCAGGATCGTAAAACCTGCCTCATCGTCCGCGCTGATTCGGGCATAAAAACCGTATCAGATTTAAAGGGGAAAACTATAGGCTTTGGAGCGCTGGATTCCCCACAGGCACGGCTCATTCCTGTCAATTATCTGCACAAAAATGGTTTAGATCTCGGCAAGGACTACACCGAGCGGCGCTTTGATGTTGGCATTGGGCTGCATGGCGACCATGTTGGGGGCGAGCTTGATGCCGCCAAAGCTTTAGCCGCAGGCGATCTGGATGCATCCTTTGTCCTCGACCTCAACTGGGAGGCTTGGCAAAAGGACGGAACCATAGACAAAAACCAGGTTTTATGTATCGGAACCACAGCTCCATTCGATCACTGCATATTCGTTGCCAGACCTGATTTTGACCAGGGCAGGTTTGACGGATGGCTTGAAATCCTGAACCGCATGGATTACGGCAACCCAGAGCATAAAAAGATGATGGATATGGAGGGCTTAAAAAAATGGGTGCCAGGGCGGCTAAGCGGATTTGCAGAAATCCAGGAAGCGAACAGCTATCTGAACTTTTTTGCCCAATAACAAACAGTACCGTGGGGCTACCATACAGACACCGCTGTGTGGCAGCCCCCTATGTCCCAAGGAGGCTTTTATATGCTAAAACTATTGCCGTTATTCCCTACCGCCCTTCTGGGCAGCCTTCCTCGCAGCGAAAAACTTCTCGTTGCGCATCGCCGCCTGAACAGCGGGAAGACAACGCTTGAGGAATTTGACAACATGGTATATGCCGAAACCGAACAATGTGTGCGCCTCCAGGAAATGGCGGGCATAGACATCATTACTTCAGGCGAACTGGGCCGGGACAATTACGTGTCCTTCGTATCCGAAAAGCTTGGCGGCGTGCGCATGATGAATATGAGCGAAATGCTTGAGTACATCGACGACAAAAAAGCTTTTGAACAGATTCTTACCACATTGGACGTTCCGGGAGTGAGCATCAAAAACGCCATCTGCGATGGCAAGCTTGAATACAGAGGTGACATCGTTCTTGGCGAGCTTACAATGCTTAAGCGTTTAACTGACCGCCCGGTTAAGATAACGCTGCCGGGTAAGCGCAAGGAAGCGCCGCCGCCGCGAAGTCCGGTTATCCGTTTTCCCGCTGTTGCGAAGCCAGTCAAACCGCGTCCGCACAAAAGGGTTCTCTCCTTTGCGGTAACGGGCAGACTCCCTCCTTCGCACCGTGTCCAGCGCACGGTTAAATAGCTGTGCCACATGAAAGCGGTCAAAACAGATCAGAGAGTCCGCCCGCGGGAAAAAGTCCCTGATTGCCTTGATGTACGGCGGTGCCATGTCCAGTGCTATGCTCTGCAATTTTGAAAAATCGGAAAACTGCTGATTTTGGAAAAAGCGGACGACCGTATCGGCATCCCTCTCTGGCAGCACCGCCAGCACAGTCCCCCGGTCAGCGTCCGTTACAATCGTCGAATAATTATGCCGCTTTTGAAAACTGGTCTCGTCTATTGCAATATTCTTGACCGAACGCCCGTGTCGCTTCTTCATGCGGTCTAGCCCCCGCTTTATGGCGCGTCTTTTCATCCTGTCAACCACATGCCAGTGAAGCTTTAGGTCTTTTGCAACCTTCTGCACCGAAGAGCTGAAGCACAACTGAAGTATCCTTTTTTCAAAGGCTTTGGTAAAACGCGAATTGGCTGCGGCAAACGGCGGGATAATAGCCTTCACGCCGCAAGATAAGCACTTCACCCTCGGGTACTCCACGTTCAGCATGGTTTTATATTCGCAAGTGTCTGAGTGCTGGACGACACGCTCCCTCTTGTCATGAGGAGCGGCATCCTTGCTACAGTTGGGACACTTGTAATGCCCGCTTGCAAAAACAACCTGTACATAAACCGTTTCGTTTGCGTCACTGCGCTCAACGTTTTTGACCGTCCAGCCCTCAGTTAAGCCTAATATCCCCTCGTAAAATTTTCCCGTTTCCATGTTTAATCTCCTTCAAGCAGTTTAGACTTTTTTACTTGGGTGGAGTAACAAAGCAACCGGGCATGGCAAGCTTACAGTTTTCCCGCGCCTGTATTTCGTCTTCTTGATAAGCAAAAGAGCCGTACCCCGAGTATCAATATGATGTTTTTTGGCTTGCTCCAAGAGGAAGGTATAGAACTCCCAGACAGTTAAATCAAAGGAGCCGTATAATTTTTCTGCTAAATATTTTTCAAATCGTTGCTTTGCGATAGCTGCTGCGGTGAGCGGCAATGGTTCCATGATGACCTCCGGTCATACATTGCCTCCACCAAAAACAGCGATGAGCCCAATTTTTTCATATGAGTTTTCGGGCGGTAAGCAGCGATTGCCGCGAAGTGAAAATTTTTACCGGCAAACGTATGTTTTCCACGGACGCACAGATGAGTTTTGACTCAGAATATTCAGGCATTTCCAGCGTCGAATATTTTCTGGGGAACCTGGCTGGCAGTATTCTGCTTGCGGTATTGGAATACGCAAGACACCGGAAGGTTGCAATAGAGGAGATTGAAGGCAAGCTGGATGCCAGCCTTGCCAATCCGCTCACGCTTCTCCACGTTAAAGGTTGCGACCAACCGCCGGTGTTGGGCAATATCCGCATGACCGTATATTTGTATGCGGATTTAGATAATGAGGAACTACTCCGGTTGTGCAGTGAAGCCCTTTCGCTGTCGCCGATCTATAATACATTAATCAAGGGAACACATATTGATGTGACATTTAAGCCCCTCACTTAAAAACCCCTTTTTGAAAGTGTTCCAAATTTTTACATTTTCTCTTGATTATTAAAAAAGTTAGCATAAAACTTAACGTATGGTAAAAAAAACATTTAAAAAATACCTGTTCATATCTGCCCTTTTGTTTCTTTTTTTCCCCGCCAACAATCACGCGTTTCAAGTGAGCATTGGCGTTGAAGGCGGCGTGGCGCTTAACAGTCTAAACACTCCCACCGATTCCCGCCAGTACACAGAATACAAAGCCAGAGCAGGAGTAATGGTGGGAATTCCTGTGCGCTTTCATTTTACTGACTTCTTTGCTTTGGGAACCGGAGTTCGTTACACCCAAAAAAATCACCGTTGGGAGCGTGGTTTAATGCCTGATTTTGACATATACAGCAATTCAACAAACGGCTTTTTGCAGGTTCCGGTTTTTGCAAGTTTTGCTTTTGCCCCATTTCAGGGAAGGAGCGGTGTGACTTTTTTCTTTGATGCGGGGGCGACAGTTGGTTTTTGGCTTCACAGCAGCAGGCGGGGTGTTTTAATGGACGTAAATCTTCTCCCCCAGAGTTTTAACGAGCGGTTGAGATTTGACAATACAAGGGACAACCGCTTTGACGCTTCATTGTACGGCGGACTTGGAGTCAAATACGTCATGGAAAGGATTTCTCCTTTTATAAGCGTCCAGTATCACCGCGGTTTAACCGATATGCAGCGAAATTATATGCGCGACCAAGTTCCCCGTTACAACAACACGATCATTGTTCAGGCGGGCTTCTTTTTCAGAGGTTCCAGATGAAAAAAAATCTTTTACTCTTTGCGTTTATCGCGCTTTTGTCCTTAGGATGCCAAAAGTTTCCGCAGCTGCTTGGACCATCAGACTTTTTGGATACCGATAATCCCGGCTGGGAAACAGCCTTCAGGGGTTTTTGGGTTGGAATGAACTATAACTATGTTTTTTGGGACATTGATCCCACAAATTGGGATGATATTTACACCGCATTCCGCCCCAGATTTGCCGCTTTGGATGCTTCAGGGCTGAACGCGCAGGAAAAATTCAAACAAGCGCGCCAGTATTTTGTTGAAATGACTGAAAACCTGATTGACGGTCACTTTGTTTTGCTGCTTGAAGGCGATCTTCAGGGAATCAGCCCTTCAATGCAGCGATTTTTCCGTCAGTTTGGAGCCTGTTATTACGATGATTCCACATGGGAAGCCAGCGGCGTATTACGCTCAGAGATTATCGAAGGAGATTATTCGTATGCGGCGCATTTTCATAATCTACTTACTACCAATCACCTTAGATCCGGAGCTTTACGGGTGCAGGCTCCAAATGTTGGAGGTTCAGAATATATAAACAATTTTAACGCGATAGTTGGCAGGATTCCCCTTCCCGGAAATACTGAAAACAGTATTTTGTATATGCATTTTTCAGACTTTCACTGGACAGAAATTTTACGCAGAGTGAATGCCGGGGCAACTTCGTATTACAGTCAGGCGGCGACTGTTTTCACTTACTTTTATCAGAATCTTCACAATCAGGATGTTAAAGGGGTTATCGTTGATTTAAGAGGAAACGGCGGCGGAAGAATCAGTGACTTATCGCTTCTTTGGGGGCAAATGTTTTCGGCGCAAACGCATAAAATAGGTTACACAAGGCAGATGATGGGCGAAGGCCGCCTGCATTTTGCCCCGCTGATTCCTTTCACCATTTTGAATACTTCACAAACGCGGCGGAATTTAACAGTTCCCTTGGTGCTTTTGACGAACAACTTTTCAGTGTCTGCGGCGGAAATGAGCGCCTTATTTGTGCGTTCCCTTCCCAACGGCTTTTTGGTGGGTTCTTCCACATGGGGAGGAACGGGAGCTTTAATCTCCAATTATGTTTTTAACGCCGGGCAATTTCAAACGCACAAAATTCAGTTGGCATATACCGCGTCAGTGCAAACACTGGACTTAAACCGCCGAAGTTTTGAAGGCCGCGGCATTCCGCCTGATTTTTATGTGCCATTCAATTACCAGCAGTTTTCAAGCGGCGTTGACGCGCGCATTAAAAAGGCAATTGAAGTAATAACGAATAATCAGTGAACCATCAAGTCTACTGAATGTTTCTAAAATGCCTGACCGAAAACAGCGCCACAGGAGCGGTCATTATTACAGCGGCAAAAAGCGCCAAAGCCGGAAACCAGTATAGCCACTCAAAAAGCCAGCCAAAGAGCAATTGCCCGACAGGAAGCGCGGCAATAACAAACGCCATAACAACGGCGCTGATTTTGCCGACAATTTCCTTGGGCGATTTAAGCTGCGCGTAAGCCATAATTTGAATGACCACAATTTGTGTTGTAAGCAAAATCGCGGCGGCGCTTACTGTGACGATAAAAAACGACAATTCGTAAGGAATACCCGGCAGCAAAACAAGAGCTGCCAAAAGAATTGAAAATGAGCAAATGGCAAAAAGCCAATGCGCCTTGCTGATGGGCAGTTTTTTATCAAGGCTGCCGATTAAAATGCCGCCGAGCACCCCGCCGCCCATCATTACCCCCTGACTAAGCGCCAAAAGCCGCATGTCAAGGCTGAGCGTCTGAATAACCAAAACCGGAAGCCCGACAAGAATCATACCAACCGAAGCTATTGAAAACAAAAAAATCAGCAAAGAAATGTTTCCAATTTCAGGCTTTTCTTTTGTCATGAAATGAAGGCTTTTTTGCAAATCTGACTTTACCATTTCCCAAAACTTTTCAGGTGGGTTTTGCTTTTGATTTGGGATTTGCAAAAACAAATCCAAAATTACCACTAAAGCGAAAATCGCCCCGCACGCAGCCAGCACCGGAAAAATGCCGAATTGCGCGTAAAGGATGGTTCCGAGCGCCGGGCCTGTGGCATTTGCAAGGGAAAAAATCAAATTGGCAACGGCGTTGGCGGGAACCAGCTTGTCCATGGGAACCAAAAAGCGCACGCTTGCCAGGGCAGTCGGCATATAAATGCCTTGAAGGACGTTTAACGCAAACAGTTTCACCACAATTACCGGCACGGCGGCGGCAAAATGGTTTGTAATAAGCAGATACAAAACGATAATCGCTGCCGTGCACGAGTCCACCATAATTATGATACGTTTCTTTTTTCCCCGGTCAGCGACAACGCCACCAAGTGGTGTCATCAGTATCAGCGGGATTCCGGCAAGGGCAAGCACAAGCCCAAAAAGCGCCGGAGAGCCGCTTAAGTCCAAAATGTACAGCGGAAGGACAAAACTAAGCGTTGTGTTGGCAAAAAGGGCAAGCACCTGCACAACCGTTAAAAGGGAAAAATCTCTGTTCCATAAGATAGTATTTTTTTCCATAGAGTGAGTCTGCGTGTATTCTAGCGGTGGGCTTTTTTGCTGTCAAGTGAAGCGAAAACATGCCATGACACCAAATAGCAATAAAAGTTGCAGAAAATGTGCTTTTTTATGCGGAATTCGCGTTTTTTTGTATTGACGAAATTACAAAATGTGTCATAATGTTGCAAACTATATGAACAGGAGTAGAGGTATTTTATGCTTAAATTTAGCGATTACATTTCGGATATGCCGGATTGCCCACACCAGAACTTCGCCCAGTTGGTTGAGCAAGTAGCAAATGACCACGGCGACAGGGATGCAATTTTGCACCGTACCGGCGGCCAGAAGGAATTCACCCGCTGGACATATTTACGCTTTGCCAATGAATGCAAACGCATTGCGCACGGGCTTCTTGCGGCAGGTTTAGAAAAAGGCGACCGCGTTGTATTGTGGTCGGAAAACCGCCCTGAATGGATGGCGGTGTGGATGGGAACTGCCATTGCGGGTGTTTCAATTGTGCCTGTGGACTTCCTTATCACCGAAAAAGAATGCCTTAACATCATGAAAATTACACGCGCAAAGGCATTTTTCTATTCCAAATCAAAAAAAGACTTTTCAGCGTCTTTAGCAAGCGAAGGATTAGGGCTTGCCGCCAACGTGTGCATTAACCCGGAAGAAGGCGATGGCGATGGGGAATATTACAGTTTCGGCAAAGGCGCAAGCGCCAAAGCACTCCCCTCCCCTGACAGCATTCCAGGCGACTTTCCGGCGTCAATTGTCTTCACTTCCGGGACAACCGGCGTTGCAAAAGGCGTAACCTTATCGCACAAAAGCATTATCGCCAACGCAAGTGCGGCGATTCGAATACTTGAACCGGTTTCCACAGACGTGTTCCTTGACGTATTGCCCCTGCACCACACCTATTCCACAACCGCCTGCTTTATCGCGCCCATAATGGTCGGTATTCCTACGGTTATCGTGGAAAAAACCTTAGGCGATGTTATTCGTGCAGATGCGCGGGATGCAGGCGTTACGTTTTTCATCGGCGTTCCCCTGCTTTTCGACAAGTTTATGGCGGGCGCGGAAAAGAAAATCACCGGCATCAAAAAGTTCCTCTTAAGCTCCCCGCGCAAAAAAGCGCTTGCAGAGGCAAAAGCCGGCCGCCCCGCCTTCGGACAAAACCACTCTCTCTTAAAGAAAGTGCGGGCAAAGTTTGACCTTGCCTCGGTGCGTATGATGGTCGCAGGCGGCGGTCCCTTAAACCCGGCAACAGCGGACTTTTTCGATTCGCTTGGCTTTAACATTGTGCAGGGCTACGGCATGAGCGAAAACGCTCCCCTTATCAGCGTAAACACACCCAAGCACAAACGCAACGAATCGGTGGGGCTTCCTGTAATACACACCAAGGTGAAAATTTTTGAACCCAATGCGGAAGGCATAGGCGAAATTGCCTGTACTTCTCCTTCGGTAATGATTGGCTACTTTGAAAACAAAGAAGCGACCGACGAAGTGATCAAGATGATTGACGGGGAAAGGTGGCTTTTCACAGGCGACTTGGGAAAAATTGACAGTGATGGTTTTATCCACATCATGGGACGCAAGAAAAACCTCATTGTAACTTCAGCCGGAAAAAACATATACCCCGAAGAAATTGAAGTGCTTTTTAGCTCAAGGATAATTTCTGAAATCCTTGTTGTCGGCAGGAAGGAAAAAGACGGATCAGGTGAAATTATTTACGCTGTTGTCGTTCCCAACTACGACAACATCAAAGAAGACTTCCCCGGAAAAGAAAACGACGGGGCATTTATACGCAGCGAAGTGAAAAAGCTTGTAGAAAACGCGAACCGGAACCTGCCCATTTACAAAAAGATAGGCGATTTCACACTGCGCAAAGAACAGTTTGAGAAAAACGCCCAGCAAAAAATCAAGCGCTTTTTGTACAAGGATTACGAAAACGCTTAAGGGAAGCGCCTAAAAAAAGGCTATGCGGACTTCCCGCATAGCCTTTGCTGTTACCAGGATTTCTCCCCTTCGCCCGGGTGAAACATATACAAGTTGGGTATTTTATACGTTCTTTTTAGATCAAAAGAGTTCGGCACATGGGCTTCACTTGTCACAGGAACTTTAAAAATATGCGTTAGCTCTTCGAACTCACCTGATGTCACCCTAAGCGTATACTCAAAAACCTTTTCCTCATCAGGCGAAGCGGCCTCGGCTGCAACAGGCCAGAAACTGAAAGTTCCTTCCGTGTTGGAAACCATGTGGTATGGATTTTGCCAGTTGCCGTCCTTCATGTGCAAAAGCTCTCCGTCGTATAACAGATCAACCTTTGCGTCAGATATGGGCGCGAATTTATTGCCGTCATAAATCCTCCCCATAATCACAGGAATGTTGAAAACCGGTGTGTTGTTATCTTCATTTGCTTTTTTCCCATACGACCCGTGGGCAAAGTTCGGGCGGCGGTTGTGATTTACCTGCCGTAAGCCCTCGTGGATCAAAGTTGCAATGTCAGCAATTTCTTGCTGGTGCTCTATTATTTCCCGCTGGATGCGGGAAACCCCGCGGTTGGACATAATGTAATATGGCCGCACACGATTTAATGTATAACAGACAATATCCATCCTGCACTGGTCGCAGGCGCAGTATTTGAGCATATTGTCCAAACTTTTCTCCATCGTGTCAAAGATTTCGTTTACTCTGGTTATTACCATTTCTTCCATCATGTTATGCAATCCCATCATTGCCCCCTGTACATAGTTTCAACGATTTTTCGACGATATGCAATATCCTTTCGTGATTTTTTTTAATTTCTGCATCATGCCGCGGATCAACAAAAACCCGTATAATGCGAAGTGAACTTACAAAAGCCTCAAGGCTGTTCCCCTTGAAAATGTTCGAAGCATCAGAAAGATTACAATTGCTGTCGGCTACAAAAAGACCGCTTTCAAACGAAATTGGCTCCGGTAAATCAACAATAATCTCATCCCCGCTAATGCTCTTTCCAAAAACAGAGGAAATCTCATTGGCAAGGCTTTCTTCAAGCTGCAAACGCCTTGTAAGTTCAAGGCGTTTTGCGTGAACGTTTGAGTCAAAAGGGATTTCTGCCGCGGTTATGAAAAGCCTGCCGTTTGAAACAGCGTCCACAAGGCTTGAAAAGCGGCCTAAATGCTCCCTGGCAAGGGAAAAAAGCCCCTGATCGTCCAGGTTATACAGCTCTTCGGCGGCAATGGACGAAGATTCAAGACCGCAAAGAAGCGCTTTTTTTACCATTGCTGTCGCTGCCCTCACGCTTTTGTGCCAATAAACGGCGCGGTACATAAGGTATTTGGAAAAAAGCAGGGATTCAACAGCGTGCACACCCCTGGAATCAATATCCACCCCGCGCTTGTGATGGGGATGAAGCCGTGAAAGAATAAAATCTACATCTTGAGCGCCGTAGGGCACGCCGCAACAGCGTCCGTCACGGCTTAAATAATCCAACTTGTCAGGGTCAAGCGCCCCGGATAAAAGCTTTCTGAAAAACCGGACTTCGCTGTTTTCACTGCCAAAAGGATCTTTGGTATCAACAATGGCGGCGGCAAAATAAGGATCCCCGCCGGCGGCTGAAACAAGGCTTTTCAAAGGCTCCGCCCTTATCAGATCACCTGTTAGCGATTCATGCTCCCTGAGCGGCAGCTCTTTAAGCGAGTGTGTGTAGGGAAAATGCCCTGAGTCATGCAAAAGACACGCGCACAGAAAGGACTTCACCCCTTCAAATGAAAGCCACTCATCAGCCCCTTTTTCGGCAAGGTGGTTTAAAAGCCTGCGGCCAAGGTGGTACACGCCAAAGGAATGGCTTGCACGGGTGTGAGCGGCTCCGGGATACACCCTGAACGTAGGTCCCAACTGCAAAATGCGATGCAGCCGCGTAAAAGGAGGTGAGTCGGCGATGGATGCCAAAGCAGGGGTAAGGTAAATGTGCCCCCACAGCATATCCCTAACCGGTTCTGAATAATCGTCAAGAAGCGCAGAGCGGACGCTTTTCTTCATGCCCGTCCATGGTACCATACAATTATCTTCCGCGCAATGTTGCCCTTGGGAAAAAAAAGTTGTATAGTTTATGTATGATGCATGTCGTTTATATTAACCAAATCCTTCGTTCTTTTACCTGCGCTTTGCTTTTGCTTTTTTTGCTCGCTCCTTTCGCTTTTTCTCAAGAAGAGGAACAGGATGCTCAAGCGCCTGTCATGGTGAGAACCGTTCCAGAAGCGCTGCGCAGACCCCTTCGCGGGGAGATTCCCCACTATCCGCAGGATTTTGTTATCGGCGAACTTGGGCGCGGAAACGCTTCTGAAGAAGCCTACCGCTTTGCGCTCAACTTAATTTCATCACTTCAAGCCGGAAATACCCAGGCGGCGATTTTTACTGGCGTTTCCCAGGTCATGCTGTCAAGCCTTACCGAAGAAATATCAGAGATACAACCACTTGCAATCAGAGTCGGCGGCGGGAGAACGCAAATAGACGGATCAATCTCTTTTTTGGTGCGTTTCATAGGCAGAGAGGAAAGTATAACCGGGGAACTTTTTTTGTTTCCTTCCCCTGCCGATGATGTCCAAAGCTACCGCTTTGACGATTTGCTTCTTGAGCCGCGCCAAAGTCTTGCCGACATAAGGGGTGAAACTCCTTTTGTATTTTCCCCGCATCAGAGGTTTTTTTAAGACAGAAGGACAGTATGGCAACACCGGTCAAACGCATCGAAAAAGATTTTCTTCTAAAAGTGCTTTATGATGAGAAAATTCCTGTCATGTGCCTTAAAGGGCAAACCCAATACATTCTCAAACAGGATAAACCGACAAAAGGGCAAATTAATTTTATAAGCGACAGGCCAATTGAAGAAATAAAGGTAAGAAAAAAAATCGATCTTGTATTTGATTACCGGGGACAGGTAATCACTTTTTCAGCCGAAGTTTTGGATTTCAAAGACACAAGGATTACCGTAAAAGAACCTGTGTTTTTGTATAAAGACCTTGCGCGCTCTTTTGCCCGTGTTTCTGCCGCCCCAAAATTTGATGTGCAGTTTATGCTTGCAGGCGACCGATATTCGCTTTCCTATCCGAAAGTAGATGAATATGAAGTAACAAGTGAAGAGGACTTTTTAAAAAACATAGACCCAAAAAACTTAAGCGGTCTTATCGATCAAATGTCAGAATGGATAAAGGGTTTTGCGTCATCATGCAAACTGGTTGTTTTTAAGGACGTAAAACCTGAAAGCATCGAAGAGCGCCTGCTTGCCGAAACGGGGAAGGCTTTTTATCTGCCTTCAACTCAAGCCCCTTTTCCCGATGAAGATCCCCACCCCAGAAAGCGTTTTATTACATCAGAGATTTTCAGGCGTTATTTGGAAAGCACAGGAGTTGAGCCTAGGTTTTTGGATGATGCTTGTGAACGTTTTGTAAAGCGCAAGTTTGAAGACGGGATTTTTTCGGATCTGTGGATACCAATTCTCTTTCAGGAATATGTTGTTGGGTATATTCATATCTGGACAAACTCTGAAACAGAACCGCCTTTTGATTACAACGTTGTTGAAACGCTTTTTCAGTTCACAAAAATTTTGGCAAACTCCCTTTGGATGAACGGTTACTTTGAAGCGGGAAAAATGAAAAAAGAGTCTTTTGAAGGTAAAATTATCGACATAAGCGCTTCGGGGCTTTTGTTTTCATACCCGCATTCGCCCTTGGCTTCAACATTGATTCCTGACAGCGAAATCACCGTGCAGCTTGCCGTTCCGCGCCGTTCAGTTAACTGCAAGGCAAAAATTGTGCGGCGCTACAAGGATGCCACGCTTGGATACTTCGGCTGCAACTTCCTAGACATGGCACCTGAAGACATGCGCTTTCTTTTTGAGTATATCTACGGCAAGCCATTTACAGATTCGGATGCTGGTCTTCTTGCCGGGCACGTTTAGACTTATCACGCGTCAAGCAAGGAAACCGCCTCCTGCATGGAACGGGCTATTGTGAAGTAACCTTTAATCCTGCTCGTTTCAAGCGCATGCATTACAGGTCCTTCAACGGCAATGATAACAAGCGGACAGGAAAGTTTTCTCAATGTCGAAAAAATGCTTATCAGCGCGCCAATGCCTGAGGAATCAACACTTTTAATATCGCACATATTTATGATGAAGCGTTCAACCTTGTTTTTGTACACTTTCATCACAACATCTTTCAACTGATCAGCCCCGGAGAGATCCAGCACTCCGGAAAGCTGTAAAAGATATACGTCGCAACTATTTTTGCTGACTTTTATTTGCACGATCCTTTAGCGCTCCAGTTTACGGTATACATGACGATGAGGTCTGTCGGCGGCGGCTCCCATTTTCTCTCGCCGCCACTGGGCATACTCAGACCAATTTCCGTCATACCAAACAACCTCACCGTCTTCAAATGCCAAAATGTGTGTGACAACCCTATCCAAAAACCAGCGATCGTGGCTTATCACCAAACTAACGCCGGCAAATGTGTCAATTGCATCCTCAAGCGCCCGCAGGGTATTTACATCCAGGTCGTTTGTGGGCTCATCCAAAAGAAGCACGTTAGCGCCTTCTTTAAGCATAAGGGCAAGGTTAAGCCTGTTACGCTCGCCGCCTGAAAGCACGCCCACCTTTTTCTGCTGGTCGCCGCCTGAAAAGTTGTACCACGCACAATAAGCGCGGGAGTTTATTTCTTTGCCGCCAAGCTTTATCAAATCAAGGCCGTCTGAAAGCTGCTCCCACACAGTTTTTTCGCTGTCAAGCCTTTCCCGCATCTGATCAGCCCACGAAAGCTTTACGCTATCACCAATCCGCAAGGAGCCTGAATCTGCCTTTTCATCCCCGGCAATGATTTTGAAAAGCGTCGTTTTTCCGGCACCGTTTGGCCCGATAATGCCGACACAGGCTCCGGGCGGCACGGTAAAATCAAGGTTGTCAAAAAGCAGGCGATCCCCGTAGGATTTTGCAAGCCCCTTTGCCTCAATAACCAATTGCCCAAGGCGCGGACCCGCGGGAATTGTGATTTTGCTTTCTTTTATCTTTTCCCGCTCATCATCAAGAAAAAGTTTTTCGTATTGAGTAATGCGCGCCTTGCTTTTTGCGTGGCGGCCTTTGGGACTCATGCGTATCCATTCAAGTTCCCGCTGCAACTGCTTGCGCCGGTCGCTTTCGGCTTTTTCTTCCTGGGCAAGACGCTGTTCCTTCTGCTCAAGCCACGAAGAATAATTCCCTTTCCATGGAATTCCTTCCCCGCGGTCAAGTTCCAAAATCCAGCCTGCAACATTGTCCAAAAAATAGCGGTCGTGCGTGACGGCGATTATCGTGCCTGCGTAATCCTGCAAATGCCGCTCAAGCCAGGCAACTGTTTCAGCGTCCAGGTGGTTTGTCGGCTCATCAAGAAGCAAAATGTCAGGCTTTTTTAAAAGCAGCCTGCACAGTGCGACACGGCGTTTTTCGCCCCCCGAAAGATGGTCAATCGCTTGCTCGGCGGGCGGACAGCGCAACGCTTCCATTGCAAGTTCAAGGCGGCTGTCCAGATTCCAGCCGTCAGCGGCCTCGATTTTCTCCTGCAACTCAGCCTGCTTTGCGCCAAGTTTATCGTAATCCGCATCAGGGTCGGCAAACGCTTCACTTACCTTGTCGAATTCCGCCAAAAGGTCAACCAGATTCTGGACGCCCTCAGAGACTATTTCTTTAACGGTTTTTCCCGGTTCCAAATGCGGCTCTTGCTCAAGATAACCGATTGTGTAACCCGGGCTTATGGAAGTTTCCCCTGTAAACTCACTATCAACACCTGAAAGTATATTCAGGAGGCTTGATTTACCTGAACCGTTAAGACCGAGCACGCCAATTTTTGCGCCGTAGAAATAGGAAAGGTTTATGTCTTTTAAAACCTGTTTGGTGCCGTGCTTCTTTGAAACCCGGTACATGGAGTAAATTACTTTCTTGTCATCAACTGTGGGCATATCACAATAGTAACTCATAACGCGCAAAGAAAATAGATGCGCGTGATTATTTTTTTTGCACAAAAAGAAGAGCACAGAAAAACGCGGTCAAAGGCATGGCAAACAAAATACCAAGAATCCCCGACAGAGCTTTAAGAATTTCTACAACGATCATTTCGCTGTTAAGCAGGCTGAAAAGGGAACCTGAAAACACTGTAATAAGCAAAATCACCGATAAAGATGTGCCTATGTACGCAAGCACAAGCGTGTTTGCCATGCTTCCCATGATGTCGCGCCCAATGGAAATGCCTGATCGATACAGGGTTTCAAACGTAATAAAACGGGCTTTTTCTTTTATTTCCCAAAGCGAAGATGCTATCGACAATGCAACGTCCATTATCGCTCCCATCGCGCCGATGATGATGCCTGCAAAAATGATTGCGCGCAGATTTATCGAAACGCCTCCGGGAAGGGCGGTGAGAAAGCGCGAATGTTCATCGACAACGCCGGTTAAATACAATGCGCCGTCCATGATTAACGCGATAATTCCTGTTACCGCAAGTCCGCCGGCGCAGCCAACCGCCGCCGCAAGCGCTTTTTTGTTAAAGCCGACGACCAAGAGCAGCGTCATTGTTATTACATAGGCGCAGACCAAAAGTGCCATGATGTAAATGTTTGCACCTGAAAGTATCGCGGGGATAAAAACACCAAACACCGCGGCGCAGGTGAAGGCGAGGGAAAGGAGGGTGTTAAATCCTTTTTTGCCGCCGAACAGCAAAACGCAGAGGGTAAAAAGGGACGCAAGCAAAAGCAGCCTGTTTGTCCGCAAATGTCCGTCAAAAAACCATTCGTTTATACCTTCGCTGTAAAACAGTAAAACCCTGTCGCCGGGCTGCACTTCCCGTACGGCGGCAAGGGAAAAATCACCCAAGGCTTGCGAAGCCGTAACGATTCTGCCACGTTTTTGCCCTTGGGTAATTTCAGCGCGGAAAACAAGTATGTAACCGTGAAAATAAGCGAAGTCATCAAAGCCGTACGGTTCGGTACGCTCAATAACATCCATCACCGTAGCCCGAACCGTGTCCAAAGAAGCGTCATGAAAAAGAGACGCATCAGTGACCGCAATTCTGTTCCCGACCCAAACACACAAAAGCGCAATGAGAACGGTTACCGTGTAAGGAATATTCAACCGCTCTGTCATTCTGCCTGCCTACAAAAGCCCTTCAAGCTCTTCGGCGCGATCAGAAAAGCCTATGGCGCGGTAAATTTCTGCGGCGCGCCGGCGGGCGGCGCTGGCATCTTCGGCGCGCCCGGCTCTCTCGTACACCTCGCCCATCGCGTGCCAGCTTGAGGCAAGCCCAAAGCCGTTTTCGGCGCGGCGGTCAAACGTTATTGAAGTGCGCAGCGCTCCCAGCGCCGCATTGTAATTTCCCGACAGGGAACGGATGGAGGCGATTACAAACCACGCAAAAGCCGCATCTTCCAGAAAGCGCCCCCGCTCATAAATACGCAATGCACGTACGGCGGCGTTCTCCGCATCCGCCCAGCGCTGCAACTGCTTTTCGACAAAGGCAAGCGTAATATACCCTGAAGCAAGGGCAAGCTGGTCTGATCTGACCAAGGCGATTTCGCGAAGAATTTGCGCTCGCATTTCTTCCGCTGATGCATCCGCCTGGGCGGCCATTTGAGCGGAAAGCAAAACGAGGCGGGAACGAAGCGAGTACAACCTGGCGCGGGCTGCAAGCAGCGGCAAGCCTGATAAATCCCCCTCGCTGGCGGCACTTTCCCACGCCGCCTGAGCTTCCTCGAAAAGCTCAAGGGAAAAAAGAATGTTCCCCCGGCTTATAACGATATTCACCCGCAAAATAGGATCATCAGCAGACACCGCCAAAAGCCACGCATCATCAAGAATAAAAAGCGCATCGGTAAAGCGCCCTTGCGAGGCGTTCAGGTTCGCCAACTCCAACTGGCTTGCCGCCATATTACGTATGGAAAAAGCCTCGTTTGACCGCCTTGGCGCGGTGGAACAGGCAGAAAAAAACACGGCGGCAAAAAAGACGGCAAGGAAAACCGGCAAGCGGCAAAGGGGATATTTTCTCATTATTCACATCCTGTTTGGAAAATTATAATACACTCATGTACAGCCGGCAACAAGCTCAATTTCAAAACCTGATATTCCTCGGTCTCATCCCCCCACTTGTAGCCTCCTGCCGTTCGGGAACACCCCGCCTAAGCAGGGGGTTGTTTGTAAGGGCAATCAGCACATCTTCGGCATACCTGACCGTTCCCCGCAGATCCATGATAAGCCCCGCAAGCTGGGGAAGCTGGGCGGGAACAAAGGCTGTCGCACGGTCAAGGTTTTCAAGTATCGAAGAAATGTGGTACAGGGAAACCATCAGACTTGTGTACACTTCCCCTTCCGCATCAAGGGTTGTGAAAAGCAGACCTGAAGGGTCGGCAAGCTCTTGCGTTATCGCTCCTATATCGCTTATGACAGGATCAAGCCCCGCGGCAAGCGCGCTTATGCCGTCAATCGTTGTTTGCAGGCTTGAAACAAGCCTTCCGACTTCGGTGGCGTCCGTTCCCGCCCCGAACGCCTCGTTTACTTGAAAAAGCGTAAGGTGCGCTTCATCAAGCACAGCTATTACCCGGCTCATGATAAGGGAAATGCTGTCTTCCTTTTCAGGCAGGTTGGCAATCCCCATCTGGATCATTTGCTGTGCCTGTGCCGAGCCGACTATGGGGATAAAGTCGCCTTGGGAAAGCGGTTCTCCCCTGCCTGAGTGGAAAATAAACTGGTTACCAAGCCCGATTGGGCTTGTCACAACTTCCACCATAGAACCCATACGTGCCCTGCTTATGTATTCCTCAAAGATAGAGAAAATAACCTTAACTTCATCGGCATCAGTAAGGTGGAAGTCTTGTATTGTCCCGATGGTAAAACCGCGGTACTGAACCGCCATGTTCCTGCTCAAGCCGGCTGCCGAAGAAAGCGAGGTTTGAAAGGACACATCGGCGGCAAACCACCGTTGTGTCCGCCCAAGCGTCATTGTAACAAACACCAGCACCAAAAGTGACAGGACAACGAAAAAGCCGACAATCTGATCGGCATAGCGAATTTTGAACTTCATTTTAGCTTACCCTCATGATGAAATTCCCTTTCAATATGGTGTGCCAAGTCCTCATCACTTTCTATCTGGTCTTTTGTGAAAGATCGAAATATCTTCCCGTC
The DNA here is from genome assembly GCA_031256655.1 of Treponema sp. Taxonomy (GTDB): domain Bacteria; phylum Spirochaetota; class Spirochaetia; order Treponematales; family Breznakiellaceae; genus WRKT01. Next base: position 41,041 of record JAIRQD010000028.1, read on the forward strand.
AAGAATCATGACTATATAATCGGCAATTATGCGCACGATGTGAAAATCGTGGCTTACAAAGATTGCTGTCTTTCCCTCATCGCAGTGGTGCTGCACAATGTTAATGAGCCTGTGCGCAGTAGAATCATCAACCGATTCTGTCCACTCATCCAGAAACAAAATACGCGGCTGGCACATCATGGCGCGGGCAAAGGCAATCAGTTTCTGCTCGCCCATCGAAAGCTGTGCCGGGCGCAGTGAAAGCGTTCTGCGGTAACCAACTTCGGCAAGCACAGCGCGAATGCGGCGTTCCCGTTCGGCGCTTTGCATCGCAGGAAAATGAATGCGCAAAGGCAGCTCCAAAATTTGATACAGGTTTTGGTTTGCCCAAAGCGCGGAGTCCTGAAAGATCATCGCAGCCTCTTTTCTGAAGGCAAGATTCTCCTGGCGGCTCATGGAAAGCACATCTTTCCCCCGAAAACTCACCCTTCCCCCGGTGGGAAGCAAAAGCCCCGCGGCAAGTTTTAGAACCGTGCTTTTGCCGCATCCGGAAGATCCCACAAGCGCTGTGGCTTTGCCTTCTTCGAATGTGAACGACACCCCGCGAACAATGTCCTGATTTTGAGCGGAAAATGATACGTTATCAAGTTCGATAATGCCTGCCATAATCCACCCTTAAACCTGCATATAATATATCGCGGACAAAATAACGTTGACGATGATGCACCAGCCGAACGCCGCCCCCACCGACTTTAATCCTGCCACAGGAATTTCCGTGCTTGCCCGCTCCACAGCAAGCCCCCTCGTTATCGCCACTGTGGAAATTATCATGCCAAAGGCAATGCTTTTTACGATGGAAATAACCAAAGTCGGCACAGTAAGACTTTCCAAAAGCCCGCTGAAGTAAACAGAGGCAGGCAAAGGCGTAAAAAGCTGTACTACAAGAAACGAACCTGCAAGCCCGAATATGCTGAAAAAAATGTTCAGCATAAAAAGTGAGATTGTAACACCCAAAAAGCGCGGAACAGCAAGGTATTCGATAGGATCAACACCGACAGAAATATAGGCTTCAACTTCGTGCGAGATAACCATGCCGGCCATTTCGGTGGCAATTGCCGTTGCCGAGCGGGCGATGATGATGAACGCCACCAAAAGCGGACCAAGTTCCCGCGTGATAATCATGATGAGCAGTGAGTAAATGAGGTGTTCCTGAGAAAGCCCGGTAAGAAACGTTACGCCGATAATAGTGACTGCCGCCCCAATGCCGACTGCCAAAAGCGCCGCAAGCCCAAGCGCCTCCACAAAAGTAAAGAGTATTTGCATGATGAGTATTTTGTATGCCGCCTGCCCGCGGCGCGCAAAACTCCCCACCCCCCTAAGGATACGTGCGAAAAACCCCAAGTTATAGAACAAAGATGCAAAAACAACAGGCATTCGTATATATTCCTCTGCACTGAAAGACCGCATTTCCAAAAACCTGCAATTCTGAAAACGCCCCAATTTATTTCGTTTCTGTTAATAGTATAACACTTTTTACCATGTTGGCGATACGGCATACCTGCAGGGCTTGGTTTTTATTTCTGCTTTGTGTTATGGTTAAAACAGCGGTACGGAGGAACTTGTGTACAAGAATGTTGATCCAAGGGTGAGTTTTCCAAAACTGGAAGAAGAAGTGCTTTTGTTCTGGGAAAAAAATAACACTTTCCAGAAATCCATAACACAGCGGGAAGGGGCGCAAGAGTTTGTCTTTTACGATGGCCCTCCCTTTGCCACGGGACTGCCCCACTTCGGGCATTTTATTCCAAGCACTATCAAAGACATTATTCCCCGTTACCAAACGATGAAAGGGAAACGGGTTGAACGCCGTTTTGGCTGGGATTGCCACGGTCTTCCCATCGAAAACTTAATCGAAAAAGAATACGGGCTTAATTCCAAAACCGACATCGAAAATTTCGGTATTGACCGCTTTAACGAAGCCTGCCGCCAGTCGGTTCTGCGTTATGTGAAAGAATGGCGGCAAACCATCACCCGTTTGGGGCGCTGGGTGGATTTTGACAACGACTATAAAACCATGGACAACGACTACATGGAAAGCATTTGGTGGGTCGTGAAAACGCTGTGGGAAAAGGGGCTTTTGTACGAAGGTCATTACGTCCTGCCTTATTGCCCGCGCTGCGCCACCGTTCTTTCCAATCACGAACTGAACCTCGGCGGTTACCGCGATGTTCACGATCCGTCAATCACCATACGTTTTAAGGTAGATGAAAGCAAAGAACAGGGCAAGGGCGAAGAAAAGCTGCCTCCCAACACTTATTTGTTGGCGTGGACAACAACGCCGTGGACATTGCCGTCCAACCTTGCCCTGGCTTTAGGTCCTGAAATTGACTACGTGTTAATAAAGGAACTTTCAAACCCCGATTCACCAAATCCCAATTATTACATTTTAGCCGAAGCGCGGCTTCCCTCATATTACAAAGATACCGCCCTTTACGATATTGTGTGGCGCAAAAAGGGCAAAGAGCTTTCAGGCATTTCGTATGAGCCGCTTTTTCCGTATTTCAAGGACGTGTCAGAAAACGCCTTTCGCACATACTTGGGCGATTATGTTTCAACCGAAGACGGCACAGGCATAGTGCATACAGCGCCGGGTTTCGGCGAGGATGACGCGCGGCTTTTGAAAGGTTCAGGCGTTCCAACCGTGTGTCCGATTGATGCCGAATGCCGCTTCACTTCCGAAGTGCCCGATTACGAAGGGCTTTTTGTAAAAGACGCTGACAAAGTTATAATTGAGCATCTAAAAAAATCAGACGGCAAGCTGGTTAAACGCGACCAGATTCTCCATGCATATCCGCACTGCTGGAGGTGCGAAAGCCCGCTTATTTACCGCGCGGTAGGTTCCTGGTTTGTCCATGTGGAAAAAATCAAACAGGATATGCTTGATGCCAACAGCCAGATTCACTGGGTGCCTGAACACATAAAAACAGGGCGCTTTGGCAAGTGGCTTGAGGGCGCGCGGGATTGGGCTGTCAGCCGCAACCGCTACTGGGGCAATCCCCTGCCAATTTGGAAGTGCGAAGACTGCGGCAAAGTGCTCTGCGTAGGAAGCCGCGATGAACTTAAATCTTTATCAGGCGTTTATCCTGAAGACCTTCACAAGCAGTTTGTCGATGCCATCACTATTCCCTGCGCGAAAGCTGGCGGATGTTCCGGGACTATGCGCCGCATCAGCGAAGTGCTTGACTGCTGGTTTGAATCAGGCGCTATGACTTACGCACAAAACCACTACCCTTTTAAAAACAAAGAGTTTTTTGAAAACCATTTCCCTGCGGACTTTATAAGCGAAAGTCTTGATCAAACGCGGGGCTGGTTTTACACACTCACCGTTCTTGCCGCGGCGCTCTTTAAGCGGCCGGCTTTCAAAAACTGCATCGTTTCAGGAATTGTGCTTGCAAGCGACGGCAGGAAAATGAGTAAAAGCCTAAGAAATTACACGGATCCCGTTGACGTGATTAACTCCTTCGGGGCGGATGCGGTGCGTCTTTTTCTTGTGCATTCTTCCCTTATAAAAGCTGACGATCTGCGCTTTAGCGATGACGGGGTAAAGGAAGTGCTTAAAAGCATAATATTGCCCCTGTGGAACGCTTACAGCTTTTTTGTCACTTATGCAAACATCGATAAAATTAAACCGTCTGGCCCCCCTGAATCTCCTTCCAATCCGCTTGATAAATGGATACTTTCGGAGGCGGAAAACCTTGTGGAGCAGACAATTGCGGCTCTTGACAATTACGATCTCGCCAAAGCCGTTGATCCCATACTTGGGTTTATCGACCTGTTGAATAACTGGTACATCCGCCGTTCCAGAAGACGCTTCTGGAAAAGCTCCGTTGAAGGTGCTACGGACTCTGACAAAACCGAAGCCTACCAAACCCTTTACAGCGTTCTTAAAACGCTTATTACTGTTGCCTGCCCGTTCATGCCGTTCACCACTGAGGCCATCTGGCAGAACCTGCGCACAGAGGACGACCCGGAATCTATACATTTGGCGGACTTCCCGACGCCTGATACCAAGTACCGCAACAAGGATTTGGAGTTCAGAATGGCGGCAGTTCAGCGCGCGGTTGCTGTGGGCAGGGCGCTGCGTTCGCAGTACAACATCAAAATCCGCCAACCGCTTAAATCTGTGGAACTGGTAACGCGAAAGACCGAAGAAAAAAACGTGCTCCTCGAAATGGAAGACATAATACGCGAGGAGCTTAACGTCAAAAACGTGATCTTCAGGGACAACGAGGAAAATCTCGTTGAGTATGAGGCAAAGGCAAACTTCCGCGTTATGGGCAAGGAACTTGGAAAAGACATGAAGGCGGCATCGGATAAAATTGCCGCATTAAGCCACGATGAAATCAGAAGCATAATCGAAGGAGCGACACTTTCGCTGGACATAGAATCATGCAACGAAGGCGGCTGGAGAACGGTGGACGTTACCGCGGAAAAACTTGACATACGGCGCATTGAAAAAGCCAATTTGAAAGTGCAAAACTCTGGCACGTTGACTGTCGGTCTTGACACGGAGATAACAGAGGAGCTTTCAAAAGAGGGCGATGTGCGCGATTTGGTGCGCGGTGTGCAAAACGTTCGCAAAGAATCAGGTCTTGAAGTGACTGACCGCATATCGCTTACCATTGGCGGATCGCCAAAGCTGAAATCGGCGTGGGAAGCTTTTGCCGATTACGTTGCCAGTGAGACGCTTGCGTCCAAAGTTGCGTGGAGCGAGGCCGATCTCAATGCCGTAGACGGAACATCGTATATAGAAGCCGGAGATGAAACATGGAAGGTAAAAATTGAAAAAGTATAAGCTATTTGAACGATTAAAAAAATTGCCGTTTTCGCTTTTTTTAAGCGCGATGTTTTTCGCCTCCTGTGCAACCGCCCCGCGGCTTCCTGCCCCGATTGCCGATGATGTGCCACAGGTGTTTTCGCTGATGCCCGCAGGCGGAAGCCTTTACCTGTGGGCGGATGTTGAAGCAGGAAGACCGCTTTTGGATGCGCTTTACATTGGTGGTTTCAGCGCCAGTGATGCGGCGATGGTGATTGACCGGACAGACGAAGCGGCGGCGGTTTTTTTTGGCGAGAGCGAAGAAAGGCGCTTTTTCATCGCGGCGATGGGAAGGTATCCACGCCACAGGGCAAATTACGCCTTTGCGTTTTCGCGCGCATGGAGACGCCAGAGGAGCTCTTACGGTGGAACGTTTTGGACTGACCGCAACGGCGAAATCGCCGTTTCTTTTGCGCGGCGTTTGGCGCTTGTTTCAAACATCGATCCGCTGGCTCAAATGGAAATTGCTACAATGCCTGAAGCGTTTACCCAGATTCGCGAAGGTTCAGCCCTTGCAGGCTGGCTCGTGAGCCCTTCAGATCATATCAACCGTATTTTAGCCGGTATGGGTGTTCCTTTGCAGATACCCGCTGAAGAGTTGTTCTTTGCGGCAATTCGCTCTCCGGCAGGCTGGACAGCGGACGGTTCCGGTCTTGAAGTCCACGAAGCGCTGTGGGAACTAACATTCAGAGTTAGAACGCCTTCAGCTTTTCACGCTGGCTTGCTGACAATGCTTTTCACCCAGGCAAGGCATCTTGTATTGCAAGCGGCAGCACTCGCCGCGCAAATGCCTGTGGAAAATCAGGCTTTAAGCTTTCAAGATGCCGCGGTAATGCTTTTTTCCAACGTTCCGGAGCAAGACGGGGAATTTATTACAATTCGCATAGATTCCTTAAGTGAGAACGATATATCTTTACTTTTTGCCTTGTTTTCGGTATATTCAAATTAATTGCAAGAGGCTGTACACGCCTAAATTCAGCGGAGAATATTATGCCGACTTACGAATATGAATGTAAAAGCTGCAGTCATACTTTTGATGCATTTCAAAGCATGGCTGATGAACCGTTAAAAACTTGCCCAAAATGCGGCAAGCAAATACGCCGCCTTATTAACGGCGGCACAGGCGTTATTTTTAAAGGCAGCGGTTTTTATGTAACTGACCGCGGCTCCAACCGGGCTTCCGTCGGCAAGACCGCCGACAAAACAACGGACAGCCCAAACACCGATGCGCCTTCAAGGGCGGCGGAAACAAAAACGGCTGAACCGGCAACAACGGAAACAAAAACCGCAAGCGCTGACAATACGGCTGTTGCCTCATCCGCAAAGCCGGAAGCTCCTGTCAAAGCGGCAGAATAGCGTAAACATACAGAAAAAGAAAGGTTTAGGTGTTTGGCAAACGGAAAATCACAGAATTAGACCCACTTTTTTTTTGCGAGAGCTGTAGTGCCGAAGTTGAACGGGAAGCCAAAAGCTGTCCTGAGTGCGGAAAAAACTTCGCTTCTGTCCGCTGCCCAACCTGCAATTTTATCGGTGAAGTGGATTCATTTAAGGGGGGCTGCCCCGCGTGCGGATATGTTTCAGAAGATCAACCAAAGAAAAGACCCAAGGCAAAAAGACCCAAAGACGAGCCTTTACCACTTTGGGTTTACGTTATAACCGTGGCAATTTTTTCAGGTATTTTAGCCGCGTTGTTCATTACAATCTTTTAAGTTTTTAGCGGGCAAGCGCGCAGCACAAGCTCTTTCAGACAGCTTGTACCCATTCTGCGCTTCCCTAGTATCTGAGCCTTTCAAGCATCTCGTTGACCGCAACATTCCGTATGCCTTGCCGCTGAAACTCTTCCAGCACCTCTATCGCCTCGCGCTTGTTGCCTTTTTTTTGGAAACACTCTGAAAGCTCCATGTACAAACGGTAGTTTTTGGGATCCTGTTGAATAAGGCGCTTTAAAGACGTTTTAGCTTCTTCAAAACGCCCCTGAACTTTGGCGACAACCGCCATGCCCAAAACGGCGTAGGTGTCAAACTCAATGTCCAGCGCGCGCTGGTAGTAATCAACAGCTTTTTCAAGTTCTCCAAGAGTTCGGAACGCGTCTCCCGCGCGGGTAAGTATCATTTTGTTGCGTGGATCCAGCACCAAAATGCGATCCCAGAACTCAAGTGACTTCGCTTGATCGTTTAAACCGCGATAGCAGTCGGCAAGCCCAAAAAGCGCGTACAGATTGCTTGGATCCCTGTCAAGCGCCATGTTAAAGTACTCGATGCCGCCGGCGAAGGTTTTCAGTTTGCGATGGCAGTTGCCAATGGATGTAAGCACCCTAATATCCACGCTGTTTCTGTTAAGCTCAAGCATCTTCGTCCAATAAGCCTGCGCTTCGCGGTATTCCTTAAAGTCATAATGCAGATGCCCAAGACCGATTATGGCGTAAGCGTTTAACTCATCCATTCCCATTACCCGAAGGTACACTTCTTTGGAGCGTTTGTAATCCCGCACCTTCCGATACGCGTCTGCCACACGCGTAAGAACCGTGATGTTTTTATTATCATAAAGCAGATACTGCTCCCAGATTCTAATGGCATCATGGAATTTGTTAAGCGCTTTGTAACAATCGGCAAGCCCAAAAAGCGCGTAATTGTTTCCGGGATGATGTTCAAGGCAGCGCTGATAGTACGCCACAGCGTTCCTGAAATTGGCCTGTTTTCTGTACGCGTCCCCAACGCCTACAAGCGCGTAATTGTTGTACTCATCAATTTCCAGAATCTGGTTGAAACAGGCAATGGCATCTGCCGTCCTGTTCTCCTTCAAAAGCTGGTAACCCGTTTTGGAGATGTTCGAGATGCGAAACTGGCCTTCGTCGGCCTGCTCAGCCGGCAGGACAGTTTGCACAGCGGTCTCGTTTTCCTGATTGTCGATGATGTTGCTTTTGTTGCTCAATGTAGTCAGCTCCCTTCGTTTCGAATCATGCTTTGAATGACGGCAGACAGCCGCGCGATGATAGGTTCAGCTTTTTTTCGATCGGGTGCTACCCAGTACATCCTTAGGGCGTCCAGGGGCCTTCCGTTCTGATTGTAATAATCGCCGACCCGGACAAGCCCGCCCGTATAACCTGTGGACAGGAATATCCTTCGCGCGCCCTCTATGTCACCAGAATTAAAAAGAGTGTTCCCCTTTCGGTTGAGGACTGCTTTTTGCCCCCCGTCAAGAACCACCTTCGCCGCAGTTTTTATAAATGTGCCTTCCCCCTGCACCTTCTCAAAAACGCTTTTAAAATCCATCCCTTAATTCCTTACTTTATACACGATGGCAACAACAATATATATAAAATCTCTATTTTTGTCAAATTTAATCGCAACAAATTTTAAAAAAAATCACTGCCGATCGCCCGTATTCCCGCGTCTCCTTTAACGTAAGCTTTTCCCCAAAATCACCTGAAACTTCACTTTTAGGGCAGTGCAAAAGGATGCGCGTTTCCCCATTGACCAGCACTGATGACGCGATAGACTTAAGTAAACCCTCTTTGTGGCGGTAAGGAAATGGCGGATCACAAAAGATGATGTCAAAATGCCGCTTTGCCCGTTTTACATAAAGCTCCGCCGGCATAAACCGGCATTGGATTCTCACAGGAGACATCTTTATATTATCCAAAATTGAGTATCGTTTCAATGGATCATTTTCAACAGCTTCGATGTAGGAAGCCCCGCGCGAGGCAGCTTCCAATGCAACAATGCCTGATCCTGAAAAGATGTCCAAAAACGAAACGCCTTCCAGGTCTCCCAAAATTGCGAAAACCGATTCTCGCATTCTGTCCATAGCCGGACGTATTACGCCTTTGGAGAATTGGACCCTCCTGCCCTTTAGCGTCCCTCCGGTTATCCTCATTAAAACCTGCCTTTTTAAAATGCTTTTAAAAGCTCGTTTATCTCATCAGAACTCACTATTGGGCTTGCACTTCTAGCGCCAGAAGATAAACTTAGTTTCCCAATCAATGCGTGGCGATCGGCGCTGTTTTTTCTGCACAAAGCGACTTTTTCCTCCTCCGAAGGAAATCCGCGAATGGAAAAATTTCCGTCATGCTCAAGGAAATTATGCAAAATGCGGGAAAACTGCGCTTCAAAGTCCGAAAGCTGCTGTAAAAGCTCTTGCCTTTCAATGAGATGGCGGTTTTCCTCAAGGCACTCCAAAATGATCCGCAAAAGGTGGTCAGTGAAGAAAATATCATCGAGCGTTTTCTCAAGGAAAAAATTAGGTTCCGCATCAAGTGTAATGATGTCCTCAATGATTCGTATCCTCATCGAAAGGATAAAAAGGCTGTCTTCAAAGTTGACTCGTTTATTCATGGTTACTCTCCTATCGACATTTTTTATCACATTCATTACGCAATTATACCTGATAATACCGGCACTTGTAAAATTACCAGCATATTTGTAAGGCGCTTGTAAAAGTCCTGAAAATATTCTATGCTCATCTATCAAACCTCTTTGCCCGTTCTTTTATGAACAGGCCGAAATTAACGTCCGTAGGGAGGACCCATGCGTAAGTACGAGCTGATGGTCATTTTTCCGCTGGAGGAAGACCAGCACAAGGCAGGCCGGGAGCAGTTGCTTTCCGACTTAGGAAACAACGCTGCTGAAATCGAGAAAACCGATGAAATCGGGGATCGCGACCTGGCGTATGAAATCAAAAAGCGCACACGGGGAAAATATGTCCTTTTCACCTTAAAGGCAGACCCGTCCAAAATCACCGCTTTAGACAGGGTGTTCAAACTGAACACAAATCTTTTAAAGTACCTTTTTGTAAACATCGACGAAAAGGAAAAAAAGGAAAAGGAAAGCAATGGCTGATATAAACCACGTTGTCCTTGTCGGCAGGCTTACACGCGACGCGGAATTGAAGTACACCACCTCAGGGCAGGCTGTGTGCAAGTTTTCCATCGCGATAAACCGCCGGCGCAAAAATGGCGATCAGTGGGAAGATGAGGCAAACTTTTTTGATGTAGTTCTTTGGGGAAAACAGGGCGAAGCTCTTAACCAGTACCTATTGAAGGGAAAACAGATTGGCGTTGACGGTGAGTTGCGCCAGGACAGATGGCAGCAGGACGGGCAAAACCGTTCCCGCATAGAAATAGTCGCAAACAACATCCAGCTTCTGGGCGGCGGCGGACAGGGAAACCAGGGGTCAAACGGCTCTTCAGGTGGAAGTTCGTACGGCAGCCGCGACGGGGGCGGACGGAACTCTGACTCGGGTTTCGCTCCTCCGGCAAGGGATGACAGTTTTACCGACGATATTCCATTTTAACATTTACAGGGGTAACAATATGTCTGATGAAAGAAACAATGAAAACGGTGAACGCACCACTGGCGAGCGCGGCGGCGAACGCTTTGTTCGGAATGACCGTGAACGTGGAGAACGCGGCGGTATGGATATTCAAATGGACGGGCGCGATGGCGATGATAGGCGCGGCGGCAAGGGCAAAGTCTTTTTTAAGAAAAAAGTCTGCAAGTTTTGCATCCAAAAACTGAAAAACGACTACAAAGACGCCGATACATTGCGCCGCTTTATCACTGAACGCGGGAAGATCCTTCCCCGGCGCATTACCGGCACCTGCGCCAAACACCAGCGTGATCTGGCGCTGTCCATAAAGCGGGCAAGGATGCTGGCGCTCCTGCCTTTTGTCGCCAACTAATATCACTTGGACGGCAATAAGTCCGAATTCTCCGGGGCAGCCGCGTTTGAAGAAGCGGCGGCTTTCGGGAATG
>JAIRQD010000044.1:0-13861 GCA_031256655.1 Treponema sp.
CAGCAAATCCGGGTATTGGACAAAAAGCATTTTGAACAAGGTGTCGGTTTTGAATGTGTATTCAAGTTTGGTCATTTTGCTGTTCTCCTGTACTAAATTGTACTCCACAAATCAACAACGGGCAATGACACAGGCAGCGTGCGAATACGCCGCTACAAGAGGGCAGCAGGCATAGCACAGCGGAGGCGGGACGGCGGCGGTGTCGTAAGATTTCGTAGGGGGCGTTGTCAGTGCGCAAAAAACTCCCGCAAGCTCTCCCCCGAACTGCGATCATGCTCGTTGCGTATATCCACAGGCAGCGTTATCCGCTCGTTTCCATGCAGGTCAAAATGGCCGGGGTTTACTCTTAGTCCCGCTATATTGTTGTTCCGAATAGCGGACACGTAATCGGCAATACTCTCCATCTTTTTATTCAGATACACACCCATAACATGGAAGGTGCTTACGTCAGAAGACGAGTGAATGTCCGAGCCCGCTGTCATAGGGAGATTGAGTTTTTTTGCGTACGCCCAGGCCAGCGCATCAAAAGCCGGATTGCCGTTTCCGGCATTGGCGGCTTCGACAGCGTCAACGCAGGCGGCTGAAAGGCGGATGCAGTTAATGTGAGAGTTTTGCCTGAACGGGTGCGCCTGAACCACGCAGCCGCCGTAACGGCGCACTTCATCGAACTGCTGTTTCCTCGTCCAGCGTATTACTTCCGGATGATCCAAAAGCCACTGTTTATCAAGACCGTAAACAAGGTAATCATCGCTTCCGAAACTTTCCTCCCAGCCGAAAAAAACGTCCAGCCCGCGCCGCGCGCCTTCTTCAAAAGCGGCTTCGTAACCGCGGCAGAAAGCGTGAACCCACTTTTCCCACGACAAAAACCTGCTTACCGCGCAGTTTCCCTTGTAAAAATGGTCGGTGATAATAATGCCTGTATAACCTAAGTCAATGTATTTTTGAACGTATTCTCGTCCTTTTGAAACGCCGCATGCGCTGCTCTCACTTGTATGTAAATGTGTTTCATAAAGACTTGCCATGACCAAAACTCCTTGATTTAATAGTACGTTATTCTGTAATCCGCGACAACCGCAAAGCCGATGTTTCGGTACGCTTTGCAAGCGGCGGCGTTGGATTTTTTCACAAAAAGGGAAACACCGCGCCCTTCTTCCAAAATGGCTTTCGAAAAAACCGCCGTCATTTTTGTGGCGATACCAAGGCTACGGCAGTCGGGGCGGACGTAAATGCCGCCAATCTGCGTGCGTGTAAAAGAATGCGCGTTTGAGTTTATTTTTCCCACCACCTGCCCGCCGAGTTCGGCAAGGAGCAAACGCTCTTTTGAAAGAATTTTGGCAAGGTTAAGGCGGATAACAGCCGGATCAAAACCCGACTTTGCCGAAAGGACTTCTTCCTGCTCGTAGGCGCATTGGAGAACAAAAAGCGCTTCCTCATCTTGCGGCAAAGGCGGGCGCAATACCAGTCCCGCAGGCCCCGTTTTCAGTGAACGCGGACGCGGCGGGCTGTCAAGCGCCATCAAGTCGTAGTCCAAACATTCGGCGGAAAAATAGCCCATATCCCGCATGAGGGCTTCAAGCAGCTCCGCATCGCTTTGTAAGCCTTGAATGGCGTGGATGGGAACTTTTGTGAAAAAACGGCTTAGAAAGCGGGGCGCGGGAACGGAGGCTTTTTTGCCGAACATCGGGAAAAGTCTCTTGCGGTTGTGCAAAAGAAGCGATGAGATTTCGCCTGACTCATCGGGCAATTGCCACACATCGATTCCGCTTGTATCATGGCGCAAAAAACGGGATATGGCGGCAACGCAGAATATTTCCCTTGCCCGCAAAAAACTTTCCGCGCGGTTAATTTCCGCCTTGGTCATTTTCCGCCAGTTAAGGCGCGGAGTTTTCAGTTGTAGCCCTGTCCCTTCAAGCCGTCAATGTAGGCCGCCGCGCAGTGTGCCGCCACCGCACCATCGGAAACGGCGGTAACGACTTGGCGGAAGGGAGTTGCCCGCACATCACCCGCCGCGAAAAGCCCCGGCTCAACGGTGGACATACGCGCATCGGTGACAATGTATCCGTTTTCGTCCGTTTCCGCACTGATGCCGCTTGCGTCTTTTAAAAGAGATGTTTGCGGAATCGTGCCTGTGAAAATAAACACCGCATCGGCACCTTCTTCGTACGAAGGCTTGCCGGAACCGTCCGTTCCCGCAAGCACCACCGAGGCGACCTTGCCGCCAAAGCCGCCGTCCGGCTGCCCTTTAATTTCCTGCATGACTGTGTTAAAACGCACGGTAATATTGGGATTGTTCAAAACCCGCTGTGCCACGGCTTTTTGGGCGCGGAAGCGTTCGCGGCGGTGAATCATAATCGCCTTGGCGCTGAGTTTGGAAAGGTACTGCGCCTCATCACAGGCGGCATCTCCGCCGCCGACCACGAAGATTTTTTTGTTTTTGAAAAAAGGACCGTCGCAGGTGGCGCAGTAGGAAACCCCGCGCCCGGAAAATTCCTTTTCGCCTGGGATGTCCAGCGTGCGGTGTTTTGCGCCTGTGGCGAAAATCACGGCGTGGGCGGTGCGCGTAATGCCGGAGGCAAGTGTTACGGTGAAAATATCACCCGCTTTATTTAAAACCTGCGCCTGATCGGTCAAAAAAACCGCCCCGAAATCTTCGGCTTGGCGGCGCATATCCTCGCCGAAATCAAAGCCGGTTTTCCCCGCCTGAATACCGGGGTAATTTTCCAATACGTCAATAAGAAGCGCCTGCCCGCCGGGGGCAAGGTGTTCCAATACCAGCGTCGAGAGGTTTGAGCGCGCGCCGTACTGCGCCGCCGCAAGACCGGCAGGCCCCGCGCCTATGATGATTAAGTCTGCGTCTGTCTTTGTCATGATGTTTAAACTTTGTCACGTATGGCGCATAAGGTCAATGCGCTTGTGTTGACGCGACAGTCTCCGTGTAATACCATTCCTTCATGGGGAACTTGTTTACGCTTTACATCGCATTGGCGGTTTTCGGCATCGGGGTAACCATCGTCGATTTTCTTGGTATCATGGATCAGGCGGGTGATTCCGGTGATTCAGGCGGCGACTCAAGCGATTCCGGAGCAAGCGCCGCAAAAGCGCACGGCTCGTATCTCGGCCCCGGCGCTAAAGCCCCCGCGGAAAAACACGGAATTCGGGCACTTACCGCGCTCATCGGGCTTTTGCGGAGCGCCGTTTACTTTTCGCTGGGTTTTGGCCCCACAGGGATTTTTGCCACGCTTATCGGGCTTTCTCCAACCGCAAGCCTCGCTTGGGCGTCAGGCATAGGGGCAGGCGTAATGGTGCTTGCCCGTCTGCTCAAGCGCTTCATACGGCGGGATTTGGACTCTTCGATCAAACCTGATGAACTGCTCCACGAAAAGGGCGTTTTGCTTCTCCCGCTGGAAGGGGAATCAATTTCCAAAGCGGTCATAAAACAGTTCGGGCGGGAGACGCGGGTTTATGTTCGCTGTTCGCAGGCTGGTGTTAAACTTTCAAAAGGGCAGGAAGTCATCATCGTGGATCATGATGATGATGTATACTGGGTGAAGCCGCTGGAACCAAGTTAATGCGACAGATAATCGCAACACGCTATCAAAACACTGGACACGCACATCGTAAGAATATTATAGTTCCACCATGCCTTTTCTTCTCATAAAACAACTGTTAGAAGCCCCCGCCGATGGTCGCGGGATTTGTGTGCGTGGCTGGGTCAGAACCAAGCGTGAAATGAAAAACCTCGTTTTCGTGGAAGTAAACGATGGCTCCTGCTTCCGCGGCATCCAGTGCACTTTCGATGTGGCGGCGGGTTTGAACTCCGCCACAGTACAGGCGCTTTCGGCACTTAGTACAGGCGCGGCGGTGGAAATACGCGCTAAACTCGTCCCCTCCCCGGCGTCAGGTCAGGCGGTGGAGGCGGCGGCTTCCTCGCTTATTATCGTAGGTTCATCTCCGGCGGAAGCAGAGGGCGACACGCCAGCCTACCCGCTCCAGAAAAAACGCCATTCGCTGGAATTCTTGAGGGAAATCGCCCATCTAAGGGTGAGGACGAACACGTTTGGGGCGGTTGCGCGTGTTCGCAACAGGCTGGCGTTTGCGGTGCACGAGTTTTTCCAAAGCCGCTTTTTCCAGTATGTCCACACGCCCATTATCACCGCAAGTGATGCCGAAGGCGCGGGGGCGATGTTCCAGGTGACCACGCTAGATATGGATTCGCTTGCCAAATCCGGCAAAGCCCCGGATTTTGCCAAAGATTTTTTCGGCAAACGCACTTTTCTCACCGTGTCAGGGCAGCTTGAGGGTGAAACCTACGCGCTGGCTCTTTCCCGTATTTACACCTTTGGCCCCACGTTCAGAGCCGAAAATTCCAACACCAGCCGCCACCTTGCAGAGTTTTGGATGATAGAGCCGGAAGTCGCCTTCGCCCATCTTGAAGACAATATGGCGCTGGCTGAAGACTTCATCAAAGCGCTCTTTCAGGCGGTGCTAAAAGATTGTTGTGAAGACCTTGAGTTTTTCGATACTCATGTCGAAAAAGGAATTATCGGAACGCTTGAGTCTGTGGCGGCTTCAAAGTTCGCCCACATGACGTACACCGATGCGGTGGCTGAACTTGAAAAGGCTGTGGCAAGCGGAAATACCTTTGAGTTCAAGCCTTATTGGGGGTGCGACCTCCAAAGTGAGCACGAAAAGTTCCTCACCGAAAAAGTGGTGAAGGGGCCGGTGATTCTCACCGATTATCCGAAGGAAATAAAGGCGTTTTATATGAAGCAAAACAGTGACGGCAAAACCGTCCGCGCGATGGACGTTCTTGTGCCCCGCTTGGGGGAAATCATCGGCGGTTCCCAGCGCGAGGATGATTGCCAAGCGCTGAAAAGCCGTATAAAGGATGCAGGCATGAACCCCGAAGACTATTCATGGTACTTGGACTTGCGCCGTTACGGGAGCGTTCCCCACTCTGGTTTTGGCATGGGTTTTGAGCGCCTTATTCAGTACGTTTCAGGCATGGCAAACATCCGTGATGTGATCCCTTACCCCCGTGCGGTTGGGCAGGCTGAGTTTTAGCGGAGTTTAATGCGATGAAAAGAACCGTTTTTCTTTCCCTGCTTTTTGCGGCGTTTCTACCCGCGCTTTATGCCGATGTTTCTGTCCACTGGCACGGTGCGCCGGAAATTGTTTCCCGCGCGGCGGCGGTCATGGATGCCGCCACGGGGACGTTTGTTTTTCTGCACAACGCAGACATGGAAATACAGCCGGCTTCGCTGACAAAGCTCATGACCATGCACCTTGTCTTTCAAGAAATTTCTGCGGGCAGGGCAGCGCTTGATGAAATCATCGTTCCCCCGCCTGAAAGCTGGGCGATAAACCAGTTCCCAGGGTCTTCGCTCATGTTTCTGGCACCCGGCCAGCAGGTTAGTCTGGAAGATCTTCTTTTGGGGCTGGCTATTCCTTCAGGCAACGATGCGGCGGTGGCGGTTGCTCTGCGTTTTGCGCCCTCTGTGGATGCCTTTGCCCAGATGATGAACCGCGAAGCACGTGCGATGGGGCTTAGCCGCACCCGCTTTGTCGAGCCGTCAGGCATTTCCGATTACAACATGACCACCGCCAGGGAATTCGCGTACTTTTCGCGTCACTATATTCATTTATGGCCTGAAAGTTTGGCGAATTACCACACTGTGCGGGAGTTTTCCTTTCCAAGAGCCGAACACGTGGCAAACGCGTTTCGGGACAACCCTGGCACAATTACGCAGAGAAACCGTAACACGCTTTTGGGGCGCGTTGACGGGGTGGACGGCATCAGAACCGGCTTCATCAACGCATCGGGCTTCAACATATCCCTCACCGCCGAGCGGGACGGAACGCGCTTTATCGCTGTCGTGCTTGGCGCGCCATCCGAGCCAGGCGGGGACAGGATCCGCGATGAGGACGGAGAGCGGCTTTTGGAGTGGGCGTTCAGTCGTTATCACACCGTCCGTCCGCGCCTTGATGCGCCTTTAGCGCCGGTGCGGGTGTGGCGCGGCAGGCAAAACCATGTGGACGTTGCCTTACTTGAGCCGCTTGATTTCACCGCCGGAATCGGGCGCGGTGAAAACATGAGGTGGCGCATTGAGCCGCAAGAGCGCCTTTCCGCGCCGTTAGAAATAGGGAGTCATGCGGGAAGCCTTGTATTGACAGACAGCTTTGGCGAGCTCAGGCGCATTCCCCTTGTTACAGCGGCTTCTGTTGAGCAGGGCGGCTTTTTCAGGCGGCTTTTTGATTCGATCAGGCTGTTTTTTATGCGCTAACGGGCTTTGTTATGAACAAACGTGCTTTACGTGCGGATGCGCTGCTTCTGCTGACTGCCGCCATTTGGGGCTTCGGCTTTGTCGCCCAACGCGCCGGAATGCAGTACATCGGGCCTTTTGCTTTTAACGGCATACGCTTTCTTTTGGCAAGCCTGGTTTTGCTGCCGTACGCTTTGTGGCGTGTCAAAAACGTGAGCGCTCCTGAAAGTGCTATATCGGGGAAAACAGGCTTTAAGCCCTTTGTGGTTTCGGCATTTTTGGCAGGATTCTGCGTTTTTATTGCCGTGAGCTTTCAGCAACTGGGCATCATGTTCACCACCGTGGGGAACGCGGGATTTATCACAGGGCTTTATGTCGTGCTCACTCCTGTTTTTGGGATTTTCCTGAAACGGAAAACAGGGCGTGCAACATGGGTGGGCGCGTTCCTTACCTTAACAGGGCTTTACTTTTTGAGCGTTGCCGGAGGACCTGGCGGCGTAAATCCCGGCGATGTATTGGTTGGCATAAGTGCCGTGTTCTGGGCGTTTCACGTTCTGCTTATCGACCGCCTTGTAAAAAGCATTGACGCAATTGCGCTTTCTGTGGGGCAATTTTTCTTTACAGGTATTTCCGCGCTTGTTGCCGCTTTGTTGGTGGAACCGGCATTTTCAGCATGGCTGCAAGCGCTTGATCCGCAAGTTCTTTACACCCAGTTGTATACATGGATAAGTCTCCCCGAACTCATTCGCGGACTTTCATCAGGCAGTATTCCGTTTGAGCTTGTTTCAAACGCGCTTGTTCCAATTCTGTACGCGGGGCTTGTTTCCGGTGTTGTCGGTTATACTTTGCAAATTGTCGCGCAGCGGGATGCTCCGCCGGCACACGCTTCAATCATTCTCTGTCTTGAAGGTTCATTCGCCGCGCTCGGCGGTGTGCTTTTATTGGGCGAGACAGTCAGCGCGTGGACACTCACAGGTTTCGCGCTGATGCTCGCCGGAATGCTTGCAACCCAATGGGAAGTTATTATGGGAAAAAGTTGAAAGCGACGAACCTTACCTGATATGCACCCTGTTAGAGCCGTCAGTTTTCACATTAAGACTGATTTTCTGGAGTTCCCCGGCTCTTTGCAGTTTAAGAAAGTACTCGCCCATTTTCCTGTCACTTACCGCAATGTGGTAAAGCGTCCAATCTTTAAGAAAATATACAAACGTCAACGGCGCCGATATTTTTTTGGACTTGAATTCTTCTAACTGGTTGTAAACTTCCCGGACAAAATCAACATGTTCTTGCTTGTGCTGTTTAAGATCAGGGTAAGCAACCCGCTCCATCAGCTTTTCTTCGGTACTGAAATGATAACCCACATAATCAACCGCGTCCCGAATGGCATCGCGAAATGCATCTTTGGCGCTATCCTTACCTTCAAGACAACTGTGAAAAAGCTTGTTTGTCAGATTGATTAGGTGCATATGCTGTTGGTCAATCAGATTTACTTTCACAGAATACGAGTGCTGCCACGTTATAATGTTTTTGTTTGTAGGCATAATTTACTCCTTCAACCACATAAAATCATAGCCCAAGAAACGCCGCCTTCCGGCAGCCCGACACTATGCTGTTCAATATTGAGTTTCCCGCCAGTTTTACTTGTGGCGATTTTTTTAATAAAGTCAGCGTATTTCCAGCCAAGAACGAATGCGGAGATTCAAGATGAAGTTTCTGGGAAGATTGAAAGCTTTTGTTTTCCACCGCCTCCTCCTTGGTAAGGGGGTTGTATGGTATACTGGGTCAGCAAAAAACCGACGCAGCCTCAAGCGATCAGATGTGCGCAATAAGGCAACACCCACATGAACCTTTATTTTACTTTGTGTCTGTATATATTACAAATTAAAAAAAGCAAAATTCACTATTATATTGAAAAATAATACAATAAATCGTAAAAATATACCAATTTATTTTTTGCATAACTTCCGGCGCATATCTTGCACATATCATTATTTTCCTCACGCACCCTTGCTTTATGCCTTTGTATGCTGTTATACTGTCCCTCACAGTATGTAAATGGTTGCTCTTGCAAAACTGAAGTTTTTCAGGAGCCTCAATGTTTAGCTTCTTTTTGCCGATTACCATAACAGGAGAATTTAATTGAAAACCATACACGCGCATCTGAAAAACACATTTCTGGTTCTCTTTCTTTTAGCGTTTTCCCTTTTTATAAAGCCTTTTGCGGCGGCGGAAGAAGAAGCCCCGGCAGAAATTGTCTTGCTGGAAATTGCGGATCTTCTTTCGGAGTTTCAGTTTGAACGCGCTATCTCTTTATTTGATTCTATTCCGTCTCCGGAAAGGTCAAGTTCCTATATACGGCTGGTGGAAGCTTCAGTTTTAATTTCCGCCGGCAGACTTGATGAAGCCAGAGTTATCGCGCAGGCGGTAAATCAGGTTGAACCTGAAAACACTGACGCGCTTTTTTTGCTTGCCGCGATGGAAGGCATAAACGGTCGTGACATACAGCAGCGCGATCTGCTTGACCGCCTTTTGACTATTGACCCTGACAACACACCGGCCCGTATTGCGCTGGGCAATCTGCATTTAAGCGTGCGCTCTTTGGCGGGTGCTGCGGAAAACTTCCGCCATGTAGTTATGCGGGAGCCGCAAAACGCCGACGCGCTTTTGGGCATGGCGCGCCTCCTCCGCATAAACCGGGAATGGGACGATGCGGAAGTTTTTTTCAACCGGGTAGTTGATCTGCACCCGCAAATGCTTGAAGCAAGAGTTGAGCGGGCGAGGTTTTCCAGAATAAGAGGACGGCTGGCTTATGCGCTGCAGGATTTGGATGCGGCAAAACTGCTTGCTCCAAATGATTACTGGGTTGCGATTGATCGGGGAACAATTTTTATGGATATGGGCAGGCGAGCCGAGGCTCTCACGGAGTTTAGCCGTGCGGTCGCCATCAACCCGGATGAATTTTTTGCTTATGTGTTTACTTCCGGTCTTAAAGATACGCTTGGTTATCTTGATGAGGCGAAGGAGCATTTCGCGATTCTTGCGCGCCTGCGCCCGGATTATCATTATGCGCTTGAAGGGCTTGGGCTACACTTAATGCGCACCGGACAGTGGGAAGAAGCGCGGCAGACGTTTTTACAGGCGCACCGTCAGGCTCCTAACGAAAACCATTATGCGCTTTTGGCAGGCATAAGCTGGATACGTGCCGGAGACAGAATGGGCGCGAGGAACTTTTTGCGCCAGTCAATCCCGAGAGTACAGCGGGACAGCCTTGAATGGCATATGTTCCGCCTGTTTTATGACTTAACGGTTAATAATTTCGCCGGTGAAGTTCCTATGCTTCAGCGCCTTGATCGTGAGCAGGATGTTGAACTGCGGGCGCGCATGACATTTTATATGGCTTTGTTTTATGATATAAGGGGAAATGTCAGCATGGCAAACCGGCATTTTCTTATGGTTCGCGAAATGAACAGGATGAATATTCCTGAGTGGCGGCTTAACAGTTGGATTTTAGCCGCTCGCGGCATTGCATCTTTTTAGAACGATCAAACACGCAGGAACTACTACGAATGACTGACACCAAGATGTTTTTACCTCTTAGAAATTCAGGCTCCGCACTTTCAGGCGGGGCAGAGATAACGCACGAGCTAATCCTCATCGGCACCGCCCACGTTTCCCGTGAAAGCATTAACGAAGTTCGCCAAATGATCCTCGAAGAAAAACCTGACTTGGTGTGCGTGGAATTGGACGAGGGGCGTTATGCTTCCATCACTCAAAAAGAGAGATGGGAAAAACTGAACATGGTCAAAGTTTTCAGGGAAGGTAAAGGTTTTTTGCTTATGGTGAACCTTGTGCTTTCCAGTTTTCAGCGGCGAATGGGATCGGAGCTGGGTGTAAAGCCGGGTGAGGAAATGAAAACCGCGCTGGACACAGCAAAGGAACTTGGCATTCCTTACGCGCTTTGCGACCGCGAAGTGCAAATTACGTTAAGGCGCGTGTGGGCGGGATGCGGGCTGTGGCAAAAATGCAAGCTTTTGGCTTCACTTATTGCCAGCGCGTTTACCACCGAAAAATTAAGCGCCGAAGAGATAGAGAACCTAAAAAAACGCAACGAGCTTGATAGTATGATGAATGAGCTTGCCGATTATCTGCCTGAAGTCAAAGAGACGTTAATCGATGAGCGGGATCATTATCTGGCGGCAAAAATCTGGAGCAGCGCGAATGCGCAGATTTCCGCACAACCTGCGGCGCAGCAGGGTAAGACCTTGCGCGTTCTCGCGGTGGTCGGGGCGGGGCATATGCAGGGAATTAAAACGCACCTTGAAGAAATTTGTGATGAGAAAAGCGCCGATGTTTCTTCGCTTGATATTATTCCGCCCCGAAAAGGGCTGTCAAAAGGGCTGCCCTTTCTCATCCCGCTTATAATTGCCGGTCTTATCACAGCGGGTTTTATTCGCGGCGGCGCATACATGGGCGTTTCGTTTTCACTGCAATACATTTTGTGGAACGGCTCGCTTGCAGCACTTGGGGCGGCTCTCGCTTTGGCGCATCCGCTTGCCATATTGGTCGCCTTTTTAGGAGCGCCCATTACGACGATGATTCCGTTTATCGGCGTGGGCATTTTTTCAGGTATCATTCAGGCAACTTTTATGAAGCCGACCGTAAAGGACGCTCAAAGCATCATCGACGATGTAAGCAGCCTTAAGGGTTTTTACCGCAACCGCATGACGCGGGCGCTCTTGGTTTTCTTTCTTACAAACCTCGGCAGTTCAGCCGGAACGATTATTTCAGTTTCCGCGCTGGCGGGGCGGCTTTTGGCAACGTAGCGCTTGACGGGCGTTGAAGCTCGCCACGTTTCGTATTATACTTGCTCTATGACCATCACACAGACCGTTGAGATTCCGCCCGATCGCCGTGTTGTCCTGGAAGTTCCTCGTGAGGTGCCGACAGGTTCGGTAATTCTTTCTTTTACCGCTCCGGCAGAAACTGAATCCATTACAGAAAAGCTTAACGGTTATTATAAAAATCATAGCTCTCGCCTTGATGGCGATGTAAAAGCCGCCGCATATCGGCTGTTTGGTGAAGAAGATTGGTAAATGATTCGCGGTGAAATATGGTGGGCAAATCTCCCTATTCCGAATGGCTCTAAGCCTGCCAAGCGTCGTCCTGTATTAATAATTCAGAGTGACGAATTTAATCGCAGCAATATAAATACGGTAATTTGCGCAGTAATCACGTCCAATACAGAGTTGGCTTTTCTGCCTGGCAATTTATTGCTGGAAAGGGCAGTTTCTGGCTTAACCAAAACATCAGCAGTTAATTTTTCAC
This sequence comes from Treponema sp., assembly GCA_031256655.1. Lineage (GTDB taxonomy): Bacteria > Spirochaetota > Spirochaetia > Treponematales > Breznakiellaceae > WRKT01. The sequence goes on from JAIRQD010000044.1 coordinate 11,589, forward strand.
AAATTACGACAGTGGACAAAGAAGACTTAACGGAACAGATAGCCATGCTGCCAAAGCACATGTTGGAGAAAATCGATTACTGTCTTAAAACCGTTCTGGGAATTCTGTGATTTTCATTCGCCGTACCCGAAGTGTTTCCTTAAAAGCCGCTTACTTCCCCACGCAAAAGCGGCTGAACATGGCGTTGAAAATATCCTCGCTTGTTACTTCCCCGGTAATTTCCCCCAGAGCGTTTACGGCGGAGCGGAAAAGCGGGGCGATAATGTCAAGCGGCTCTTCCCTGTCAGCCAGCGTTAGCGCTTCTTCCACTGAAGCAACAGCGGATTCTATTAAGTCTTTTTGCCGCAGCGTGCCGGGGCCGGCTGCCTCTTGGCTATAGTCATTTCTGTCGGCACCGAGATGAAGCGCGTGCGAACTTTCCGTTTCAAGAAGGCATGCGATGCGCGACAAAAGCGCTTCGATTCCCTGCCCTGTTTTTGCGCTGACTGACAAAATCTGTTCAGGCAGTTTCGCTTCGATTGACGGCGGCGCTATGTCTGCCTTGTTCCAAATGATGATGAGCGGTTTTGCCTTAAAGTTATCCGGGTAATTCTCAAAAAACTCACGGTCTTCTTTCGTTAAGCCTTCTCCGCCGTTGATGACGTAAAGGATAAGACCTGATGAGTCAAGAAGCTCGCGGCTTCGCTTAATGCCGATGCGCTCAACCTCATCGCCTTGCTCAATGTCACGCAGTCCGGCGGTGTCGGCAAGACGCAAGGGAATGCCCTCAACGGAAACCAGGGCTTCTATCCAGTCTCTGGTCGTGCCGGGAACGTCTGTGACAATGGAGCGATCTTCTCGAAGCAGGTAATTAAAAAGACTCGATTTCCCCGCGTTGGGTTTGCCCGCAATTACCGCCAAAACCCCGTCAGCGTAAAGCCGCTCTTTTTGCCACAAGCGCGCAATTGATTTAAGCCTTTCAAGCGCTTGTTCGGCGCGGCGGCGCTCCGGAAGTCTGCCCGCTTCCTCATCGCTTGTCAAAACAGCGGCGCTTGTGTCTGCGCCGCCGGAGCCGGTTCCCAAAAACTCATCCTCTGAATAATCAAGATAAATCTCTGTTCCCGCAAGGACTTCGACAAGCATTTCCTTAATCGCGCTGATTTCCTTTTGCAAAACTCCTGCAAGGCGGCGCACCGCCTGTTCTCTGCCCTTGTGCGTTTTTGCGGCGACCAGCTCCATAACCGACTCCGCTTGGGTGAGGTCAAGTTTGCCGTTCATAAACGCCCGAAAAGTGAACTCACCGGGAAGGGCTTCCCTGAAACCCGCCGCTTTAAGCGCCGCCATCACCGCTTTTACCGTTGCGATGCCGCCGTGGCAGGAAATGTCCGCGCCGTCCTCGCCTGTGTAGCTGCGGGGCGCGCGGTAAACGGAGACAAGCACCTCGTCGATTTTTGCCCGCGCGCTGCCGTACACGCCATCGTCGGACATTTGCGGCTGTGGAGCGACTATCCACCCGTGGACAACTGAATTGGAGCGGGCGTCAAGCAGTTTTTCGGGGAGCGAAAAAACGCGCGCCACCAGATCGATGGCGCTTTGAGCTTTATCTTCCGGTGAGCCTCCTGATGTTCTGATCAGCGCCAATGCGCTTTCGCCGCGCGCGGTTGCCAAAGCGTAAATGGGATCGCGCCCGCCGTAGGATGGGGTGTTCATGCAGGCTGCTTCTTTGCGAGATCTCGTATCGCTCTGTAAGTTTGGCGCAGCGTTTCATGCTGAACGGTGGTAACGTTAAAGCGCATAATCTTAAAAGTCAGTTGTATTGAAACTCCAATAAGAAATACAAACAAAACGGTTCCAAGCCCGACCATACCGCCCAAAAACCATCCACCTGCGGTTACCAAAAGTTCAATACCAAAGCGGCAAAGTCCCACGGGCAGTTTCGTTTTCCGCGTCAAAACAACCATAAGGCTGTCCCGAGGTCCAACACCAAAAGCCGATTTTATGTACAAACATGAACCGAACGAAATGCAAATAATACCAACGACAAGCATGAGCGTTCCGATAATAACATTTTCTGAAATTGGGGTGATAAAAAGAAAAATATCAACAAGCACACCAATTACAAAAATATTCAAAACCGTTCCAAGCCCGAGTTTTTCCCCGTAAGCAATGACGAATATTGCGATCAAAAGCCCGACAAGAATTGACACGGTTCCAATGCTTAAGCCGAATGTCACGGCAAGCCCGACATGAAAAACTTCCCAAGGCGGAGTTCCAATGTTTGCCCTGATTGTCAA
>JAIRQD010000065.1:0-2743 GCA_031256655.1 Treponema sp.
AAGGGCGGTTTCTTTTATTCCCAAATCCACAAACGCGCCGAAATCGACCACGTTTTTGATTTTGCCTGTAACTTTCATTCCTTCTTTTAAGTCCTCAAAACTAAGTACGCCCTTTTGCATAATCGGTTTTGGATAGCCCTCGCGCGGGTCGCGGTTGGGTTTTTTAAGTTCTTCTATTATGTCATTGATGGTGGTGTCACCTATTTGGTACTGCTCCTTGATCCTAGCGACAACGCTTGATTGCAGAGTGGCTGTGGTTGTGACAGTGCCGTCTTTTTGAAGCGCAGTTTTTATGTCCCGCGCCACAGCGTAGTTTTCAGGATGCACCCACGTATTATCCAGCGCCTCGCCGCTTTCAGGGATTTTAAGAAAACCCGCCGCCTGCTCAAAACTTTTCGGCCCCATGCCCGGAACAGACGTAAGCTCTTCGCGGCTTTCGATTTTGCCCTTTTCCTCGCGGTACTTAACAATTTTTCGGGCAAGCGCGCTGTTGATTCCTGAAACATATTTCAAAAGCGAAGCGCTTGCGGTGTTTACGTTAACGCCGACATTGTTCACCACCGAGGAAACCACCTCATCAAGTTTCTCGATAAGTTTTTTCTGGTTGACATCGTGCTGGTAAAGCCCCACACCTATGGATTTGGGATCGATTTTCACAAGCTCCGCAAGCGGGTCTTGCAGGCGGCGTCCTATGGAAATAGCCCCGCGTATTGTCAAATCAAGTTCGGGGAATTCTTCGCGGGCAATGTCGCCGGCGGAATAAACCGAAGCGCCGTCCTCATCAACAACCGTAAAAAGCGTTTCAAGGTTGTTATCCGAAATAACAGACGACACGATTTCCTGTACTTCGCGTGTGCCTGTCCCGTTGCCAACGGCGATAAGCTGTACATCGTACTTCTTCACGCCTTGAAGGATAAGCTTTTTGGCTTCCTCAACCTTGTGGTTATAAATTACGAAGTTGCCCAAATACTTTCCTGTGTCATCCAGAAAAGCGCACTTTGTCCCTGTGCGTATGCCCGGGTCAATTCCCAGCACCCTCGTTCCTTTGATGGGCTGCTGCATCAGCAGGTTTTTGAGGTTTTCGCTAAACACGCCAATGCCGTGATCGTCTGCGGTATCGCTTTGGTCGCCGCGTATTTCGCGGATGACCGCCGGAGAAAGCAGACGTTTAAGTCCGTCCTCTATCGCCGTTGCGTGGTAATCGTTGTGTATCGTGTAGTAACCTTGAAGCATTTTCGCCGCCGCGTTTTCATCAACGTCAATCGTGATTTCAAGCACTTCTTCACGCTCGCCGCGGTTTACAGCAAGGATGCGGTGCGGCTTGATATGGGAAAGCGGCTCGATATAATCCCAGTACATTTGATAGGTGGACGTTTTTTTGGCTTCCTCATCGCCCTTGCCTTTCACTATGATGCGTCCGTCGGCAAGGTAAAACTTCTTCACCGATGCCCGGTTATCAGTCTCCTGGCTTACTTCCTCGGCAATTATATCCATCGCTCCCTGCAAAGCATCCTCTGCTGTGGGAACGGCAAGTTCAGGTGTTTCGGTAATTCGGGGATCGCCTTCGGGAACGATAAACTCTTTTGCCATGGCAAAAAGAGCGGCGGCTTCCAGCTCCTTCATCGCCTGGGCAAGTGCGCTTAAGCCTTTTTCGGCGGCGATCATCCCGCGCGTTTTTTTCTTGCGCTTGTAAGGGGCGTATATGTCTTCAAGCTCGGCAAGTGTCGCCGCCTTGGTAATGTTTTCGTACAGCGCATCGGTGAGTTTACCCTGCGAAAAAATCCCCTTGATAATTTCGATGCGCCTTGTTTCAAGGTTTGTACCGCTTTTGAAAAGGTGATCAATATCCCTGACCTGCACTTCGTCAAGGCTTCCTGTCTGCTCCTTGCGATACCGGGCAATAAAAGGCACGGTGCTTCCTTCGGCAAAAAGCCCCACAACAGTGGAAACTTGCCCCATGTTGATGCCCAGCTCCCCTGCAATTTTCTGCATAAGGCGCACTTCGTTGACAACAAGGCTGTCAATAAATTCTTGAGTAATCTGCGATGTTTCAGTTGGTTCCATTTGATAAGGATAACAGAAAAAGGCGATAGTTTCCAGCGCGGGGGTGAGCTGGTGGCGCACCCGCTTGCCGTCCGCAAGCGGATCGTCTAATGCCTTTCTGAAAAAACCGCGAACAATAATCAGTGACTTTGAACTGACCGCGGAATAGTTTTGTCTGTGATGGCGCTGTTTGCTTTCTTTGCCAAAATCACTTATACTATAGGCAAGGAGCAAACAGTGGCTGAAAACACCATGAATAACATTCCCCTCCAAGACCATCTGCGAGCACTTATGGATGGAGTCTCTGCAAAGTTTCGCGAAGTTGCCGAAAGCCAGAAGGAGACCGATAAGAAGTGTCAGGAGCTTGCCGAGAGCCAGAAGGAAACTGCCGAGCAGATGAAGCTGTTATCTCAGGAAGCTGCAGAAAGCCGTAGGGAAGCTGCAGAAAGCCGTAGGGAAGCCGCAGAAAGCCGTAGGGAAACCGACAGGCAGATGAAGGAAACCAATAGAAGGTTCGGTGACCTAAGTAACCGTTTTGGTGAGCTGGCTGAACATTTGGTTGTCCCCGGCATCAAGGAAAAATTCAATGCTCTGGGTTTTAATTTCTCGGAAGTGTTTAAAGACGCGCAGATTGATGACGTTTCGGGCAACCGTGTTGCGGAGGTTGATGTACTACTGGAAAGCCGCGATACAGTGATGG
>JAIRQD010000104.1:0-9059 GCA_031256655.1 Treponema sp.
GAGCAAACTATAATTCCGGCTGTCTTTTAGCCTTTATTTAATCGAGCCTTCCACCATTCCTTTGATAATGTATCTCTGCAAGAACAGGAATACTATAATAATGGGGATCATCGCCATCAAAGTGGAGGCGAGGATGAGTTCCCACTGTCTTACAAACGCGCCGACAAACGCGCGGACAGCAAGCGGCAGTGTCTGAACAGGACCGCCGACCAAAAGCATATGCGGCAACAGAAAGTCATTCCAAATCCAAATGCTTTTGAGTATTATTACGGTAACCGCAACCGGAGCCAAGAGTGGAAATACAACCTTGAAGAACGTCTGCCATTTTGAACAGCCGTCTATGAGCGCGGCTTCCTCAAGCTCCAATGGAACGCTTTTAATAAAACCGTGGAAAAGAAAAATTGAAAGTGAAGAGCCAAAGCCCAGATACGCAAAAATAACCCGTATGTAAGCGACCACAGATGAACGGGCGGAACTTACGCCAATCGCGCTTTCAATGCCTGAAAACCACGAAACCAGCGGGAACATAACCACCTGAAACGGAATTACCATTGCGGCGACAAACACCATAAATACTGTGGAAGAAAGTTTGGATTTTGTCCGCACCAGCACCCACGCCGCCATCGCGGAAAACAATACCAGCAAGCCAACTGAAACTACGGTTATTAAAACGGACGAAAAAAACGATGATGCGTATGCGACACGGGGATGTTCCCACACACGCACAATGTTTTGCCACAACTCGGAATTTTCAGGGAGCGCCAGCGGATCGGTGATTATTTGCAGGCGCGGTTTTGCGGCGTTTATCACCACGATAAAAAACGGAATCATGTAGAGCAAAAACAGCACAATTGCAACTATTTCTTTTGCGGTTTTTGGTAAAAAGGATGATGCTTTATCTTTTCTTTCCATCACATTTCAATCTCCCTGCGCTTGTTGATTCTGACTTGAATCAACGAGATAATTACCAGCGTAATAAAAAACACAACGGCTTTTGCCTGGCCCTGCGCAATTTCGCGGAACGTAAAAGCTGTGGTAAAAATATTCAACGCCAGAAACTCTGTTGTTCTTACCGCACCGCCCATAAAAATACCTGCGGGCATTCCGTCAGTCAGCGCGATGTTAACATCGAATTGCCTAAACGAATAAAGCAGTGAAAGGAACATGGAAACAGTGAACGCCGGAGCGACCAGCGGAAATGTTATATGCCTGAGACGATGCCAAAAATTAGCCCCGTCAATCGCGGCGGCTTCAGGCAGTGAAGATGGAATGCCCTGAATTGAGGCAACGTAAATCATCATAAGATAACCCGCGTACTGCCACGTGCCCACGATAATTATTGCCATTAGCGCAAGATACTGATTCCCAAGAAACGGAGTGTTCGCAAGCCACTCCCATCCTATAGTGCGTCCAAACTGGGGAATGATGCTGTTAAAAATAAACTGCCAAATATAACCAAGAATTAATCCGCCAATCAGGTTGGGAAGGAAAAAAGCCGCGCGGTAAAGTTTGGTAAGTTTTAATTTACTTGTTACCAAAAGCGCAAGTGAAAACGCGGCTACGTTTAAAATGAAAATGTTAATAACAGCATAAACCGTCGTTATTAAAAACGAGTAAAGAAACGTAATGTCCTGAAATATCGCAATATAGTTTTGCAAGCCCACCCACTCAGGAGCGGCTCCTCCGGTTAGCACCCTCCAATCGGTGAACGAGTAATACACACCGATAACAAAGGGAACAACGAGTACCATAATAAACGCGAAAACCGAAGGGAACAGAAAGATAAAAAAAATGGGCGAATGCCGTTGACCGGCTGGTTTACGCTTTTTTGTATTTTCCAAAAAAATAGCCCTCTTTATAAGTGGAATTTCAGGCGGCTTTATTTCACCGCCTGAAACATCCTTGTAATCAATCTCTTACGGAGCAAGTGTCGCTACCGCATCGCTAAACATTTGCACAAAGCCGTCTACGGTAATCTGCTGCATTGCAAGCAAGTGGAAAATCGGTCCCAATGTGCCCATGCCAAAACCTTCCGGCATCTCGTTTTGCTGCCATGAGAAAATATGTTCAGGTCCTCTTGCAGCCCACTGCTGAACGGCTCTTGAAAACTGCCCGGGCGGCTGAAGCGTAACCGACCTGAACGCGGCAACTTGACCGGCTTGCAGCACCATGTAATCATGCCCTTCTTGAGTCATCGCCATAAAGGTAAGAAAGTCCTTTGCCTCCTGAATATTTTGCGAACGGGCGTTCACCACGTAAAACGAAGGAGCGCCGATAAAAATGCCGTCTGTGGTTTGCGGGAGGAATGCATGTGGAACATAGCCCATTTCAAAGTCTATACCGATGTCCGCAAAAATGGGATCGGTCCAGTTACCTTGATGAATGAATACAGTTCTTCCGGTTATAAAATCGCCAATTTGAGTGTCATAACCGCCAACAGTCAGCGAAGCGGGAATTGAATGCCTGAAAAGCAAATCCATGTATTCGGCGAAATAGCGAAGGCGCTGTGTGTCAACCTCGCCGCGTAAAAGCATATCGATGTAGCGTGAGGATTCGTAGTAAGGGAGCCCCAGCGTAAGGTACGCATTCACAGCGTGAAGGCCGGTTACCCATGTCATGCCGGGACCGGCTGCCATTGCGACTACGGCGTCAATGCCAAGTTCGTTTCGCATCCCGTCAATGTGCTGGAATGCGGCGCGCACCCCCGCGATGTTGGTCATGGTGGCGGGATCAACTCCGGCTCTTTGTAAAAGCTCGCGGTTATAACCCAAACCCCAGCCTTCAATGGCAACCGGGAACCCGACAACACCGCCTGTGGTGGGGGAAACGAACGCTAAATCGGTGTCGGCAAGCCACGGTTCGCCGTCAAGGTAAGTGATCCTGCCGCCCCGGCGCGCACCGTCGTAATCGGCGCGCCCTTCAATGACGAATATTTCAGGTTCTATACCTGCGGCAAATAATGCGGCAATTGACGGAGCATACGGAGTTTCGCCGCCGAATGTCTGAATGTTCACACGCACGCCTGTTTGCCGCTCATAAAGCAGGGCAAACGCCCTTAACGCGCCGTCAATTTCAACCTTGTTGTTAATCAGCGTAATTTCAGTGCGCGGTTCTCTGTCTCCGGGGCAACCGGCAAAAATGGTAACCATTGCGGCAACCATAAATAACGACAAAATTTTCCTCATTTTAACTTCTCCTTGCTTTTAGATTATTCTTTAAAAATGAAACCGAACCATGTTCTAAGATTTTTGCACCGTTTATTATATTTGTCAAGAAATTTTTTATAGTAGAGAGGCTTTTGCAAAAGCCTCAAGAATGTTACAAGTTTTCAGGTCTAATCCTGCGCTTCACGCTTCACTTCGGCTTAGTACAATCACCAATCCACGTTAGATATTCAGGCAAACCGTTTGTAATCGGTATTTGCACAATTTCAGGAACTTCGTAGGCATGAACTTCCAAAATTGCGGCTTTTACCTCATCAAACAACGCCGTTCGCGACTTGATGTGCAGGGCGATTTCGCTTTCTTCGTTGACTTTGCCCTGCCACAAATACACGCTTTCAATCGGGAGCATTTGCGCACACGCCGCAAGCCGCCGTTCCACAAGTGTTCTGGCGATAATACGAGCCGATTCTTTGTCGGCGGTAGTCGCAATGATTATCGAATAATCATTTTCTTTGTTCATAACAAACTCCTTTTTTGCAGCAGCCACGTAACTCCAACAAGATTGTTTTCCAAATCGCTGTATTCGTTAAGCTGGCTTTGTATGTAACCGGCAAACATCGCTTCTTTTTCAGGATGCTTTGCAGAAAGCTCCGCAGCCCGTGCCGTCATTGCGTTTTTGTCATTTTCGTAATCGTGTTCCTGGTTTATCGCTTCTTCAACCAAAAGCAAACCGCTGTCTGCAAACAGTTGCAGCCATTGTTCGCGTCTTAAGTATTCATAATTTTTGTATTCGATTTTTTCATTTTTTGTGTCATCGGGCAGATAACATTCGTCAATTAAGATAAAACCGCCTTGTTTGATTGTTCCGCACAGCTTTTTTAATGTTTCTTGTGGAGCGCCCAAAATGTTTCCTGCCGCACCGAAAATAACGCAGTCGTAATTTACTTCGTTGTTCACAACATCATTCACATCGGCAACGGTGAAATGGCACAGATCGCCAACGCTTAATTCCTGCGCTTTGTTTTTTGCATAGTCAATAAAATCTTTAATTAAATCAAAGCCGTAAACATTCACGTTAAGCTCTTTTGCGGCATTTATTGAAACTGCGCCTTTGCCGCAAGCTATGTCCAACAGTTTTGTCCCGCTTGAAATTGGTACGTGTTTTTTTATCAGACGGATCATTTCTTTGGGATCACTTCCCAATTCCCACAGGTCTTGTAAGAGGTACGGCAAAAACGGAATTAATTCGGTTGTTTCGGCAGTAAGCGATCGGCTGAGTTTCTCTTCTGTTTCCTTTTTCAAAGCACCTCCATTTTTGCAATAATATCACAGCAATAATATCACAGCCATATATCCGGCGTACAGCGCCGCCATGAAAATCCCTTCAAGGCGGGTAATTCGTTTGCCGGTCTTTGCAAAAAGGTAAAACAAAAGACAGCCGCCTGTCAGAACGGCAATGTCAAAAAGCGTGTTGCGTTCAATTGCAAGCGGCGTGATGGTTCCCGCAAGACCAAGCACAAACATCATGTTAAAGATATTTGAGCCGACAATAAAGCCCACCGCAAACTCGCCTTCTTTTTTCTTGCAGGCTATGATCGTAGTAACAAGTTCAGGAAGCGATGTTCCCATTGCAACTATGGTGAGTCCTATTACCCGTTCAGTTACGCCCAAAGCCTGGGCGATGCTGACTGCGCTTAACACGGTGATTTCTCCGCCAACAACGATAAGCGCCGCGCCCAAAACCGCAAGAAAAATGTATAACACAAGCGGCTTTGGCTTTTTGCCGCTTTGTCCGGTTTCGCTATCAGCATTGTCAATGCTGACAGCATCGTCAATTTTGTGTTTGAGCGTATGCCTCACAAGCGAAATCATGTACACCGCGAAACCGGCAAGAAGCGTAAAGCTTGCAAAACGCGGAATGGTGTCGTGAAAAATAATTACAATGAAAAACAGGAAAACTGTTGCGCCAATGGAAACCCAAAAATCCCTTGATATTTCATTTATGTTTACATTAACCGGATACAGCGCGGCGCAAAAGCCGATAATAAAAACTAAATTGAAAATGTTTGAGCCAACGACATTTGCAACGGCAAGATCACCTGATCCTGCCAGCGCTGCCGACACGCTTATCATAAGTTCCGGCGCGCTCGTTCCCATTGCCACCACAGTAAGTCCGATTACGAGGTTGGGTATTTTTAGCCGCCGGGCAATTGAAACGCTTGCATTGACAAAAAGCTTGGCACTCTGCACCAAAACAACGAATCCCAAAGCCAGCAAAAAAGCATCACGTAAAAGGTGCAAGATATTTCTCCTTGAATTCAGGGCGAGTTTACTTTCTTCTTGTTAAACGCCGAAGGTACAAAACGGTAAGCTTCTTTTTTGTCGATTTTCGTTATGTAACGTGTTGCTATCCGCTGCCCGCAGGCTGGGCAAAATAAAGCCCCGTGGTAAAGCGAAAAGTCAATTGATCCGTCAATGATTCGGTCATTGTACATTTTCACAAAATTGCTCTCGCCAACTTTTTGATAATTGGCGATAAAACATTTGCAATGAGCGCAACTTACTTCAAGAACATGACTGCCGCGAACTTTTTTGCAGTTTGGGTTTTTGTACCGCTCCAAAAGTTTTGTACCTTTCGGAATTTATTATATTTGCAAATAACTGATACGTCAATCATCAAAAAATTTCATTTTACAAAATGCTTCTTTCTGTATATCCTTGACAACAAATAATGAAAGGAGAAATTTGTGGATAAGCAAAAATTGGTTGTCATTGTAACAGGCGTAATTTTTGGGACATTAGCGGTCATTTTGTCAGTAGCCGGAAATCCCGGCAATATGTCACTTTGCGTTGCCTGCTTCTTGCGTGATATATCGGGAGCGATTGGATTGCATCGCTTCGCGGCGGCGCAATACATACGTCCTGAAGTCATCGGGATTGTGCTTGGCGCTTTGTTCATCTCGTTAATAAAAAAGGAATACGCGCCGCGCGGCGGTTCATCGCCGTTTGTCAGGTTTGTGATGGGAGCCTGCGTAATGATTGGCGCGCTCATCTTTTTAGGCTGCCCAATGCGGATGATTTTGCGCATGGCTGGCGGCGATTTAAACGCGCTTGTTGGTTTTGTTGGTTTTGCGGGCGGAATTATGACGGGCATTTTCTTTTTGAACAGGGGATTTTCGCTCAAGCGAAGTTACGATCAGCCGGCTCCTGAAGGATTGGGGCTTTCGGTTGTAAGTGTGTTCCTTTTAGTTTTGCTTATCCTCGCACCCGCATTTATTTTCTTCAGCGAAACGGGCGTTGGTTCATTGCGCGCTCCCATGCTCTTGTCGCTTGCCGCAGGGCTTATCGTTGGGATTACCGCTCAACGCTCGCGTTTGTGTTTTATTGGCGGAATCAGGGATATGCTTTTGTTCAAAGATTTTAAGATGATGCTGGCGTTCGCGGTAATTTTTGTGACAGTCCTTATCGGTAATTTTATAACAGGCGGTTTTAATCTTGGGTTTGAAGGACAACCTATTGCGCACTCAGACTGGTTGTTTAACATTCTTGGATTGTATCTGGTTGGATTTGGTTCTGTTCTGTTGGGAGGATGCCCGTTCCGCCAATTGGTCATGGCAGGCAGTGGAAACGGTGATGCCGGTGTTACTGTTTTTGGATATATAGTCGGCGCGGCCTTTGCGCATAATTTCTATTTGGCTTCCTCGCCGGCAGGAGCATCGCCAAACGGCAGAATTGCCTTTTTTGTGTGCATTGCGATAGTGTTTGCAGTCGCAATTTTCAGCACGAAAAAATCATCTCAAGCATAGGAGAAACCCATGAAAAAGACTGTTGATGCGTTAGGGCTTGCTTGTCCGGAGCCTGTATTAAAACTCAAAGAAGTTATTGACGGCGCAAGCGAAATCGAACTTCTTGTGGACAGCCAAGCATGCGTGGAAAACTGCACACGCTTTGCAGCGTCAAAAGGTTTTCGCGTTGATGTAACAGGAGGAACAGGCTTGTATACCATGATGATAACAAAATAATATCGTGGTATGGAATATTTGGCGACATTTCATACGCATTACGGAGCAATGCGTTATGAAAGATATTGCCGCGAACACAGTATGCCGGCGAAAGTGCTGGCTGTTCCGCGAACTATAAGCGCTTCATGCGGGATCTGCGTGCGTTTCACGGCGCAGGTTCAGCCCGAAGTGTCCGAACACGAAGATATGGATCGCTGTTATATTATTGGTGAAGACGAAGAATACAAGCTGGTTGAGGGATAAAACACATGGACACAAGAAAACTGAATAAATTTATTTCCTGCGGCGGATGTGCGGCAAAATTATCACAAGGGCTTTTACGGAATGTAATCTCCGACATTCCGGTTTTTTCCGATCCCAATTTGCTTGTCGGTTTTGACACCTCCGATGACGGAGCCGTTTACAAACTGACTGACGACATTGCAATTATCTGCACATTGGATTTTTTCCCGCCGATGGTAAACGACCCATACCTTTTTGGAAAAATTGCCGCCGCAAATGCGTTAAGCGATATTTACGCAATGGGCGGCGAAGTAAAAACCGCGTTAAATATTGTGTGCTTTCCCGAAGAAGAAGACATCACAATTCTGGCGGAGATTTTGCGCGGGGGAGCTGAAAAAGTAATGGAATCAGGCGGCGTGTTGTGCGGCGGGCATTCGATCAGCGGCAAAGAGCCGAAATACGGGCTTTCGGTAACCGGTGTTGTTCATCCGCAAAAAATAATGAAAAACAATACTTGCAAAATTGGCGACCGCATAATTTTGACAAAACCTTTGGGTGTTGGAATGGTCACCGCGTCTTACAAGTCAGGCGTTGCATCGGAAGAAAGCTTTTTGCAGGCGGTAAACAGTATGCAAACGCTGAATAAGTACGCCGCGGAAATTGCAAAACGATACCGTGTAAGCGCCTGCACAGATGTTACAGGCTTTGGGTTTTTGGGGCATCTTAACGAAATGGTTAGTCAAGAATATTCCATTCATGTTGACTCAAAAAAAGTGCCGTACATTCAGGAAGCCGAAAAACTAGCGGCGGAATATTTAATGACAGGCGGCGGCGTTAAAAACAGAAAGTTCTTAAGCGACAAAGTTTTGTTGCAAGGGCTTTCCATGCCTATGGAAGAAATTTTATTTGATCCCCAAACTTCAGGCGGATTGCTGATAAGCGTTCACCCGGATGATGCGGATGCTTTGCTTGCCGATTTGAAAACTTTGCAACAGCCATGCAGCGCGGTTGGCGAAGTAATCGGTCGGGCGGAAAAAAACGTGATTGTCAACTGATTGTCAGGCAATTATCTTGCGAAGTGCGGTAATTAAAATGTCAACTTCTTCTTCGGTGTTTTTATGCCCCACAGAACAGCGCAGCAATCCGCGCGGAAAAGTCCCCAGCGCTTTATGCGCTTGCGGTGCGCAGTGCAGTCCGCATCGTGTCATGATGCCGTATTCTTCATCAAGACGGTTTGCGATGACGGCGCTGTCGTGATCCGGAAAATCCAGCGCGACAACGGCGCATTTGTCGGCAAGGTTTTCAGTCCCGGCAATACGTATTCCCGGTATATCTTTTACCCCATCACTTAAGCGGCGCACAAGCTCCATTTCCCGCTGGAAAATAGCTTTAATGCCAATCGCGCCGATGTAATCCAGTGCGGAAGAAAGCGCTGTTATACCAGGCAAATTGAGCGTACCGGCTTCCAGCCTGTCAGGAAGCTCGGCAGGAACATCTTCTGAATGTGAATGGCTGCCTGTGCCGCCTGAAATCAGCGGGATCATTTTATCTGCAATTGTTTGAGACAATACAAGCCCGCCCAAGCCTTGAGCCGCAAGCAAACCTTTATGCGCGGTGAAAGCGACGATGTCAATAAAATCTTCCCGCATGG
>JAIRQD010000119.1:0-12515 GCA_031256655.1 Treponema sp.
CCGACAATGCATTCGAATTCAATTCCGTTTTCAATAAATACATCCAATACACCTGCAGTAAAAAGAGTTCTTAGTGAACCTCCTTCCAACACTAACGCCGCTTTTATCATTCACCCTAACCCCTACAGCTTTTCTGTGATGAGCTTGCTGTTTGCGCTGTCAAGCCTAATCCGCACACGCCTAAGCGGTTCAGTCAAAAACAGCGCCCGCTGGCAAATCTCAATAAGCGTGCCTGAGGCAATTTCCCCTTTCACTTCAACTGTCGCGTCATGAAAGGCATTAATTTGACCGAGCAGTTCCGATATTTTCCCTTGAATCTTGTTCTGCTCTTCTTCAAGCCGGGCAAAAGCCCCATTTGCTTTTGTTAGTTTTTCCCCGCTAAACTCACCCTCTTCCATTCGCCGCTTTAAGTTTTTTAGCTTTCCGTCAATTATGCGCAACAACGCGTTATTTTTTTCTTTTTCCTGTTCAAGGGTAAAATCAATCCCGCAGTGCACACGTGTTGCCCTGCTGCCTTTTCGCCCTATATTGCCTGCCTTAATTCCTTTTAGCGCGTAAATTTCACCGCCCACAATAATTCCACGGTCTGTCATAACAATACTTTCAAGTGAATAAACTTTTGAGTTAAGTATCTCCAAATCAACAGAGATGGTTTTTCGGCAGGCGACACGGCAGTTCTCGATAAATCTCGTTTTCATCTGCCCGCCGACTTTCACAAGCGCCCGCCCCCTGCCTATGATTCCACCAAGAACTGTAAGATCGCCTTTGCTAAACGCATCAGTTACATCGAAGGTTTGCTTAATCGTAACTGATCCGCCTGTATATATCTTAAAACCATCGCTTACTGTCCCGTGAATTTCCACATCGCCTGGAAAAATAATATTCCCTGTAGCATAACCTACTGACCCTTTTATAATGAGCTTTTCCTGAACGCTTACCACTTTTTTTTGAATCACAAGCTGCCCGTGAATATTTGATACCAGGTAGCAGTCTTCCATTCTTGTGTTTTCACCGCCTGTATATTCAATGGGATTGTTCACGTTAAAGCCGACCCTGTCCCCAAAGACATTTGTCCCTTCTTTGCCGGGTTTGCGCCGTTTCAGTTTTGCTAAAGCCATGTCTTTTTTGATGATTATAAACGGGGATCGCTCGCGGTGATCTATTGTCTGGCTGTCGCAAATGACAGGCTGTTTTTTCGTTTCCAAAGCAGGATTTAGCTGGAGGTATTCAGGGATTTCATTGAAAGGCGGGTCTCCTGAAGCTACAAGCACATTAAAAACCGCACTTTCTGTTTCCACGCAGGTATTAAACGCCTTGTCGATTTCATCAAACTGAACGCCGAATTTAATGTTTTTTGAGCCTAAAAGTTCTGTTATATACGTTTGAGTAAGTTCCTGGCCGCCATTTCGTGCGGAGAAAAAATCACCGCGAACTTCCATATTGTTCGCCAAAACTGTGAGGATGACTTTCCCATTTTCCTGGCTGTATTGCCCAGTTTCTTCCATTGCGATAATTACCCTTTGTACATATTATCGGCTATCTGAAAAAATGCGTAACCTTTCAGTACGCATATGTTCTTTCTTCTCTTGAAAGATATTTTATTTTTTATTGTATTCAATTATAATGAAGGGTAAGAAGGATATGGGTTAAACATGAACTATATTGATTTTGACAAAACTTCTGCCTGCCGTCTGCTTGATTCTTGCGCGGTTGGCGGGAGAAACTTTGATTTTAAAGCCGCCCTTACTGCCAAACGTGTTGCACAGTGCAGCGTTCCCCTGGCAGGCGGGCTTACATACAATTGGGCTGCAAAAGCGGTGGATGAAACCGCTTTGAATGCGCTCAAAGCGCTTGCAAAAGAGCAGGATTTGGTTGCCAAGTACATAGCTCTTTTGGAAGGGGAAGTTATGAACACAGGGGAAGGGCGGCGAGTGCTTCATCATTTGCTGCGCAGCCCTGACGGAAAGACGGCAACCGGAAAGTCTGTGATAAATGAGGGGAGGGATTTAGGCGATTTTTACCTGAAAGAACGGGAGCGTTTTTATGCGTTTGCCGAAAAGGTGCGTTCGGGAGCGATTGCCCCCGGTCCCGGTTCCCGCTTCACAGCCTTCGCCCAAATTGGCATTGGCGGATCAGATTTGGGACCGCGAGCGCTTGCAATAGCGCTTGAAAACTGGGCTTGCGGCGAAGGGAAAACCGCGTACAGGGCTGAGTTTATTTCAAACGTAGACCCGGATGACGCAAGCAAGGCGTTGGCCTCACTTCCGCTTTCGCAGATGCTTTTCATTTTGGTCTCAAAAAGCGGTACAACGCAGGAAACGCTTACAAATGAGCTTTTTGTTAAGGAAAAGCTGCGCGAACATAATCTTGACCCCGCAAAGCACATGGTTGCCGTAACAAGTGAAACAAGCCCGCTTGCGCGAAATCCCGGTTATTTGGACTCGTTTTACTTTGACGATTTCATAGGCGGGCGTTATTCATCTTCATCCGCTGTCGGCGGGGTGATTCACTCACTTGCCTTTGGCAGTGATGTTTTTGCAGAGTTTCTTGAAGGTGCATTTCAGGCGGATAAAGCTGCCTTGCAGGAAGATGTTTTGCAAAACGCCTCTCTTTTGGATGCGCTTATAGGCGTTTGGGAGCGGAACTTTCTTTTGTACCCGTATACCGCGATATTGCCGTACAGCCAGGCGCTTTCGCGTTTTCCCGCCCACCTTCAGCAATTGGACATGGAATCAAACGGCAAGCGGGTAAACCGTTTTGGCTCTGCCATCTCCTACTCAACAGGGCCGGTTGTTTTTGGCGAGCCTGGCACAAACGGCCAGCATTCGTTTTACCAGCTTCTTCATCAGGGAAGTGATGTAGTGCCGTTACAGTTTATCGGGTTTGCCGAATCCCTTCGCCGCGATGATGCGCTAATAGACGGCAGTACAAGCCAAACAAAACTTAACGCCAATCTCGCCGCCCAAATTACCGCCTTTGCGCTGGGCAAAAATGATGAAAACGGCAACAAGCATTTTCCCGGACAAAGACCGTCAAGCCTAATTTACGGGCAGCGGCTTTCGCCCTCTGCATTGGGCGCGCTTTTGGCGCACTATGAGAACAAAGTTATGTTTCAGGGATTTATCTGGAACGTGAACAGTTTCGATCAGGAAGGAGTTCAACTGGGTAAAGTTTTGGCGGGAAAAATTCTTGCAAAAAAAAGCGGTACTCAAGACGATGGACAACTTGAATCAGTATTACAATCTTACGCAAATTTATTGGAGGTGCAGTGTGGCAACTCTTGACGAAATAGAATTAGTGGTATGGGATCATAAGTATGATACAGGCATTGAGCTTATAGACAGCCAGCACAGAGTGCTCATCGATCTAATCAACGATCTGTACAGGGCGTGCCGTTGCGGAGACGAAATCGGTGTTGCGTTTAAGGAAGCTATGCATAAAATGGTGCAGTATGTTAATTTTCACCTTACAACAGAGCAGGATATGTTACGGCGCGTAAAATACCCGCAATACCGGGATCATTGTGCGCAGCATGAGGAGCTTGTCAAGACAATTCTTGACGCTGCCAAAGACTTTGGCGAGGGTAAAAGGTTTGTGCCGCACAATTTTGTCCGCGCGCTTAAAGATTGGCTTTTAACCCACATAGGTGTTTCTGACAGGCATTACTCGGTATACATTCATGACTTGCGTAAAAAAGGTCTGCATTCAGACCTTTGACGCTTTTCATTCGCAATTGTAAAGGGCTGTCCGAGAAGTAATTTTTGGACAGCCCTTTTTTCGTTATATTCTAGCGCACTTCAAGCAAGTTGATTGGGTTAAGCGCAAGCGGAGAGCCGTCAGGGCGCTGGGTCAAAATCGAGCCGCCGTCAAAAAGGGCTGACGCGAAGGCATGGACTTGCACAGTCGAGCGCGCCTGTAAACGCAAGTCAACGTCAAAGCGCCCCATGAAAAAACTGCCGTTTTCATCAAGGAGCGCAAAAATGTTTTGACCGTTAAGCCATAGGTGGCTTCCCTGCGCGATGTTGTTTTCCCCCTGCCGTATCATTTCAAGTGATACGGGGTCTATTTCCACAAGCCTGACCGCTGAATTGCCGCGGTTTTCGCCCGCGATTGCAAGCAGCCTGTTGCCCACTATTGTAACCGTGCGCACGTTGACTGTGGAAAGTGGTGATCTTCTTGTTTCAACTCCGGTATCGGGGAAAAAGCGGACAATGCGGCCTAAAGGCGTAGAGCCGTAAGTCAAAATCGTAGTTCCCAATATCCCTTCGGCGATGATGGCGGGCGGAGGAGTTTCGTCTATGATCACTTGCAGATCTTCGGCTATCTGCTGGCGTTCCTGTTGTGCGACCTCAAGCCTTTCCTCAGCGAAAGCCTCTTGCGCCTGCGCCAACTGCTCCTGTTCCTGCAAAACCTCTTGTGCCTGCGCTAATTCTTCCTGCGCGGCTTCCGCGGCTTGCATCTGTTCTTCGGCCTGTGCAAGCTGCTGAAGAGCTGCCTCTTCCTGTTGATCCAGCGCCGCATGGTCAACATCCTCTTCCTGCCGCGCTTCTGCCACCTGCGCAAGTTGCTGTAAGGCTTCCTGTTGCTGCTGTAAGGCTGCTTGCTGCTGCGCTTGAGCTTCCAGCATTTCTTGCGCGAGCCGCTCCTCTTCTTCCGCAATCGCTTCCCGCACAATTACAGCCTCCAAGGCGGCGGCATCGGCTTCCCTTTCCAGGAGGTCGACCATCTCCCTGCGCAGGTCTAAGCCCATATCAGGCTCATCGCGCAGGTGGGCGAGCACACGTTCATCGTTTAGGGCAACTGTATCAACGGCGGCGGCGAGCGGCGCGCCGGGCATTCCGCCAAGCGGAATGAGCATGAGGGTCTGCCCCGGCCATTCATCATAGCGCAGAGAAAGCCCCGCCCGTTCCCTGACAAGGTAGCCGATGACAGGCACCTTGTAGCGGGACACAAAAAAATCCCAATCGCCGCGATACACAGCGTTGTAAATCGTAATGTACTGCGCCAACAATGCGGCATCACTTGGCGTGTACCCAAATGCCGCCTCCAGATATCCCTGTATAATAAGGCGCAAGTTTGTTATATGGTCTACAGCCGCGTCAGCACCTATGCCAAAAATGTCAGCGTCAAGCCTGTTTCCGTCAGCCGGACTTATCGAGCGGATCACAAAGTAGCGATTAAGTTCTCCCGGGCGGTTTATGCCGGCTCTGGCGGCAAGACCAAGAGAATAACCGATGTCGCGGATCTGCTCAAATGTGTCAATCCTGAAATGCGGTCCTTCAAAGTTGATAAACTCAACCGGACCTACGCCCATCAACTCCGGCTCATAAACCATCTGCGCTTTGAGGTTTGGCGCAAACAGCGGTAAAGTCAACATCATAGCCGAAACGAGGGCAACGGTATAAAAAAACCGGTTAGAACTGTTGTTTTTCATCATACGCAACACTCCTTGTATACTTTCATTTTAATCTACTATTGCAAATATGGAAAGATACCTTGAGCGGCTTTTCTAAACTGCCGTTACGCACCGCGCACCGCTATTGTTGATTTAAGGCATATTATGTTAGCATAAGTTTATGAAACAAATTATTTCCCTATTGTTTTTGGCAGCTTTTTCCCTTTCCTTTGCGGCAGCACAGACAGAACTCATACCGGCGCAAACGGCTTTGCCTCAGGCACCTGCGGCAGAAGTCTCTTTTAACTTCACGAGGCAAAGCGGTTCGGCAAGCAACCAGTTTGCTGTTTGGGTGGAAGATGCCGCTGGGCAGTATATCAAAACCCTCTACGCCACGCGCTGGACGGCGGTTGGCGGCTGGCATAGGCGGCCGACTTCGATTCCCGTCTGGGTAAACCGTTCAAACCTTGGCGAAAAAACAAGCGGCCAACTTGATGCCTTAAGCGGCGCGACAGGGCAGACAGGCAGGCGCACATTCACATGGAACGGCACTGATATAAACGGCAGCCTTGTGCCGCCGGGGGACTACGTAATTTATGTGGAAGGGACGCTGCGCTGGGAAAACCAGGTGATGTTCCGCTCAACGTTTTCGGTGGGGCAGGGTGCGGTTCCGGCACATACCAGCGTGACGTTCGCAGGGGGCTCAACTGCCGAGTGCGGGATGATCACAGGTGTTACCGTGAGAGCATTGCGGTAAGGAAAGTAACGAGCGGCGACAGGGCAGGGGAGTTGTATGGCGAAACGGATCTTTTTGTTTGTGCTTGCGGCGTTTCTTGCAAGCGGCGTTCTTTTCGCGCAGGAGCGGATGCCGTCAAATGTGCGGGACAACTGGATTTCCTTTGAAGGAACTCTTCTCGTTGGAGTTGGCTTGCAATACGAGCGTATGCTTAATTCCAGATTTTCACTGGTGGTGAACGCACGCGCCAATCTCCTTTTTCCTGCTGTACTTGATGTCGGGCTTGCCGCAATGGTGCGCTATTACCCGTGGGAAAGGAGTTTCTTCGCAGGACTTGGATTGGGGTATCAATTGCTTGCCGTACCCTGCGGCGGCGGCTTTTACGGATTAGGGCTTACACCAGAAGTAGGCTGGAAACTTGACATTGGCGAAGAAGGAGGATTTTTTATCCAGCCCGGCATACGCTTGCCTATTGTATTTGCTGTGAGAAGTCCGTTCCGCGTGGTCTTTTTTCCTTCCGTTTATCTGGGACTGGGATTCGCGTTTTAGGTTTGGGCTTTTACTTAGTTTACCGATTTCAGTTGCTGTGAAAGTGCTTTTATAAGGTGCTGATCTGTGTCGGGATCCATATCCAAAATTAATGAAAAAAGGTCAGGCGGAAGCGCCAGGACTGTGATGTCACTTTCGGCTTTTATCGAGGCTGCCCTTCCGTCTTTGGTGATCGAAGCCATTTCGCCAAAGAAGCTCCCTTCCCCAACAACGGCGACTCTGTTCTGAAACTTTTTGTCACGATACACGCCCGCCGTTCCTGAAAGAATATAGTACACTTCCTGACCGTCGCTGCCACGGGTAAAGATATTTGTCCCTTCTTTATAAGACTCTTCATATTTTTCAAGCGCTCCTTTTGCGGAGGAAAAAATTTTTTCGAAAATCGTTTTTGGTTTTTTGCCGCTTGAATGCACTTGCCGGAAGCGGATAAAAAGAAACGCGTCAAAAGCGCTTAATGTTTTTGTAAGTTGAGCGCCGAGGAAAAAGAACGCGAAAAAAAAGTAAATGTTCATCAAAAAAAGAAAAAGCCTTCCTAGTGTTCCGTAAAGCAGGTTGTAGCGGTCTGGGTCTATGGTGTTTGAAAATCCGGCAGAAAAAAATCCTTGTAGAATGATGCACACAAGCACTCCAGGGATTATTTTTTTTAGTTCAGGCGGGTTTGCCGGGAAAAAACGGTAAGCCGCCATTACCAGCGCGGTTATGCCAATCAAGAAATAAAGGCGCGTAGAATGCATAAGAACTTGTGCAAATGCGCCTGACGGCATAATTCCCGCTGTATTAAACAGCGCCACCAGAAACCTAAACCCAACGATGGAAACAATAAGAATAACCATCGCGAATAATCCAATGCCAAGCACAATAGCATTTTCTTTAACAAGGGAGCGGGAACCGGGAAAAATGATGCTTAAGCCCCGCTGTATTGAAAGCGCGCAAAGGCGCGTTGTCCAGAAAATTATTACGATGGAAACAAGTCCTGCAAGCCCGTAATTACTTTCACCCAGGAAATTGCCCAAAAGGTAATTTACATCAAATGCGCCGAACAGGGGCTCCATTCTGCCAAAAAATGCTTCCACTGATTCAGGTGTTATCGCAAAGGCGCGCGAAAGCACAAACGACACAAATAGCAATGCCGGAGCTGCCGAAAGCAAAAAGCCAAACGCGCAAGCCGCCGCGTGGTTCATGAGCCCGTTTTTGCTGAATTGCTCAATTGTAATAAACAGGCGCTGCAATACAAAAATAAATGAGGATTTAACCTTTTCCCAATAACAGGTGAAATATTTTTTAACCACGTATTTAAAACGTAATAGTTATTCTGCCAAAACGCAAGAAAAGCCCGGTTGGGTGGTGAACTACTTCATGTTTGCCATTTCGATAGTGGTTATTTCCTGAACTTTTGCCGTAGACGGACCATCTTTGAACTCAAGGCTTATCCACTCACCAGCGATCTTTTTTGACAGCTCATGGCCTATAACACGCTCGCCCATGCACAGAACATTGGCGTTGTTGCTCAGGATAGAACGCTCTGCGGAAAAATTGTCGTGGCAAACGGCTGCGCGGATACCCTTGAATTTGTTGGCGGTCATTGCCATGCCTATTCCAGTACCGCACACCAAAATTCCGCGTTTTTTATATCCGCTGTTAATGATACTTTCGCAAACCCGTTTGGCTACGGTCGGATAGTTCTCCTGATCATCGGCACTGTCGCACCCGGCATTTTCCACCACAACGCCGCGTGATTCAAGGAATTTGATTAATACGGTTTTCATGGAAACCGCGGCGTTATCACAGCCAATCACTATAGTAGTCATACTTGCGCTCCTCCCGTCTGTTCCAAAATACCGTCCGCCATGGAACAGAGAATAAGACAACACGAAACGGCACCGGCATCCAAAACACCCCTGGAGCGCTCACCTAAACGGCTGGAACGACCGTATTTAGCCACCAGGTTCTTGGTCGAGTCACGTCCGGCCTCTGCGGCGGTTTTCATCTGAGCCAATGCATCGGCAAGACCTTTGCCTTCCTTGATTGCAGTTTCCAAAGCAGTTATGGCTGGTTCCAGCGTGTCGATGAGTGTCTTGTCCCCTACTTGGGCCTGTACCACGTCGCGAAGGGCGTTAAGCCCTGCGCGCAGCATTGAGGCGAGCCGGTCGAGAGTGATTTCGTCAAAGTCCCTGCCGGTCTCAGCCATAGTCATGAACACTGTTCCGTAAATAGGTCCCATCGAACCGCCGATTTTGGAAAATAGAACATTGCCAAGAGCTTCAAGCCCTTCGGAAAAGCTCACCGCACTTTCCCCGACCTGATCAGCGAACATGGAGAAGCCTTTATTCATGTTCATTCCGTGGTCGCCGTCCCCTATAAGACCGTCAACTTCGCCAAGATAATTTTTGTTTTCCTGAATTGCGGCAACCATCCTCAGCAGTACCGCCTTGCCATCGCTGTTTTTCATCCTCAAAATCTCACTTCTGTTTTATTCCGACGCTGTAGCACGGCATATCAACAAGCCTTTTTAGTTCTTCGTCCAGCCTCATGACTGTCAGGGTTGCGCCCATCATCTCAAGAGACGTAAAGTAGTTTCCGGTGTATCCCCGGTGTATTTTGATGCCCCTGCCGGAAATGAGCTTCTCGATTTCATCGTACAGGACGTACAGCTCCATTACCGGCGTAGCGCCAAGCCCTGACACTAGAACCGCCACCTCATCACCGGATTCAAACGGGAGGTCATTAAGCACCAAATCCACCATGCGCCGCGCCATCTGGGCGGAGGTCTCAAGCGCACAAACCTCGACTCCCGGCTCACCGTGGTGACCAATACCGACTTCCATAGTTCCAGGTTTTATTTCAAAGTTGGGATGCCCAACTGCCGGAAGGGCGCATGGGGTAAGACCAATGCCAATGCTGCGGGTATTGTTGATAGCCTTCTGGGCGGCGGCGATAACTTCATCCAAATTTCCACCCTCAGCAGCGCGCGCGCCACCGATCTTCCACATGAGAATTTCCCCAGCAACGCCGCGGCGCTTGTCTAATTGGTCTTTTGGGGCAGATGCGGCATCATCGTTGGCAACCACCGTCTTGACATTAATGCCGTCTTTTTCCGCCATCTTGATCGCCATTTTCACGTTCATATTGTCGCCTGAATAGTTGCCGTACAGGCAGGCAACACCATTGCCCTGATCCGCTGCCCTGAAGGCATCCAGAAATGCGGCAGCCGCCGGGGAAGAAAATATCTCTCCTACAGCCACAGCATCGCAGAGATTCTCACCGATGTAGCCTATGAATGCGGGCTCGTGACCGCTTCCACCTCCGGTTACTATACCAACTTTTTTCGCAGGAATGTTCTTGCGTTTGAGCACTCTGGGATTGTCTGTGGTCTCAAGGATGTCGCAGTGAACCTTCACAAAACCTTTCAGCATTTCATCGACGATGTCGTCAGGATTATTTAATATCCGTTGCATGATTTTCTCCTGTAAGGATTTATTTGATTGTGAATCCGCAGTCTACAAGCAGATCGTGTCCGGTGAGCATTGAAGCAGAGCCGCTACACAAGAACGCTATTATGCCGGCAATCTCATCAGGCTCCGCAAAGCGTTCCGCAGGGATTTCCTTTTTGAAAGCATCGCCTACCGGGCCGTCCCATGCTTTGTGTCCGAGTTCGGTCAGCACTACTGTAGGGGATACACAATTCACACGTATGCCGTATTTGCCCCACTCCATAGCCAATACCTTTGTCATGGAAATGATGCCACCCTTGCTGACGCAGTAGGCGACATGTTTGTCCAGCGCGACAGTCCCCGCCTGCGAGGCCATGTTGACAATAGAACCGGGAATTTTATTCTTGATAAGGTATGCTCCGAAAGCCTGAGCCATCATAAAACTGGCGGTGAGGTTTATGGCGATGGTTTTGTCCCAAATGTCAGCGCTGATGCTTTCGGCGTTTTCCAGGGCTACAATCCCGGCGCTATTTACCAATATATCGATCTTGCCGAAAGCTTCTACGCCTGCCTCAATTACGCTGTTGCGGTAAGCGGCATCGCGTACATCGCCGGGAAGTCCCACGTTGTTCGGCCCCAGCTTTTTTGCAACTGCATCAACGTTCTCGCTGAGATCAGCGAGAACAAGATTTACCCCTTTCTTGGAAAAGAACTCAGCTGTCGCATAGCCTATTCCCGCCGCTCCCCCTGTAATTATGGCGGTCTCTCCTTTTAGGGAAAAATCTGCATCCGCCCCTTTGTACAGAATCATTACGAACTCCTTGTAGCGCGGCGAGGCAGAACAGCCACACCGCAAAAAATAGCGCTCCTGCCGAAACACACCGAGGGTAGTCCGGCAGGAATCGCCTGGCATTAGTTACAGCGCGCCAGCCCTTACGTGTGCGTCAATGAGTCCTTGGACATTGTCTACAGTGATAAGCGGGCAGTCGATGTCAATGTTGGTGAACCCAATTTGCGCCCCGGTGAGGATCGCGTTTATAATTGACATACTGTACTCGGCGAGGAGAAAGGCGTTCTGGAAGGAGGTCGCCGTCATATAGCCGTCCCGAATCAAAAGCGCCGCCTCGGCAGTGCCGTCTACACCATACACTAAAAGGTTGGAAAAGAGCGGGTTGCCTCTTACGGCTTCAATCGCACCGGCAGCCATGTTGTCGTTCATGGAAAGGACGGCATCAATCTGACCGTGGGCTACCACCCATGTCTCCATGAGCGCCATTGCCTCGTCTTTGTTCCAGTTGGCAAAATCCTCACCAAGCACGGTTACGTCAGGCCGCTGTGCCAAAAAGATCTCGCCCCACGCGCGGCGCCGTTCCTCAGAGTGCGGATGCGCCGCCGGACCGTTAAGAATGACAACGCGACCATTCTGGGGTACCTGATCTACGGCGAAGCGGGCGACAACAGCCCCCTGCTCAAACGGATCCGCGTCAACGCTGTGGGTGACGTTCTCCATGCCGGGTATGCGCAAGTTGACCGTTACCAGGGGTATGCCGGCGCTGACCGCACGCTCAGCCGGTGGGCGCTGCGCTTCGGTGTTCTGCGGTTGCAGCAAAATTACGTCAAAGCCGCCAACGATAGCGGCATCCACCAGATCCGCTATAAGCATATCATCGCCCATTCCGTTCTGGGTAACAAGCTGGATACCCAGCGCCGCCGCCTCAACCTCAAGGGCATCCTGCAACCACGCAGGGAATGTGTCGCCGAGCGTACGGGCAATAAATACAACCCTTTGACGATCGTCCCGTCCGCACCCAAAAAACAAACCTGAAAGAAGCACCATTAGTACTAACACACCACTCAATCTTTTCATAAGCTTTTCCTCATAAGACTTTAAAAGTATATTTCAAACGCAACGCGTCTGCATCCGTTTAATCAGGCGGACAAGGTCGGCACATCATCATACGATCTTTTTTGTCACCGCCACACGTCTGTTTTTTGTGCGTATATCAAGAATTACAGCGAGTACTATGATAGCCCCCCTGGTTATCTGTTGGATGTGTGGGTTTATACCCTCAAGCACCATGATGTTATTGACAATACCCACGATAAATGCCCCCGCTATGGTGCCGCCCGCTGTCCCGACTCCGCCTGAAAAGCTTGTCCCGCCTATGATGGCGGCTGTGAGGACATCCATCTCCATGCCGACAGCAGCGCCTGGAATACCTGCGTTTATGCGGGACATGAAAATAATGCCTGCCACGCCAACGAAGCACCCGTTCACTATGTAGCACATGAATCTGGTACGGCGCACGTCGATCCCTGCTGCGTTAGCCGCCTCTTGATTACCACCGATGGCGTAAAGTGACCTACCGAAACTGGTGTGATTAAGAATATACCACGCAACAAT
>JAIRQD010000061.1:0-10663 GCA_031256655.1 Treponema sp.
ATGAAGGTTAGTTCGTATTCCTCCTCCGGAAGATCCACAAAGGACTTGAGCAAATCAATCAACATGCTCTTGTTGCGCTCGTTGCCAAAAAGCAACTTGAATATCCAGTCGTTCGTTGGTGGTAAAACAGCGATGCTCACACGTTAAGTATACTACGGAATGTGACCACCCGCAACATGCCCTTTCAAAAACAAAATCGCCTGTCTGTATCCGTCAATTCCCTGCCCGATGATGCTTTTCACGCAGGCCAGTGCTGGGTAGGAAACCTGCCTGAACTCCTCCCGTATTTTGATGTCCGAGATATGCACTTCGACAGCGGGGAGCGAGACGGCTTTCAATGCGTCAAGGATCGCGATGCTTGTGTGCGTGTAGGCGGCGGGATTGATAACAATTCCGTCACAGCGCCTGTAAGCGCCCTGTATCGCGTCCACTATGACCCCCTCGTGGTTTGACTGCATTATTTCCACAGTGATGTCCTCGGCAGCACAAGTTTCCCTTATCAAGTCCTCAAGCGCCTTGTAATCGGCTTTCCCGTAAAGTTCTGTCTCGCGTATACCTAAAAGATTCAGGTTAGGACCGTTAATTACGAGGATTTTCATAGTCAAGCCTCTCCTGCCGCTTCAATCGACGTTAGTATTTTCAAGGCCGCCGTTTGCGCATCGCTATCATTAGCCACCGTGATGTCAGCGAAGCGGCGGTAAAGCGGAAGGCGATCTTCGTAAAGGCTTGAGAGATTGCCCTGCGAAAGCGGGCGTCCGTCACGTGCAAGTTTTTCAATGCTGCGCGTGATAAACACAACTGAAGCGTTCTGACGCAGGCGGCGGTAGTTTTCTTCCTGCGTCACACAGCCGCCGCCTGTCGCGAGTATCAAACCTGATTCTTTGCCGTATTTTTTTATAACGTCCGCTTCAAGGCGGCGGAAAGCCGTTTCCCCTTCGCTTGAAAAAATTTCAGGTATTGTCTTTCCCGCCGCCTCTTCAATTTGGGAATCAATGTCGATGAGGGGTTTGCCTGAAATTTCAGAGAGTAAGCGCCCGATTGTAGTTTTACCGCAGCCGGGCATCCCGATTAGAACAATATTTTCCATGCGAAGACTTAACATCTTCAAAACTTCCCGTTTTTTGCCCTCGTCAACTTCGCGCCCGCTAAAGATTTTCGCCGCTGCCGCCGCCTGTCCAACCAGCATCGAAAGCCCGCCGGTATTCCGTACACCGCGCTCGGCGGAATCCATCATTAAGTGAGTGCGGGCGGGGTTGTACGTGAGGTCAAGAACTCCTTCAAGAAGGGGGAAATAATCAAGGGAAACCGGCGTTTTTTCAGTTTCAGGATACGTTCCAACAGGTGTGCAGTTTACAAGCACCGCGGCATCCGAGTGCCGGCTCAAAAAATCGTGATTATTGTCTTTGCTTGACAAGGTAATAATTTCAGTTGAGCCAAGGTTTTTTAATACGTGGCAAACACTAAGCGAACTTCCACCTTTACCGAACACAATCGCTTTTTTGCCTTTCACCTCAATTCCGCTTAACAAAAGCATTTTGCTAAAGCCGTGAAGATCGGTGTTATCGCCGTAATAGCCGCCGTCCTGTTTTCTAAGCACTGTGTTGACGCTGCCAATAAGGCGCGCGGCGGGGGAAAGTTCATCACAGAACGCAAGCGCATCCTGCTTGTAAGGATTGGTTACGTTAAAACCGTGCAGATCCCGACGTGCGAAAAAAGACGCTAAGTCCTCCGGCTCCACTTCAAAAAGCTCATAGTCATAACCGCACTCAAACGCTTTGTGAATAGCGGGAGAGTAACTGTATACTAGCTTTCTGCCGAGTAAGCCGCAGCGCGGCATCAGTGCACCTCGCTGTAACTGCCAAGATACTTAAACTCAACCGAGAAATCACTAATATCTTCCAGGAGTTCGGCAAGCGCATCAGAATACACCGAAGTCTCAAGCGTTAAGTAAAACATGAAATCAAAATCCCGTTCGGGCACCGGACGGCTTTCGAGTTTGCCAAGGTTGATGCCAAGCGCGTAAAAACGCCCAAGCACTTTGTAAAGCGATCCAGGTTCGTGGGGTACGGTAAGGATGATACTTGTGCGATCCGCGCCGGGGTAAATTTCAAGGTTCTTGGAAATGCAGATGAAGCGGGTGTAATTGTTGCTCCTGTCTTGAATGTCTTTTTCAAGGCAGTCAAGATCATAAAGGGAGACACAGCGGTGGGAAGAAATTGCGGCGATGTCACGGCGCTGTGAGTTTGCCACCATTTCCGCGGCGGCGGCGGTGTTTTCGCAGGTGGTAAGTTTTACCCCCAGGCCGAGCGCCTCCAAAAAACTTGAACATTGAGTGAAAGCCTGTTCGTGCGAGACAATCTCGCGAATGTCACCGTGCTTGACACCTTTGGGAGCCACAAGGTTATGATCGATTTTCAAGCGGACACTGCGCACGATGTAAAAATTTTGGGTTTGCATGAGATTGTACACTTTGTTCACAGAACCGGCTGTTGAGTTTTCAAGCGGCAAAACGCCGTAATTGCAAAAGCCGTTTTCTATTGCCGAAAAAACACCTTCAAACGTCTTGAAGTATTGAATCGAAGGCTGCTTGAAAAGGCGGGTTGCGGCAAGTTCCGAATACGCCCCTTCAACTCCCTGGCAAGCGACTGTGGCGCGCTCCGGGAAGAGCTTGGGCGTGTCAGCAATCGCCGACTGAACGCTCAAACGTAGCGGGGAAGTCTCACTCCGCAGGAAACGGCGCTGGCTTGATCGGCTTAAATCAAGCAAAGTATTAAAAAGAATGCGGACATAATGCTCGGTTTTCGGATCCGCCTTTTCAGAAATCGCGTTTAAAAGTTCGTTTTCACGCTGTCTGTTCAACACCGGTATTCCGTTTGCCTTTTTATATTCAGCAATTTCGGATACCGTTTCCATGCGCTTTTCAAACAGGCGCAAAAGTTCCCCGTCAATACCGTCAATTGTATCCCGAAAGTTTTTCAATTCGATGCTATCATGGCTCATCGTTGTCTCCTTGTCTCATTATTCCAGTGTTGCGTCATAAATTGCAATAGCCAAAACAGCTTCCATACACGGCACCGCGCGGGGCGCGATGCAGGGGTCATGTCTTCCCCGCACGGATAAAAGTTCAGGCTCAAGCCTGTCCAAATGAACACTTTCCTGCTCTTTGGCGATTGAAGGCGTGGGTTTTATAGCGGCGCGGAAAATGATTGGCATTCCCGAAGTGATCCCGCCAAGTATGCCGCCGTGGCAGTTGCGGCGGGTTTTTACCGTTCGCTTGTTTTCGTCATTTTCGTCTGTGGTGACATAAAAGGGATCATTAGTAACTCTAGCGCGCATGGACGCGGCGGCAAAACCCGCGCCAAACTCAATTCCTTTCACAGCCGGAACCGCAAAGGCAAGCGAGGCGATGCGGTTTTCCATGCCGCCAAACATTGGGCTTCCAAGACCTGAAGGCACGCCAACGGCGGCGCACTCGATAACGCCGCCAACCGAATCCTGTTCGGCTTTTGCGCTTTCAATTTCGGCTATCATACGCGGGCTTATGCACGGATTTATTACTGGAAAGTCCATTTCCGTAAGCTCCATGAGCGTTTGCGCGTCTATTGTCACGGGATCGAAAAGATCGCCTTGCACTTCGCCTATTGAAGCGATATGCGCGCCGATTGCAACGCCGCGCCGCTTCAGGATTTGCAGACACAAGCCGCCTGCGATGCAGAGGGTAGCGGTGAGCCTGCCTGAAAAATGCCCGCCGCCTGACAGGTCAACATATTCACCGTATTTTTCAAACGCCGCAAAATCGGCGTGTCCCGGACGTGGAATGCGGCGCAGTTCTTCATAGTCAGCGCTTCGGACGTTTGTGTTGTAAATGACTGCGGTAATAGGCGAACCTGTAGTGTAGCCATCGTGGTTAAGCCCTGAAAGGAACTCTGGTTCGTCAGCTTCCTTGCGCGGTGTAGACCACGGAAAACGGCCGGGAGCGCGCCGCTTCAAAAAACCTTTAAGTTCTTCAATGTCAATGTGTTCGCCTGAAGGTATTCCGTCAAGTGTCACGCCGATAGCCTTTCCGTGCGACTGACCGAAAATCGAAATAGCTATCCTGTTTTTCCAAACACTTCCCATAATTACGCCTTTATCTTAACGGTTTTTCCTAAAGAAGCAAGATCATCCCAGAAAGCGGGGTAAGATTTATTCACCGCTTGCGCTCCGTTTATGATCACAGGTTCCTCGCAGGCGGCGGACGCTATAGCCGCCATCATCGCGATACGGTGATCGCCTGCAGAATCCACTTCGCCCCCTTTCAGAGTTCGCCGCCCGTTGATGAAAAGAGCGTCTTCGGCTTCCTTCACGTCCGCCCCAAGTGAGTTAAGCACTTGAGCTGTGGAAAAAAGGCGGTCAGATTCCTTTAGACGAAGGCGCGCGGCGTTTCGGATGACGGTTTTTCCCGTTCCCGCAGCCGCGACAGCGGCAAGTACCGGAGCGAGGTCAGGAATTGCGCCAACGTCAATTTCCACTCCGTTGCGCTCACCTTCTTTGACACGGATATTTTCTCCTTCCCAACTTAGTTCCGCTCCCATTTGCGAAAGTATGCGGCAAATCTCCTTGTCGCCTTGAGCGCTGTCTTTTTTCAGACCGCCCACTGTTACATCGCCGCCGGGCATCGCGCCGGCGCAAAGCCAGAAAGCGGCGTTTGACCAGTCACCTTCCGATGCAACGGAAAGCGGGCTTTTATAAGAAGCGTTCCCTTCAATATCATAACGGGTTTCGTGCGGGCTTACGGTAATGGAAGGTTTCACGCCAAAATAGGCAGCCGCTTCAAGTGTCATGGCGATGTAGTCAGAGGACTCAATCGGTTCGCTCACCGTCAGGGAACTTTTGCCATCCAAAAGCGGGAGCGCCATAAGCAGACCTGTGACGTACTGTGAAGAAATGTTCCCGCTGATATGGTAATCGCCCGGAGGCAAAACGCCTTCGCAGCGGAGGATTTCACACTCATGGCTTAGGTTGATTCCATTGCGTCGCAATTGCTCATCCAAAGGCGCAAGCGGTCTTTGCGGCAAACGACCTTTCATTTCAAAGGCGCAGCGTAAACCCAAAGCACACGCGACAGGGAGCAAAAAGCGCAAAGTTGATCCACTTTCCAAGCAGGGCAAAAACACCGTTTCCTGCGATCCGGTCGCTAAGCGGCTGCGATCAATCGGCGTTACGGCAAAGCCTGTTTTTTCCCGCTTAACTTCCGCGCCCAGTGCGGTAAGGCAGGCGATGGTAGCGCGGATGTCTTCGGCTTCGGTTTCCTCACACGTTATAAAAGTCATCTTGTCAGATAAAGCCGCAAAAATGAGCAAGCGGTGAAGGCTGCTTTTGGAAGGAATCGCTGTTAAACGCCCTGAAATTGCGCCGTTTGTTACCGAAACTATCATGTAGATAACCCCAGCTCTATCCAATGTAAAAGTTCATCAATGTGCATCGTTTTTAATACACATTCACCAACGGCAACCGGCACAATTTCAGTGATGCCGGAACCGGAACGCTTTTTGTCGCTTAACGCCGCCTCGTACAGGGCGCCTGGAGAGTAGGGGAGCCCCGCTGATTGCAGGGTATCAGGCAAGCCGTACATCGCAAGCAGGTGCTTTAGCTTATCGCTGCATTCAGGCGGGCAGAGTTTTTTTCTTTCAGCGGCGCGTGTCATTATGCCCATGCCAATAGCGACAGCTTTGCCGTGGGAGATTTCATAAGCGCTTAGTTTTTCGATGGCGTGGGCTAGTGAGTGCCCGAAGTTAAGCAGTTGCCGCTCGCCTGTATCCCGCACATCGTTTTGCACGATGTCGCGTTTGATGGTTATGCACGTTGAAATAACTTCCGAAAGTTGCTCTTGAATTGGAAGTTTTGCTAGTTTTTCTAGCAAATCGCCGTCCCGTATCATGCCGTACTTTATAACTTCCGCACAGCCATCGGCAAACACATCAGGAGGGAGCGTCTGTAAAAGGGTAGTGTCGCATAAAACGGCGGACGGCTGGTAAAAAGCGCCAGCAAGGTTTTTCCCCGCGGGCAAGTCGATGCCGGTTTTGCCGCCAACTGATGAATCAACCATCGCAAGAAGCGTTGTCGGAACCTGCATGACAGGTATCCCGCGCAGATACGTTGCGGCGGCGAAACCTGCAAGGTCGCCGATCACACCGCCGCCAAGCGCTATGATCGCGTCACTGCGCGTGAGGCGGTTTTCGCAAAGCCAGTTAAGCAAGGCGATATAGCTTTCAGGTGTTTTGGATGCTTCGCCGCTTGGCAGGGAAAAGCAGATGACGTGAAAGCCTTCTTTTTCAAGAAGGCGCACAACCTCGGCTGCGTAAAGGGCTTTTACCGTTTCGTCAGTCACAACGGCGACAGTTTTCGCGCGCGGAAAAACTTCAACCGCTTTTTTGCCGATGGCGGATAAAAGACCTGCCGCCAAATAAACATTGTAACGCCCGTTTTCTTCGGTATCAACAATGGCGTTTACGGGGATAACAGACATATTAGTGACGTCCGACACTAATATGTCTGACGTCGCATTAGCGCCGGACGTCAAGCAAGCGCCTCGCGGATTTTCCTGATTTTTTCAACCAGGCTGCGGAACTCACTCGGTGTAAGAGCTTGAACGCCGTCACAAAGGGCGTGCGGCGGGTCGTTGTGCACCTCAACAATGATACCGTCCGCTCCGGCAGCGGCCGCCGCAAGCGACATGGAAGGAACCATGTCCGCGCGCCCGGTTCCGTGGCTGGGATCTACCACCACAGGAAGATGCGTCAGGCTTTTTAGGACTGGAACCGCCGACAGATCGAGGGTGTTGCGGGTGTATGCATATTCATACGTGCGGATGCCGCGCTCGCAAAGAATGACGTTTTCGTTTCCATTCGCCATTATGTATTCAGCGCTCATCAAAAGCTCTTTTATTGTACCTGCAAGTCCGCGCTTTAACAAAATCGCGTTTTTTACCTTGCCAAGCTCTTTGAGTAAATCGTAATTTTGCGTGTTGCGCGCGCCAACCTGAATCACATCAATTTCTTTTTCGATAAACAAATCAAGGCTTCGTAAGTCCATGAGTTCAGTGACGATTGGAAGCCCCGTGGCTTTGCGCGCTTCAACCAAAAGATCAAGTCCTTCTTCGCCCAAGCCCTGAAAATCGTAAGGGGAAGTGCGGGGTTTAAACGCGCCTCCGCGCAAAAACTGCGCGCCCGCAGATTTAACTTCTTCAGCGACATAGACAATCTGCTCGCGGCTTTCCACCGAGCAGGGACCCGCAATCAAGGCAAAGTTTCCACCGCCTATGGTAAGCCCGGGCTTCACAGCAATTACTGAATCATCAGGATGTATTTTTCTGTTGCTTGCCTTAAACGTGTCTGTCATTTCCGCAACAGACTCAACAATTTCAAGGCTCTTTACCATGTCAATGTCGATGGACTTTGTGTCTCCGATAAGCCCCAGCACAATTTGCTGTTGCCCGCGGAACTCGCGCACGATTAAATTTTTTCCCTCAAGCCACCCGATAAGGTGATCTATTTTTTCCCTCGGCACATCCTGCCGCACCATTACTACCATTGAAAAATCCTGTACGGTTTTATCACGGGGAGGGTAATTTGTCAATCTGGGCAGGGTCTTTTCAAAGAAGTTTTAATTCGGTAGAATACCCCGCATGAGATCCACCATTTTCGCAGCCATCGTTTCGGCTATTGTTTTGTTATCGCTTTCCTGCGCCGCGGTACAGCCGCGAACAGAGGACGATATCCCACGGTCGAACCTGCTGCCCCTGGCTAACGGATGGTACCAGTACGACTTTACCAGAACGTTCCGGGACATCGAGACGGAGCAGGCCTTCGCCGCGGCCGGTGTAGAGCTTAGGCAGGAGATCACATTCCGATACACCGGTGTTGTCGTCAGTGTTGAGGACGGCTTTCTTTTTGACCCGGTCACGGGGATTGAGCTTTTCATCGACTGCGATGGTAATATTTCCAGCCCGGAGAGCATGTCGATAAGAGGAAATATGAGTAACGACGGAACTTTCCACTGGGGCGGTTTCACCATCGAGCACGGCAGACTCACCGGCATTCTGGTGTATGGGACACTCACACCGTTGCCACGCTCGGTGAGGGGCGGTCCGGAATTCGACGGGATATTCCATATGACCGACTCAGGATCCGGCAGACCGCAATTGGTGAGAATCAGCGATGGGTTCTACACTTGGAACTTCGCTGACGACGGCGAGGAGTGGTTCACCCCTTGGCCAACCCTTGTGCAGCCCGATGGCAGGTTATCGTTCAGCATAGACATAATAACGACAATGGAAATGGTTGGCATATCAAGCATGAGCTTTTCAAATACGGTAATCGGTGGAGGGAAGGGTGATTCCAGGGCAAGGGATAATCACGGAGGAACTCGTCCGCACAGCCGGTATTGGCGAGGAGCAGTTGCCTCTGCCGCAGATATTTTCAGGCACGACTATCCGCTATGGTGAGTTTCCCAATGAGGCGATCCCTGAGAACGTAGAGACCCTTGTACGCGCAGGCAGAGCCGCAGCGCGGTCTACGCCAAGACCTGACCCGGCCAACTACCCGGACTGGTACCTTAACCCGCCAAGAAGGGAAGGTTACATTTTCGCTACCGGGGAAAAAACCTTTGCCTCAAGTGATGTCGCCCTTCGTTTGGCGGAAGCCGGTGCGGCGGCGAGGCTTGCCGATCAGATTATGATACGGATCGTAAGCGAAATAATCGCAGTCACAGGCGACACCAGAACGATGATCGACAGCCGCATAAGAACTGAGGCATTTGAGCGAGTGAACTACAGGATCGCCGAACAGTACTTCAATGAGCAGACGCAAACGGCATTTGTATTACTGGAGATGCGGCTGGACTGATTCTGTTTACAATATCATACGCTGTAAAGTAATTTCTCAAACGTGAACTAAAACAAAACACCAAAAGAAAGTAGCGGCGTTGTTGTGGCAGAGGCTTAAGAAGGGAGGGGGCGAAAATCTGTACATAGAACTAAGCATAATGTGTGTTCTGTCTACTAATGTAATGGCAACGACAGGAGAAAGTATGGCGCAAACGAATGTCAAGAAAGTGACAGACAGTGTTTTTACTCTAATTATACAGTCTGCGATAAGCTTCAAAGTACGAGAGACCTTTGTCTTCCCCGACACTTGCGTTTTCCCCGCCAGCGGGCTTTGCAAGCACCTCCAGCCGCTGTAAACCAAAAACGCTCCCGCCTTCACCTGAACGTGAAAAGCGATACGCTTTTTCTTTGTCCGCTTTAACAAAGTCAATGCCGCCGTTTTCGCCGCTGTAGGAATACCCCCAAAGGAGCGAGCAAACCGAATGCTTTTTCGCGCCAAAAGGGATTGAAATGTTACTCACCTCGGCAATTTCTAAGCCTTCAGGAAGCTGGCAGTTTAGTTTTTCTTTAAAGTTTTCAGCAGGGAAAAACTCACCGGTATCCACGGTGGCAATTTCCCCACAGGCGCGTATCCCTAGTGAAAGCGGTGAAGCGATGTCAAGGCGCGGAAGCGGATTAAAACCCTGCGTGTAGGAAACCGGGATTAAAGCGCGGGTGAAGGCAAAGGAAAAAACTTCCAATAATGCAAGATGAGGTAATAATACAGCGGTTCCTTGCTTGGAAAACGAAAAAAGAAGGCGAAACGTTGGAGGATTCGGCGTTTTCAAAAGCTCAACAACTTGAGGTTTTTCATTAGAAATTACTTCATATTGTATATTATTTTGTACGATTTGCCTATTTTTACTACATATTCCGCAAGGATTTGTACAGTTATTTATACATGGTGAAGTAATTTCTACGTATTTTGACTTTTTTATCTCTTTTTCTTGATAGGCGGATGAAATTAATGAGGAAACGCACGACCATGGTGTTTCGCCGGAAGATTTTTTGTTTTTAAGAACTTCCTCACACAAAGCTTTATTTTCTTCAATTAAACTTTTCCAAACATCCTTGTTAAAATATTCACTCCATGCGTCAAGTCTGCACCCACTCAGGAAGGCTTTCAAAAAAAGCTCCCCCACCCTTTCATCTCCCCTGCTTATTAAACCTTCCACCAGCGAAACAAACGGGTCTTGGACGCCCACTTTGTGCCCTTGCGCTTTTAACCTGTTTTTAATGTACATGAGCTTTCTAAAAGCCGTTTCACTGTCCAATTGCCCTGCCCATTGAAATGGTGTGTGCGATTTCGGCACAAATGTCCCTACGTTTATGTTAAAAGTCATCCCGGCTTTTTTCGCAACCCGCTCCACAAAAATGGCAATTTCTTCTTCTTCCGGTTTAATCCCTTCCGCCTGATTTTCGCTTTCCAAAAATTCCAGCGGAAGCCCAATCATAAAATAAAACTTTGCCCCTTTCCAGCCGCGCCGTTTTGCTTCTTTCAAAATCGCGACAACATTTTCCTCCGATACCATTTTGTTAATTGCCATTTGCCCGAACTCACTTGGGGTTTCAATCGC
Source organism: Treponema sp. (assembly GCA_031256655.1). GTDB lineage: Bacteria > Spirochaetota > Spirochaetia > Treponematales > Breznakiellaceae > WRKT01. The sequence goes on from JAIRQD010000061.1 coordinate 10,483, forward strand.
AAACGTAAGCCCGCTTTTTCGGACATCAGAAATCTTTTCCAAAAGATCAAGGGAAAAACCGGAAACCTTAAGAGACGGGAGCTGAAACGAAACTTTTTCACTTCGATACGTATTGTTTAAGTTGTCTATTAAGTTGTCCAGATGCTGATAATCGCCTGATGAAAGTGAATAAAGGCTTATC
>JAIRQD010000069.1:0-24184 GCA_031256655.1 Treponema sp.
TATATGCTACTTCCAAGTAATATGCATCGTAGGCATAAATTTTATATTTGCAGGCAATTTTAAGTGCTTTTTCCATGTCAACTTGACTACTTCTCCTCTGTTTGGCTCATTGAGAATTATAGCCATTATAGCAAACGCCCTATCAAAATATATGACGTGGTGCTTATTTTAAATTGACGCTTAGGCTTGCAAGCCCATATCTCTGTGTATTCTGTCGATTTGGCGAAGACGCCCGACAATGCCGTTGTTCTGCAGCCTTCTCAAGAAATGCCTTAAAAATTGATTTCTGTGGAATTAATCAGTGATTCCCTAGACAAGGCAGGCAATTTTTGCTACCCTTATGACCATCCATGGCGCCGTACCCAAGCGGTAAGGGAGCGGTCTGCAAAACCGTTATGCATCAGTTCAAATCTGATCGGCGCCTGACAATGACTAATGCGGACGTCATATAACGGCATTATCCAAGCTTCCCAAGCTTGTGACGCGGGTTCGACTCCCGTCGTCCGCTAAAAAATGCCTGAAGCCGGATAAATTTATCCCACTGTTTGTCCACTGATGGATTATTTTAAGCATAAAATACCCAACCCATAGACTTTTTTTGCGATAATTGCTATATTAGAGTTGTTAGTAAACTTCAGTTATACAACAGCAAAATACGCGGTATTTTGCAAGACTTGTCGCGGCACCAATCGGGCTGCCGAACAAGTCCATTGTGGCATAGGTAAAAATATGAACAAAAAACATACGCTGCCTGAAATCATCAGTTCGCTTATTAAAGAGTCGCAGAGGTTGCAATTGTTGGCAGAAGAGCTTTCGGCTCTCGACAGCAAGGCAAACAAAAGCCTGCCAAGTGAAAAGGCACCCAATCAAACGCCTTCCCCTTCTCATGTGCGTATAATCCCGTTCCGCCCGCCCGCTTGTGCAATGAACGCCGCTTCCTCAAGTCTTGCCGAAAGATTTGTCCCTTTTTCATCCGATGCCGCTTGCCGTGCTGTGCGGACAAGCCTTTCAAGCGGCTGGCTAGAGGCTGCCCCCGGAAAACCTTTGCCCCAAGACGTTACCGATTACCGCCCGCTTCTACAGCGAAATGGCTTGCTTTTGCTTTCCTGGGACAAACGTAACACCGAAATGGGCGAGCGTTATACCGCTTATTGGGTTACCAGCTCCGGGATTCCCCGCTTTTATGCGTCCAAATCCCTGCCTGAAAAAGATTTTCCTCTAGCTTGCCCGCACCACAAATCGTACGCCGCAGAAGACGGAATAGAGTTTTACGGGCAGCAAGCCCCGCAATATATTGTACATGTTGCGCCGGAACTGATGATGAACAACCCCAGGCATGACAGCCAAAGGCTTGACCACATAAAAACGCTTAAAAGTTTGGGCAGCACTCTGGATTTTGATTACAAGTATCTTTTAAAAACAGAGAAAGTGAAAAAGCGCGATCTGTCTTCCAAAAAGAAAAAAATCAGCTAATTTCCGCACCATGCGGCGCAATTTAGAATATGACGTTTTAAGCGTTTACGATTTTACTCATTGACAACCAGAATTTTGTTATCTGAGTCCTGTTGCAGTTTGAGGTTAATTTTCGATAAAAGACCTCTGCCCCATTCGGTGCTGCGGTTTCGCCCAAGTTCTTTTGACATATAAAGCGCCTCATCCGCCCGTCCAATAATATCGGCAGCGGACAAATCAGTATCTTTGCCAAAGGTAAATATGCCAAGACTGATAGTTATCTGCGGCAGCGGCGGCTCCCATGCAACCTTCATCTGCGACACAATTTCCCGAAGCCGTTCAGCCATTTGGAACGCTTGAAATCTATTCGAATCAGGCAGCAGCAAGGTAAATTCCTCGCCGCCAAAACGTGAAGGCACATCATTTCCCCTAATCACCTGTTTTATGGTAACGGCAAGATCCTCCAAAACTCTGTCTCCTGCGATGTGTCCGAATGCGTCGTTAATTCTTTTGAAACGGTCAACGTCAAGAATTACAACTGATGATTCTGTTCCGATGCGTTTTGTTCGTACGATTTCTTCGTTCAAGCGCGTTATAAAAAAGCCGCTGTTGAAAAGCCCGGTTTTGCCATCCCGTAACGAGTGCTCATAATGCAGGTTATTCTGAATTGCAATTGAAACGAACGACATCAGGTGGTGTATGAATGTAAGTTCCGCAATCCCGTATTCTTCGCCCATCACTTTTTTCCCCATAAGCACCATGCCGTAAAGCTCGCTTGAAGGACCAAGAATGGGAATGATGAGCGAAGGGTTTAAGTGGTCAAAATCTTTAAGCGCTTGATTGTTTCCAAATTCATACGAAAAAAGCTTATAATCAATGGGTTTTGAGTACTTCTTAAAAAACAGCTCAAATTCGTTTATGTTGTTGATGCTTAGTTTCAAATCCACAGGCTTGTATTTTTTGTAAGCTTTGACGGCTATTTTCTCGCGATATTGCAGCGGCTTCCACAGAAAAACAATTGATGAAGGCAATGAATAATTGGAAACTTGCAAAACGGCAGCATCAATGATTTTTTCTATTGTTGTGTGGGCAAAAACATCCAACATGCTGACAAAAAGATTTTTAAACGTTTTAATTTCCCGCTCCAGATAACTTACGTGATCAAAAACTCCCATTTCGTTTAAAAGGGAATAGTTTTCAATTATTTTTGGCTGGCTGAAAAAATCCCTTTTTTCCTCGAAATTTTCAATCGCCCTCATTAACTCTGTGTTTGTCACGTTATTGAATACCTGTCGCAGATTAAAACGCGCCAATCGGAGCGCTTATCTTTGTCTTCCCATTCTATGATTTTTTTTATCTTAAAAGTTCGGCGCGAAAGAGGTGAGCCTTCGTTGCCGTTAAAGCAAACCACGCCAAAACGTCCTCCGCCGATATAGGTGATAACATCACCTTTTTCTAACCCTTCCCTTTCAGAAAGCCGCTCTGCAACGCACTCAAAATGCACGGGTGCGCCTGAGCTTTTGTCAGTCATGGCAAACGCAATTTCCCGTATCGGCTTTCCGCACCACGGGCAATTGTGTACAGGCAAGGGTTCTGTATTAATCTCAGGCGGCACCCATTTAAGCCGCTCTTGAGCCAACCCGCTTGAGCGGCGGAAGATTTCCCCGCTTTTTTTCTGCTGGTCTTGCCTGTTTCCCCGTTTGGAACTATCACCGCCTGATTGGGCGTTTGCCCATTTCTTGCGGTTCTCCTTGCCGACGCGCTGTTTCGAGTTCTTTTGCCCTTCATGGGAAAAGTGCCCGCCGCTGCCTGATAAGCTGCCGGCTGATAAGCCGCCGCTTCCCGATCCGCCGTTCCCACCGGATACGCTGTTACCGCCTGCTTCACGGCGGGCGTTTCCGGCATTTTTTCGCCGTTTGTTGCGCTTTCTGCGATTATTTCTTGCGCCACTGCCGGCTTCTGCGTTGTCGCTCATAAGAGCTTCCCCCCTGAGGTATGTCAAGGAGTTCATTGCTTATTATTAAAGCTATTCGCTGTATAGCCTCGTGCAAATAATCCTCGCTGTTAATCTTCTGGCGCAAAACTTCCAGTTTTGTAAGCTCAGAACCTTCTTCTCTGAGAAAAATTAGCTGAGTTTTGCGCCCTGCCTTAATCATACACCCTCCGTGAAGGCCGATGCAAGATGGATGATTTTAGCAGAGGAGATAAAAACAACATCAAAACGGATAATCATATACTTATATTCTCGATGTAAAGAGAGAAAATACTTAGAGGTTTCTATGATCTTCCGTCGTTTTTTGTTGTCAATAGCGTATTCAAGGGCGTCAATGCCGTAAGCTTGCCAGGATTTTACTTCTACGAAAACAAGCGTATCCCCGTCCAAAGCGATAATGTCAACTTCACCCCGGCTGTGGCGGAAGTTCTGCTCTACGATTTGCATTCCTTTTTTTTCAAGAAAAGCAGCCGCCTGAGCTTCCCCTTCCCGCCCTTTTTTAGGCATGCCTGCTCGCCGCTTCTTTTGGGTCAACCGCGCGCGCGATATACAAACTTTTTTCCGTAAAAAGGTCGATATCATCCCCTTCGTCGTTTTTGTAAACCGTTCCGAACTCATCGATGAGGATTTTTATTTCAGGGCGCAGAGGGGCTGTTTTTTGCACGTTGGTAACGCGCGCCATAGCGCCTGAGTTAAGCAGGACTATAGAGCCGATTGGGTAAATGCCCATTGTCTGTATGAATGCTTTAATCACGTCCGGGTCAAAGCGGCGCAAGTTGTCGGACAAAAGGTTTTTCATCGCCTGATAACCAATCAGTGAGTTGCGGTAAGGCTTGTGGCTGACCATCGCCTCAAACGCGTCCGCCACAGACACAATGCGCGCGCCCAAATCGATTGCGGCTCCTGAAAGTCGGCGCGGATAACCTTCCCCATCCCAGCGTTCGTGGTGCTGTAAGGCGATGAGGCCAATATCTTCAGGGTAAAGCAGTTCCTTTGTCACAATTTTATAGGCATACAATGCGTGGGACTGAATGCGCTGCAATTCCGCCTCAGACAGTCCTCCCCGTTTCTCCACAATTTCTTTTGGTATTCTTGACATCCCAACATCGTGAAGGAGGGCGCCCGTTGTTATTTGCAGCACTTTGTGGTTAGAAAGCCTCAACTCAAGCGCGATAAGGGTCGAAAGAATAGCAGTGTTCACGAGGCTTTTAGCCATGGCAAAGTTTTGAATTTTCCCGCCAAGGATGAAGCTGACGTAGGAATCTCGCTGTTCCCTCACGGCCTGTAAAATACGCGATGCAATGTTATCAATAGCGCGGGGTTCTACGCTTACAGAATCGGCGATGCTTGTGCAGATTTCATCCATGCGCTGTATATTTTCCATGTAACTTCTATAGACCGGTGAATCTTCCTGTATTTCCGGAAGGGAGGTCACGCTTGAGGTGTTTCCGGTATTACCTCCCGTAGTTTCTTCCTCAGGCGCTCCCTTGCTTGCCGCGGCGGGTTTTTCGCGAGATACCGCAGATGGGTCTATGGGGCGGCCGTCTGTTTCCAGCGTTTCAACGCCCCATGATTGTATTTTTGCAAGGTCTTTTTTTCGTATGGCAACACCTGCAGGGACAAAGAGGTTATTCCCTTCGATGTAGACGGGGTCGGAAAATATGGTCCCAACTTGTATATCTTTTACCGCAATTTTTTTCATTTTTTTTCTTCCTCCGAAAGAACAAACGCGAGAATCTTTGCTGTCGCTTCCCAGCACCAGAAAGGAATAAAATCCCCCGGTTTAACTCCTGAATCAAGCATAGCCGCAAGGGCTGAGTCTTCCACAACTTCGATGCCTGACGCTTTTGCTATTTCAATAATTCGCTCAGCTTCATGGCCTCTGCCTTTTATCAACAGGCGGGGAACACCCTCTTCCTGCTTGTACGAAACGGCAGATGCTCTTTTCACGGTATTAAATTTACACCGCTTCGTCAATGGAAGACTTGGACATTCTTGCGTAATCTTGAAACCACAAGGATTGATGCCCTCCATTTTGAACAGAACCTTCATCGAAAACGACAGAGTTTCCCTTGGGGTTTCCCTGTGGCTTTCCGTCTGCGCTTATGCCGCTTGTAAATAAAGCGGCATTTTTTGTTAAAAAACGGTTCGCGCGTTTGGACAGTGTTTTAAGGGCTGCAGAAGACAATTCCGGAAATACCAGTATGTCCGCGCAAAGTTTGCCGTTGTTTTTGTTCAAAAAACAGCGGTACTGCCTTTTTGCGCCGCAAACATCAACAATTACTTGCTCGTTATCATGCGCGTACAAGCTCTCTCCATTCAATACTCGCAAAATAACAGCCAATTCTGTGGCTCGTACAGTTATGCTAAAGGGAAACACCGCCCAATATTGACCGTTCTTTCCCGGTACTTTATTCAACAGTTTTAAGAGGTCGTCATCGTTTTCAGGTTCTCCGGCTAGCGCTTCCAATTCTTGAGCGTTCGGAAGTTCCTCCCTATTGTTTCTGCCGCCGCCTGCACCCGAACCACTGCCTGAGTTCGCGCACAAATCGCCATGCGAATCCGCGCCTGAACCTCCGCCGCTTTCTCCGCCTTCGGTGTGGGGCGGCTGCATTAAACGGGCGTAGCGTGCAAGAGCCTCGGCGGTTAAAGAGACTCCCTTGTCAAAAGCGGCGGCAACAGCCATTGCCTTCGCCTCAAGTGAAGCGGCTTCGGCGGCGGTTCCCGCTTGAGACAGCGGCGAAGAACGAACGGGCAAGTTGTTAACTTGCGAAGAAAGGACTTCACGACGCAATGCGGCTAAAACAGCCGGGTTTGGGGTAAGGGAGAAAAAGCGGGCAAAGGCAAGAAGGGAAACGCTTAATGAATCGACAGGCAGGTTGAGCGCGATTGCGGTTTGGCGAAGAAGTTCCGCCGCCGGGATTAAAGCTGGATTGGGAAAGGGGCTCGCCACCGACGCTCCAGCTGAAGGAACGCCGGTTGAAGAAAACGGCTGCGCTTGCCCAAGCGGAACGGCAGGACGAAGCGCGGCACCACCAGCGGAGTTTCCCTGAGGGGAATGCCCGCTATTTGAGACAGGCAAAGCCTGAGCTCGCAATTCACCCAAACCTATCGCCCCGGCACTCACAGCACTCGCAAGTTTTAAGCTTTTTCCGGCGAGCCGTCTGCGGCTTGCACTGCGGTCTCTTGAGACAACGTCTCTTGGGCCGCCGCTTCCTGAACGGCAACTTGTGCGGCGGGTTCATTCACTGCGGTTTCTTGAACCGCAAGCGGGGCAGCGGCTTCTTCAACGGCGGCAAGGGCTGCGGACTTTTTCGCCGCCGCCGCCAGAGCCGAGCGTTCTTTCTCTTTGCGGGAGACTATAAGCTCTTTGATCTTGGCAGCTTTGCCGATTTTGCCGCGAATGTAGTAAAGTTTCGCGCGGCGCACTTTTCCCGGCCTGACAACTTCAACTTTGGCGATGCGCGGTGAATGAAGGGGAAACACCCTTTCCACCCCTACGCCGTAGGAGTTCTTGCGGACAATAAACGTTTTGCCGACACGGGAGTTTTTTATGGCGATTACAAGTCCCTCATAAATTTGGATACGCTCCGTTTTGCCTTCGACAATCTTAAAGTGGACTTTGACCGTATCGCCCACCTTAAAGGTATCCAGCTCTGACTTCATCTGGGTAGCTTCAATTGCCCTAATCTCGTTCATCTTTCCCCCTCGCCGTCTTTTTCGCGGCGTTTTCTCTCTATAATTTTACGGGTTTCCTCGTCAAAAAGGCAGCGTTCTTCGCCTGCGCGAATCAAATCCTGCCGCACGGCAAGAGTTTTCTCCACTCTTTTTTCTAAACGCCAACGCCGTATATTTTCGTGGTGTCCTGAAAGCAGAACTTCAGGAACCCTCATTGTATCATAAACTTCAGGGCGTGTATACTGGGGGTACTCCAAAAGCCCGTCAGAAAAACTCTCCTCCACAAGCGAGGCAGGCGTAATTACCTGCTCCAAAAGCCGGTACGTTGAGTCAATCAAAATAAGAGCGGCTACTTCCCCGGAAGAAAGCACGTAATCGCCCACCGAAATTTCATCGTCAACGTAAGTGTCGATAATGCGCTGGTCTATGCCTTCGTAGCGCCCGCAAATGAGGATGAGTTCTTTGTGCGCGATAAGTTCCTTTGCGACAGACTGGGAGAAAGGGCGGCCGGATGGGGATAGATATATTGTGTATGGGGAGCAGGAATTATTCTCAAGGCTGCGAGGTTGTTTCCCCGCGGCGACCAGCGCCTTGCCCAAAGGTTCGGCAAGCATAAGCATTCCAGCACCTCCGCCGTAAGGAGAATCATCGCAGGTGCGGTGTTTGTCAAAGGCATGATCGCGAATGTTTATAGCACAGTATTCGATGATGCCTGATTTTACCGCCTTTGCCATGATGGAACTGGCAAAATAAGCGTCACAGATTTCGGGGAAAAGGCTTAAAACAGTGTATTTCATGGTTTATTCCAAAACCCACGGCTCTTTAAGGATTATTGTGCCGTCTTTAAGGTTTACCTCGCCAAAAAACTCGTTTCTGAAAGGGGCAAGCCGCTTTTCACCTGAAGCAAGCGTAATTTCTGCAAGCTGTCCGCCGCCGCCTTCAATCACGTCATGGATGTGCCCGACACTTAAGCCTTCCGTTGTAAGAACGGCGATGCCTTTAAGGTCTTCCACATAAAACTCACCTTCGTTCAGGGGTGCGGCATATTCGCGGTCAACGATAATCTCCGCCCCGTTCAAAAGCCGCGCCGCTTCGGGGCTGTTTACGCCGTCAAAGCGCATAATGAGCAGGTTTCCATACGGGGCAATTTCTGCAACGGTATGATCCTTTTCCGCGCCGTCTTTCCTTAAAGTTACGGTTTTAAGGCGAAAAAAATGCGCCATTTCGCCTGACAGCGGTTTGACCTTCACAAAGCCATTTAAGGCGTAGTGAGAGCCAATAATGCCGATGACAAAGCGCGATTTCAATGCAAAGCCGGATTTCAGTCCAATATCTCAAGCGTCGTGTTTTTGCCGGATTTTGCGGTCGCCGCTTGCAGAACTGTGCGCATCGCCTTTGCAATGCGTCCCTGTTTGCCTATCACCTTGCCTATGTCTTCCGGGGCTACCCGCAGTTCCAGTATAGTAGAACGTTCGCCTTCCACAACCGCGACGTTCACCGCAGACGGATCATCCACAAGCGACTTCGCTATATATTCAACGAGATCTTTTTCCATTTTTGTCCTCCGGGAGGCGTATTAACCCAGTTTGAAGTTCTTTTTGTTTAGGATGCTGCGGACGGTGTCGCTTACTTTAGCGCCTTTGTCCAGCCACGAGCGAACCTTTTCCGCATCAAAGGAAATCTGCTTTTCCTCAACTTCGATGGGGTGGTAAAGTCCAACTTCCTCAATGGTTCTCCCGTTTCTGGGTGCCCGTGAATCAATCACCACAATGCGATAATAAGGGCGTTTTTTCGATCCAAATCTTTTGAGCCTTATACTGGCGCTCATACATTCCTCCTGGAATACCCGATACTGTTAGAATAACTTCCAAAGGACTTAGGAAGTTAGGCTTCTTGCAAAGCCAAGATTCCGCCAAGGACTCAAGGTACATCCTAAGCAGTTTTGCTGTCACTGCTGCGGCTAGGACCGCACGGAACCTGCGCAGAATACTCAAGCGCAGGTTGACATGGTAGCGGTTTTTGAAAGTTTTGTCAATCGGCGGTGCAAAGGCTGTCAGCGGTGAGATGGAATACCTTTGTTGAAGTTTATCGCACCGCTTTATTGATAAAAGTGGATAGTTGGGCTATCTTTATATGTGCCGATAAGTTTAATGATGAAACAAATATTAGGCACAAAGTGCCGGCTTTTAATAGTTATTATGCTGCTTTTGGCGCCAGGTCTTTATGCAGCGGTTCCCATTCACGAAGCTTCGCTGTCGATGCGCGGTATAAACCCCGCCGATGCCCGCCAGCGAGTGCTTTCGACGGCGCAGTCGTTTTTGGGGGTTCCTTATCGCTGGGGCGGAACTGACCGCAGGGGCATGGACTGTTCAGGTTTGATTTACACAGTTTTTCGGGAAGCGCTTCGCTACAATACGCCAAGAACATCCCTTGCCATGTACAACTGGGCATACCGTATCCCGCGAGCTCAGCTTCAGCCTGGCGACCTTTTGTTTTTCGTAACTGCCGGGTCAAGGGTTTCCCATGTCGGCATATATGCGGGCGGCGGCAGGTTTATCCATTCCGCCTCTGCCGGACCAAATACAGGTGTTATAGTTTCCGGGCTGGACGAATCTTTCTGGCAGCGCACCTTTAGAAGCGCGGGGCGTGTCCTTCCTCCGGATACCCGCCACATCGCCGCCGCAAGCCCAAACACAAGCCCCGGCAATCCGGGCGGAAGCCCCGCAGCAGCAGGTGCCGGACACACTTTTTTGCCCGGCGGCGTACCAAACGAAGCAATTGCATCAGCGCGCTCTCCCCGCAATTGGGGCGATTCCGGCTTTTTCGCGGGCGCTGGTGCTGCATGGAGCTGGCTGGGCGGCGCGGAAGGCGCACCACAGGCATTTCGCGGCTTTTCAGGGATGCTTTCCGCCGGCTACAAATGGAATGAAACGCGGATAAGCATTGAATTGCGCCCGCAGTGGGATAATTCGCTGGGTGTTTTTCGCCTGCCGTTTACACTGGCTTTGGGAACAGACAGATTCCAGGTCTTTGCAGGTCCCGCGTTCACTTTCGGGCAGCCGGCTTTGGAAATGAGTAACGGTTTAAGGCAGTATGTGGGCGGCTGGCAATGGGAAGTTGGCGCTTCAGCGGCGTTTGCCCCCATTCGCATAGGGCCGGGCGGACTTTCCTTCTTCGGCGAACTTGCGTGGCAGTCACACCAGCGCTCTGAAGGTCTTGATTTCAGGTTCAGACCGGATGCCCTTGCGAACATCAGGCTTTCCACAGGTGTTCGCTACCTGTGGCTTTTGTGATTGCATAATGCCCTGCCATCAGCATTACAATGAGGAAAAGATGTAACCTTGGGTGCAATAGCTTGTTGTATAGTAAAAGCAGGGTAAAACACCAGATTAACTGAGTGCCTTCTTTCTGGATCTCCTCCAAATTAGTTCGTGCCGTCGCCGTTTTCCTCCTTTCGGCGACGGCATCTTTTTTACCTCATCAAATACTCAAACATCGCGTGTGCGTTCGGGCTATCCCAGTCCACTCTCCCGAGCACCCCCGCCGCAATATCTCCATCCCTATTGATAATAAAGCTTGTCGGCAGCGCATTAACCCCGAAAATGCTTGCCGCAACTCCGTTTTCGTCAAGAACAACCGGAAATGTCAGCCCATTATCCGCAAGATACGCCTGCACATGCCCGGCATTTTCCTGCACATTCACCGCCAGAATCGTCAAGTCTTCGTCAGAATAGCGGCTGTGGAGCGCTTGCAAAGAAGGCTTTTCGGCGCGGCAATTCGGACACCACGAAGCCCAAAAATTGAGTACAACCACCCTTCCGTGCAAGTCGCTTAACGCAAGGGTCTCCCCATCGCCGCCCGCTGTTTGCAGCGAAAAGTCTGGTGCGGGAATGGGCTGCTGGAATTGGAGCAAGCCAGCATCGGTAAAAATTCTTGCAGCGGCGATTGCCGCGCCGTCATATTCAGCGCCAAGTTCGTTCTGCTCCCGCTCAACGCATGATGCAAAAACGAAGGCGGCAAAAACGCAGACCGCCGTGAAAGTGCGCGGTGTGAAAATGCGCGATGTTAAAGTGTTCGGTGTAGAAATTCGCGATAAGTGTTTTTTCAAGTGTTTTGTCTCCATACAGGTAGCTTTGATTGGACAGCTTTTATGGCTGGCTTTAGTTTTCCCATGAAGCACGCCGGTTTGTCAACATGGAGATTTGAAGGGATAAGCGAGCCGCCAGCGCGTTCACATTGCGCACCTGTCATTATTACGGTTTTTATTTTATAGTGTCGTTATGTCAATCACAGCAAATGCGGAGAACATAAAGGCAATAGTTTTGGATTTGGACGGCACAGCGTTAGCCCCAGGTGGAAAGTTAAACGAGCGCACAATTCGCGCCGTAAAAGCGTGCAGCGAGTGTGGGCTAAAAGTCATCATCAACACAGGGCGGACGGTGGACAGCGCGGAGCCGTTTCGTGCGGCTTTAGGAATTGAAGGGCTGATGATCTATTGTAACGGAGCGATGATTTTTGATATGCCTGAAGACCGCCCTGTTCGTACGATTTTGCTTGACAAGGAAGTTGCTTCTTTTTGCGCCAGGCTTGCAAAAGATTTAAGTGTTTATTGTCAGGTGTTTTTCCCAAGCGATAAAGAAAAAAATAAAACCGTAATAATAACTGAAAGCGAAAGCCCTGAACGCGAAATGTACTTTAACCACGCTGGAAGGCGGGCGGTGCTTGGCGATCTCAAGGAAATCCTTAGCCGCCCCGATCTTGACGGCTGCATCAAAGCGATGTTTCTGGCGGAACCTGACGTATTGGAAAGCCTGCGCTTAAAAATTGACGAGCGGTTTGGGAATAGTATTTACATGGCGCTGACGCTTAAAACTTTTTTGGAAGTTATGAATGCCGGAGTTTCCAAAGGAAACGGATTGCAATTTGTTATGGATCAATATTCATTAAAGCGCGAGGAAGTGCTTGCGTTTGGTGATGAGGAAAACGACTTACCCATGTTTGCCGTAGCAGGATTTTCCGCCGCACCTGAAAACGCCAAGGAAAGCGTAAAAGCCGCCGCCGGTATTGTGATTGGTTCAAACGCTGAAGACGGAGTGGCGGCATTTCTGGAGGAAACTTTCAGGCTGTGAGTTGTGCGGCGCGCGCAATTTAGGGAATGTATCCAAACAGGTAAGCAACATACCGCATAGAATATAGTAATAAAGTATTGAAGGATGAATTTTATATCTGTATCATTAATAAGTGGAAAAAAATAAATATATTATAAATAAAATATTTCCTCCTTTGGATGATTTGTTTATTTTACTTCAATTACTTGAGAAATCTTTAGAAACTGAAATTAACGAAGAAGATTATATAATTGGAAGGAAGCAATTATATTATATTTTTTTACATGAAACAATACACGCATTTATTACAAAAAAAGCCAAATGGATTCATGAATTAAAAGATGACGAAACAGATTTTGTTGACGAGGCGGCTGTTAGAATAATTATTGACGATGTAATAAAAAGATTAAATATTTATCCAAAAATGGATACATATTATGAAAATAATTTTAATCATAAAACTGACTTGAAACTTTATGGATTTAAATTAAAAGAAGAAAATTATTTAAAATTAGAAGAAGAATGGTATAAAAAATATTCAAAAGAAAATGATATTAACGGATTATGTAAATATTTATTGGAATATTACAGGTATAATCTTAATGAGATAGGAAGAGATAAGGATTTTAAATACTAAATACATGAATGCTGAAAATCTAAGGGATTTAGCCCCGACACTTTTTGAAGAATTTACTCGTGGGGATCCCTCTGAAATTATTCGCAATAAATATAATGATAAAATTAAGAATTATAAAAAACATATTGGAATTGGATCAAAATATTTCTTTGGTCATTTACACGATAGTTATATTCTGTCATGTAGGGTAAATAAAGGGAATTTGCATTTAAAAATAAATGAGATTGCTACATGTGATTTTGCGTATGCCTTAATAGAAAAAATGAATCTAAAAATAAACCCTCGAAAACTTATTTTTCCACTAGAAATTATTTCAGAAAATACTGATCATTTATCATTAAACATTGTTGATATGAATGGTAAAATATTTGAAAATAATTTCGTGAAATTAAACGATTATATATCTGAAGAGATAATCGAATGTACAGAAAATAATATAAAAATTGCATTTAATTTACGCTCAAAAAATGCAAAATATGCATTTGGGGAATATATTAATTGCAGAAATTATTTGCTATTGTTATCCTGCTCTAAATTAACAATGGTTGAAAAACAGCACATATATTGGGAAAGATATTTTGGGAATAAATATGACAAGTACTATAACATATTTCTGGAGGAACTAAAAAAAGGAAGATCTTTATCAGATTCCTATTTGTGTATGAAGTTTCTAGAAGAAATAATGTAAAGATAATGTCACGCAACGGTAACTGCTGTGGGCGCTATTCACGCCCACAGGTTGCAGAAAACAGTAGCCCAGCAGCACTTCTTAGGAACTATCAATCCACCTTAAACCGCGAAACGCCTTTGATCAAATTGCCAATCGCTTGGCGGTTTTTGTTACTTGCGTCGTTGGCATAGTTCACGGCATGGTTGACGTTATCGGTTTCGCCCGCTATTTCGGTCATGTTGGAGTTTATTTCCTGCGTCACCATTTTAAGCGCTTCGCTTTCCTTGATGACCGCTTTGGCGCTTTCAAGCATATTGTTTGAGCCCATCTTTACCTGTCGCGTTAGCTCAGTAATTTCGGTAACACCATCAACAATCCGCCTGCTCCCCACTTCCTGCTCTTCCATTGCGCGAAGGATATTGTCCTCTTGCATCGCCACTACTTTGACGCCCTGGTCAATGGACTCAAACCTGTCAAGAACGGTTCCGGTAGAGCGGGTGATCTTGTCAATCGAAGCCTTTATTTTTTTTAACACTGTGCTGATGGTCTTGGACTGCTTGCTGGAATTTTCAGCCAGCTTGCGTATTTCGCTGGCGACAACAGCAAAGCCCCTGCCGGCTTCTCCGGCGTGGGCAGCTTCAATAGCGGCGTTCATTGAAAGCAGGTTCGTCTGGCTTGCAATGTTTTCTATTACGGCGTTTATCTCAAAAAGCCCCTCGGAGTCCCGGGCAATTTCCTTGATGTCCTCGGCAACGCCATTCAAGCCGTTGCGCCCAACTTCGGAGGCATCCATCAACGCTTTCACATTCTCGGTGTTTTTGTTAAGCGTCTCGGTGACCGAGCGAATACTGGCTGCCATTTCGTCGATGGCGGATGAAGCCGAAGTTACATTGTTGCTCACTTTTTCAATGTGCCCGTTAAGGGCATCGATATTCTTCACCAGCCGATCCATTGTCGCGTGAGTCTGGCTTACGCTGGTGCTCTGTTCCATTACGCGTCCCTTGATAGTTTGGACATTAGAGGCAATTTTATTCACCGAAACAGTGGTTTCGTTCATGTTGGCGGCAAGGTCATTACCAATGGTAGAAAGAATAACTCCTTCCTTTTTTATATCGACAACAAGCCTTTTGATTCTTCCCAGAGTCTGGTTGAAATAACTTGCCATTTTACCGATTTCATCACTGGAACTGGTTTTGACTTCCGCCGTCAGATCTCCCTCGCCCTGGGCAATATTCCGCAGGGTATCCGCCACCAGAATAATGGGCTTACCAATGACTTGCGCTGTTAATATGGTAATAGCCAGCGTTAGCAACACGATAGAAATAAATCCCACCGCAATAATTGTATATGTCATAGTCTCGGTGCGGCGATTCTCCGCCTCGATCCCGTCATGCCATATATCCGAAATAATGTTCAAGTCCGCGTTAGCCGCATCCAGGCGGTCAGCTATAATCTGACCATCCCTTAGCGCCTGAATACCTGCGGCAACATCCCCGTTCATGGCGTGCTGAAAAACAACAGGAACAATACTTTGAAAGTACTCCGCCAAAATATCATCAACCCGCTCGGATGTAACCCTGCGCAGCTCCTTTTCATCATCGGGTATCAGGGTGTCGAGAAGCACAAGCCGCCTGTAATCATCAAGCGATGCCTGTGTAGCCCGAAAAGCCTCAGCAGCGCGGGAAGAAGAGAGCTCTATGTTGGCGGTATCGCCTATAGCGGCATACGCAAGCATGGCATAGGTGTGCCGCTGCATCTCCTCAAACGCATGGCGGTAATCAAACCTGGTATCCCGCCGCGGCCAGTGACCCACAGCAAGATTTTCGTGGGCGAAGATTATTTGGCGCAATCCGGTTATGCTGTATGTCATCATAAGCAGCATAATGACGGCAACTGCGGAGAAACCAAACAATATTTTGTTTCGTATTTTTAGATTGCGATATATCTCCCTCATGCGTATCCTCTCTATGTTAATTGCTAAAGCGTAGCGAAACTGCATACACAGGAAGTAATGAATGGTATCAATACCGCTGCCAGTTTTCCAAGGCTTCCATTATAACACAATCATGAGAGCAACGAACAGGTAAAAAAAGAATTGTAAAAAAATATTGAAAAAGAATAGCGAAAAACCGATTTTTCTCAAGCCTTGCCCTTCACGTATGTAATTCCATGACAAAATCGTTGTTATATAACAAAGATTATTCGCGGGGGACTTTCGGGAAAAATGCTTGAAGGTACTTCACGTTTCCCCTAAGCTTAAGGTAGTATATGGTATGATTCAAAGAGTATGTAGAATAAGCCTGACGGCGCTTTTATTGTTTACGGCGCTGTTTTTGTCCTCATGTAACAGGACGCTTGGGTACGGGGTGCTTTTTTGGGCATCAGACAGCCCGCAAATCCCCTCGGGGACGGTGTTGAGAGTGTACATACGGTCTAACATCAACCGTTCGTGGGTTGTCGGCGTTCCGCGCGAGATGCGCGGGGAAGAAATCGCCATGAACAGGTTTGAAGTGCCCTTAGCCCACCTTGAACTGGTCGGTTCGCGAAGGCGCGCGTTGGAGCGGGCTGATGTGTTTGCCCCGTACGCGCTTATGTACGCCGAAACGCTTCAAGACAGGCTTCCGATAAGGGAAAACCCGGACAACGTTTCAAGGCTTGTGTACCGTCTCAGGGAAGGAGAAATTATAAAGATTCTCGGTCCGGTCACAGGACAGTCCGTTATTGGCGCAACGGGGCAGCCGCTTCCGGGTCAATGGTATCGCGTTCTCACTCAAGGCGGCACTGTCGGGTTCACATTCTCTTACCGCCTCAGGCTTTTTGAGCATACCGGCGGTCATCTTGCCTCGTTTGTAGCCGGTCATGCTGAAGATGTTGTGGATGCCGGTCTTGAAATGGTTCTTAACCGTGTGTGGTCACCTGAAATTTACGCGGTAATGTTAAACACGCGCCAAATTGAGTTGGATGATTTAAGACAGCACTGGAATTTTAATCCGGGGTCGGATACCGGAGTCGCCCGAATAAGGCTGCGCGGCATTGACCTGTCCTTCCCGTACACTAACATTCGAGCGACGGGAACGAACACATGGCGCTTTGAGGGGTCAACGCTCCAAATGAGCCTGCGCAATCCTAACACGCTGGCTGTGCAGTTTAATGAGCCCGGCGGAATGCTGCAAACTCACATTTTTGTCGCGCTGCCTTCGCCCGTTGACAATATAATTCATCAGGAGACTGTCCGAAGGGAAGCGCTTTTCCGCGACATTTTTGAGCACGGCCCTGAGTTTTTCAGCAACAACTTCGGCACGCTCACTTTTCATGAAAACGGGCGTTTCACATGGACAGGTAACGCGCTTTTAGTGCCGCAGACAATTCCAGTATCAGCGCTTGGCAGCGGCACAACTGATATGCGGCTTTCTTTAAACGCCGCCATGAGCCAGCACTATTCAGGCGCGTTTACCCTGTTTTTTGACGGGGTTGGCGGCGCGCGTTTCCCCGTTAATTTCATGTACACCCTTGATATGCACGGTTTGCGCATCGAACACGCTCCGATGACAAGCATGGACGGGCTTGCCGTGGTGCGCCGCGCTTCCAGTCCTGTTATGGCAAACTTTTTCAGAATTGAGCGGCAGGAAACGGTCGCGCCATCGCCTTTAGGGTCGCAGGATATTTGGGATGATTTGGATATATGGGACATCCCCGATGCCCAGGATTTTCCTGACGTTTTTAGTTTCCTTGACCTGTTTGATGATGGGGATGCGCAAGATGTCCTGCACTAATGGGGGCTTTGCGGTGCCGAATGGTCTTTTAAGGTGCAAGCGCCAGCCGCGCTAACGCAGATTCATGGCGTTTGTACAATTTTCCAAAGTCTCCCTTGCGTTTGGTGACCGGGACATATTAAAGGACATAAGCTTAAACATTGCCTCTGGCACTCGCGCGGCACTTGCCGGGGCGAACGGCGCGGGAAAATCCACCCTGCTGAAAGTCATTGCCGGAAAAATACAGGCCGATTCCGGTGACCGCGCCGTGCAGAAAAACTGCCGTATTTCCTACCTACCCCAATCAGGCATAATACATCGCGGAAAAACGCTGCGGGAGGAAGCGGAAACGGCGTTTACAGGTATCTTCGATCTCATAACGAGGATGGAGGAACTGGGGCGGGAACTTGAAACGCGCAGCGCGGAAAACAGCCGCACAGCTTCGCTTTTGGAAGAAACTCATCGCCTTCAGGAAGAAATCGAAAACTCTGGCTTTTACCGGCGCGAGGCTGCAATTGCGCAGGTTTTTACAGGGCTTGGCTTTTCCCCCGCCGATATGGAACGGGAATCGGGTGAGTTTTCAGGCGGCTGGCAGATGCGCATTGCGCTTGCCAAGGTTCTGCTTGAAAACCCCGACATAATGCTTCTGGATGAGCCGACAAATTACCTTGACATTGAAGCGAGAACATGGCTTGAATCGTGGCTGCAATCGTTTTCCGGCGGATGTTTATTGGTTTCTCACGATCGCTATTTTCTTGATGTTTCTATAAACGAGGTTTACGAAATATTTCAGGGAAACCTTAAGCGTTATGCCGGAAATTACAGCACCTATGAAAAGCTGCGGGCGGCGGAGCTAGAAAGCCTTGTCAAACGCTACGAGGCGCAGCAGGAGGAAATTGAAAAAACCGAAGCGCTTATCCGCCGCTTTCGCTATAAAGCGACCAAGGCGGCATTTGCACAGGAGCTTATCAAGCGGCTTGAGAAAATGGAGCGTATTGAAATCCCTGAAAACCTCAAAAAAATCAACATCACTTTTCCGCCGCCGCCGCATTCCGGCCGCATCGCCTTAACGCTTGAGTCGGTGAGCAAGAGCTATGGTGAGCATCAGGTTCTTTCAAGCGTAGACCTCACCGTTGAGGCGGGAGAGCGGCTGTTGGTTGCCGGCCCCAACGGCGCGGGGAAAACGACTCTTTTGCGTATTATCTCAGGCGGCGATACCAAACACGAGGGAAGTATCAAACACGGAGCCGGCATTACCGTGGGTTATTTTTCTCAAGATGCCGCCGAAATGCTTTCAGGAAGCCAGACTGTCGAGCAGCACATCGAAGCGCATTCGCCCACGCACCTTATTCCCAAAGTGCGCGGTATGCTTGGTGCTTTTCTCTTTCGCGGCGATGATGTTTTCAAGCCATTGTCGGTGCTCTCCGGCGGCGAAAAAAGCCGCCTTGTTATGCTGCGTATGCTCTTAAAGCCCATAAACCTGCTTATCCTTGATGAGCCGACAAACCACCTTGACCTTCAATCAAAAGACATACTGCTTGAATGTCTTAAAGCTTACGGCGGAACCATAATTTTTGTCTCCCATGACCGCGGCTTTATGGAAGCCTTATCAACAAAAACGCTTGGGCTTCATTCAGGAAACCCGCGCCTTTATTACGGCGGCTATGAATACTATCTCCAGCGTTTGGCTTCGGATGCGAATAACCAGACCGGAAATGAAAACACCGTGCCTTTCTCCGGCGTTCAGCCTGACGAAAAGCCTGACGCATCGGCTGGTGATACGCAATTAAGCGCGGCGGAACAGCGGGAACTGAATAAACAGCGGCAAGCGGCTTTAAGGCGGCTTGAAAAACAGGAGGCTGAAATCCTGAAAGATATTCAGATGCTTGAAACTGAAAAAACTTTTCTTGACGGGGAACTTTCCAAGCCTGAAGTGTATTCATCAGGTGAGTTGATGAAGGCGGTAAAGCTTAAACTTGAAGAAAACTCACGCTTTATGGAAACGAAAACCAGTGAATGGGAAGCCAAAGCCGAAGAACTGGCATCTTTAAGGAATCACTGATTAATTAAGGCTTAAGGCGGATATATCATGAGTTATCAAATTATCACATTGAACCTGCTTAACCCCCTTTTTTACGCTTCCTGCAGCGTTTGCGAGCCTTTTGATTACAGAGAGGAAAACGGCGAAGTGCTTTTTCACTTTTCTCTTGATAAAGCGCGCGCGAACGACTTTGAGCCTGACAAATCCCGCTACCTTCCGCCGCCGGTTTTTTCCGGCTGTGTGGTTACTGAAGCTCAAACTGAAACTGAAAAAGAAGCGGACAAGCAAGCGGAAGGGAAACCGCTTGGGGAATTGCCCGGCGGCTATTACCTGTTTGCGCAAAAGCGGGAAATAATGAGTGAAAGCGATATTGTTGATATGGCAATCGATATTCAGCAAGAAGGGCTTTGGCAAAGGCTAACGCTGGGCAGGGAGCTTTACCTGCGCTATCTTTTTGAAGACGGGAAATCAGTGACGCAGCTTTTCAGGCAAATTGTAGAGAGTTAAAACCTGACTGCTTCCACCATGTACCGTATGGAAAGGTTCGCGCCTTCCCTGCGGGTCATCTCCACAACGAAGATCATCGAATCACCAAAAACGCGCGCCTGCCGAATGCGGTATGATGCGATAAGCGGCCGCCAGATTTGCGGCGTTCCCACAACCAGCGTCCTTAACGAACCGTCTCGCCCTCTCCGCTCAAGATTAATGACAAACGACGAACGAAGTGAAGCGCCTGCGCCTTGCACTGTCTGAACAAGCTCCGCCCGGTACATCGCACCTGTTTCAAAATTCCTGAACTCAACATGATTTGGCGCGATTTGATCGAGCGCGATGTAAAGCGGGCGGCCTTGAACGGCGTGGTTTATGCGGTGGTTTTCCACCAACAGCGAGCTGCGTATCAAAAGATTGCGGAATGTGCCCGAACCGTCCTGACCAAAAACAATCGGCGTTTCGTGGACATACGAAACTCTGCCGCCCGGCACAAAATCGTTCCGCGGCACATCAACGACAAACAAATCCGCCCATGGGCGTAGTGTTCCTGCTTGAACCCCATACTGCGCGAACATAAACAGTGTGCCGTCAGGAGAAAAACCCAGATCGACAAAAGTAGCCGTATCTTGAGCCTGAAGATTTGCCGCGCAAAAAAATACGAATGCGGCAAGTGCGAAAGAGCGTTTTTTATTTAACATAGCGTACCCCTCTAGAAATAGTATCGGTACTTGAGATAAAGCCTTGAGCATTAGGCAAAAATGGTCGATTTTAAAGTAATGACGCTTTTGGCACGTAACAACGTATTTAACGGGGCAATAATACTCATTTCGCTGTGCTTTGTGTTCACCGTGGTTGGCGCGTACTTCGCCTTTGAAAACTATCCTTACGCTGTGCAAGACGCCAACTCGCGCTCAGGCGGCATTATGCAGGCGCTTCTGGGCGAACGGATAAGCCCTGAAAGTACCGTTCCCTTTTTTACCGTGCTTGCGGCAGTGATCTACTCGCTTGTCAGCATGATTTTAATCCGCCATTTTTTTGAGCAAACCCAATCGCCTGAAATACTTTTTTTCGCTCTTTTTGTGATTTCGTTGTCACTGGAATTCGCCCGCATCATCATCCCTTTGCGAATTGCGCTGGAGTTCCCCGCGATGTATGTCATTACCGCCGCGCGGATTCTGCTTTTTGCGCGGTATTTGGGGCTGTTTGCGCTTTTTGCCGCAAGCGTTTATGCCGCGGGTCTTGATGCGCAAAGACAGCAAAACGCCCTTTTTCTCATAAGTTTGGCGGCGCTTTTTATCGCTATTCAACTTCCGGTTGACGGCACTTCATGGAATTCCGCGCTTATGCCGTGGATCGGGCAGCAAGCCACATTTCTCATGGCGGAAGTTGTGATTCTAACCGTTACTGTGCTTACTTTTTTCATTTCCGCGTACACGCGTGGCTCCAAAGCATACGCATTTATAGGCATTGGCACGTTTTTTGTGTTCATAGGCAGAAATATGCTTGTAAGTTCTGATACGTGGATTACGCCGCTTCCCGGTCTGCTTTTGCTTACCTTTGGCACGTACCTTATCGCGTCCCGCTTGCGGCGCGAATATATGTGGCTGTGATAAGTTTGAGAGCGCTTCCAATGCCGCTTTTAATGCCTGCTTGAGCGAAAAAGCTCCACAAAGCGCCGCGGCGTAATATCTTGCGCGCCCAGCGCCGTTTTATAATCCAGCGGCATCCCAAAGTCAAGAAAATCAAAGCCTGATTTTTCAAGCCACTGCGCCATAAGAATTATTTGCACAGTTCCCGCGTTGTCTTCTTCATACCAGCCTGAATAACTTGTGTACACGCGCCCCATAACCACGCCGATTTCGCCCGCTTTAAGTTCGCCGTCACGGTATACGCCAAAAGAAACCGGTTTTACCCGCGTATCACTTTTTGCGCGCACTATACGCAAAAGCCATGTAAGCGGCGGAGTAAGCCAGTCAGAACCGTGAATTGAAACGCACTTCTGTAGGATGAGATCGAAATCTGAATCAATGCGCAGTTCGTAACGCGGCAAAAAGCGGTGAACGCTCTTTTTGATATGCAAGTCGGGGAAAAAAAGTGTGGAGCGCACCAGGTGAAGTTTCGGCAGCAGGATGAAAAAACGCTCTTCAAGCGGGCGAACGCGCTCCTTGTCGCTGTCAATTTCAGGCGGCGGTTCGGCAGCGGCGTATTCATCGTCTGCCGCGGCGCTTGATTCCCTTTCAGAAGAAGGTGAGTCGTCCTTTAACTCAGCAGACATGACCAAAAAGCCTGCTTCCATAAGCCTGATTATGAAATCTACATCGAAGTCGTGCGCAAGGCAAAATTCTTCGTTGTAGTCAGTGGCAAGCATCGCATCGACCACCCTGTCGCAGTCATCTTCCGGGTCTATAAAAATATGCCCTGACGGGAAGTAACGCAGTGGATAAAAACTCACCTTTTCAGTATAAAGTAAAACGGATGGATTGACTATCTGGTGATTTATTTGTAATGCTTATGTATGTTTCAATATCCACTTTGTTACAGTGAAGTACTCCCTGAAGAATACCGTGCCGCCGCCGAAGGGCTTTTTCCCCCCGGCGGGTTTTCCGACGGAAAGCTTCGTGTTGAGGCTGCCGAGGCGTTTGCGGATATTTTAGGCATAGGCGAAGATTTCAGGCGCCTTGTAAGCGGAGAGGCTAAAGGACAGGCTGCGCACCTTTTTCTGGAGCGTTTTCAGAATAACCTCGATCTTTTGATCCAAAAGACCTGGGTTGAAAAGGATGAAGAAGCCCGCAAGGAAAACCTTTTGGATTCGATTCCGCACCTTGTTGAGGCGGTTGAAAAAGGCGATTATTCCCAGGCGCTGGAAGAGTTCGGTCCGATTTTGCGGGAACTTGCGTATCTTTTTTTCGGCGAGCAAAGCCTGAAAGACGATTTTGGCGAATATGTACTGCGAATTGACGACCAAATCGGGCTTTTTTGGTGGTACGGCGGGCAAGTCAACGCTGTTCGCAGCGCTTCGTGGGTGAAAACCGCCGAACGAAAGTCGCTTGCCGCCCTGCTTTTGCTGGGCATTTGTTATCTCACTAATTTTTAGCCGCAGCGCTAATTTGGAGTATCACCATGGAACCGAACACAAGCTCTGACAGCACCGATTTTATCAGCGAGTTCATAAGGGAAGACTTAAAAAACGGGCGCTACGATTACGTCCTTACCCGTTTTCCGCCTGAACCAAACGGCTGGCTGCACATCGGGCATTGCAAGGCGTTTTCTATCTCGTTCACAATGGCTGAACGTTTCGGCGGGAAGTGCAATCTGCGCATGGACGACACCAATCCCGCAAAGGAAGATTATTCCTACGTTGAGGCGATTAAGCGGGATGTGAAATGGGCAGGTTACGATTGGGAAGACCGCGAATATTACGCATCGGATTACTTTGAGTTTTTGTACGAAAAAGCGGTTTTGATTATAAAAAAGGGAAACGCTTATGTTGATGACCTTACCGAAGAAGAAATGCGCGAATATCGCGGCACGGCAGTTCCTGACAAAAACAATATCACGATGACACCTCCGGGGCGCAACAGCCCGTGGCGGGATCGCAGCGTGGAAGAAAATCTTGACCTGTTTGCGCGGATGCGGGCTGGGGAATTTCCTGACGGCGCGAAAACCCTGCGCGCCAAAATCGACATGACGCACCCCAACCTTATCATGCGCGATCCTGTGATGTACCGGATACGGCGCGAAACGCACTACCGCGTAGGCGATGATTGGCTTATTTATCCCATGTACGACTACCAGCATCCGCTGTCGGACGCCAAAGAGGGAATCACTCATTCGCTGTGCTCGCTTGAGTTTGAGATTCACCGTCCTCTGTACGAGTGGTTCATCCGCGAAGCCGAAGTCTTTCCATCGCGCCAAATTGAGTTTGCCCGCCTTAACATGACACGCACTGTTTTGAGCAAGCGCTGGTTATTGAAACTTGTGGAAGAAAAGCACGTTTCAGGCTGGGATGATCCGAGAATGCCAACGGTTGCGGGCTTGCGCAGGCGGGGATACACGCCGGCGGCAATCAGAAACTTTGTTTCGCAGGTGGGAATTTCCAAAACGGATTCCATGGTTGACATTGCCTTTCTTGAATACTGCCTGCGCGAAGACCTGAACAAGACAAGCCTGCGCGCGATGGCGGTATTAAAGCCGCTGAAACTTATCATTGACAATTGGCCTGAAGGAAAGGTTGAGGAAGTGGAAGCGGTGAACAACCCCGAAAACGAAGCGGCGGGGAAACGGATGATTCCTTTTTCCGGTGAGCTTATAATAGAGCGGGAAGATTTTGAAGAAGTTCCCCCGCCCAAGTATTTCCGCCT
>JAIRQD010000100.1:0-11291 GCA_031256655.1 Treponema sp.
ATCTCCGCCCCTGCCAAAGCTGCCTTGCAGGCTTCGTCATACGTCATAGCCTCGCGTAAGGCAATATTCCATGTGCCTTTTCGGATTTTCCGGTTTATGACCAACGGGCTTTCGATGTCCGTATTGATGCCGACATCGACCACCATTAAATCCGCATGGAACTGATTTGCAAGCACCGCCACTCCGGTTATCCCTTTGGCAAAGTTCATAGTCTGCGTATATGTTACAGCTTGCGGGGCGGCGGAAACACCTTCTTCCACCACGCCGTTATCCGCGGCGAAAATAATCACACAGCGTTTAGAAACATCATAGTGCATCCGGGAGCTGATGCCTGAAAGGCGCGCCGTTATAGTTTCCAGCTCGCCTAAGCTGCCCGGCGGCTTGACCAGATTGTCAAGACGGGCTTTAGCCGCCTTCATGGCGCTATTGTCAAGCGGCTTAATGTCAGCAAGGTATTTGTCAAGCGCATTCCTTCTATTCATCCCTGTTCACCTCTATGTTTAACCGCAAGCCAAGCGTCAGGCTTATGCCGGGCATTGGGAAAGCAAGAAACGCTTCATACGATTGGTTGAGGATATTTCTAAGCGAAGCAAAAGCCTGCAAGTTTTGATTAATGCGTTGAGTGTAAGTCGCGTTAAGCAGGAAATGCGAGGGTAATTCCACAAGGTTTGCGCGGTCATGAAAACGGCTTCCTTCAAAATGCCCTGAAATAACAAGCGAGCCTGTTTGCCAGGGAATATCAAGTGTTACGCCAAAGGTGTGTTGAGGGGTGTAGGGGATGCGGTTGCCGGAGGCAAAGGTAAAGCCGAAACTGAGCAGATAACTTTGCAAAAACTGATGCGAAAGCGTTACGATAACCCGTTCCGCCTGCCAGATTGATACGGGTATGTCAAAACGCACGCTATTTGTCAAGCCAAAAAAAGCGGCCTCACCAATGTTTTCCGGCCGCCATATACCCGCGGTCTCAAACCAGTGAATTGAGTTTTCTGTCCATTGGGCAAAAAAAACATTTTCCAGCCGTATGCGGCTGTGCGGATTCCATTCGACTCCTAAATCCGCGCCCCATCCGTCTTGCGGAAGCAGGTCGGGGTTGCCGAAAAAGCCATCTCCGCCCACCCAGTAAAGTTCCTCAAACCCGGGAAATTTAAAACTGCGAAAATAATTGTTCCTTAGCGTAACATTATCGCTTATTCTCCACAGAAACCCAAGCTTCGGTACCGGCGCGACTTCCGTTGTGCCACCGCTTGTAACAGCGGCTTTTATCGACGGGACAAGCAAAAAACTCTGCCCTATGGCAATTTCAACCGCCGCGTACGCCCCGCCGTCGTGCCTGCTGCGCACTCCCATTTCTGTGGAGCCCAAGTGCGTGAAGGTATAATCAAAGCCGCTTCTCACCGTTAGATTATCGAGAGGGAACCAGCTCCAGCGGTTGATAGCGGTAAGTCCGTGCTGGTTGTGCCTTGAAAACGCCCCTTCGTGGGAAGAAAAATCACGGTTATTTAGGCTCCATGTAAGGGAGGCTTCGACAGCAAGCGTATCATGAAAAACTCGCGGCATTTCCAGCATGAAACTCTGACGGCCGATAATATCCGCAAGCTCACCATAAAACATTGAAAAGCCGGAAGTTGGAATGTTTCTATCGGCGTAGAAAAAATGCGAGGATGAAATAAGGCGCGCCATATTGGGCAGCACCAACATCACATTCGCGCTTGCGCCAATATCCCACACCTCGTTGTTATCCTTGCGGCGGGTGAGGCCAAAAGAATCTTCAAAAAGAAAGTGGTTTTGCGCGCGGTTAAAAAAAACGTTCGCCGTTGTCGAAAAAGCGCCGCTCCCGTAACCAAACGACAAGGCGACGTTTTGCGCGTCCAGCAAATCTTCCCAGTGCGGGCTGTGTTCCTGTCCATCTCGTCCCCGGTGCGTTCCCGGCAAGGCTGATGAGTTGGACAGGGAAACGCCGAAACGCATACCCGGTTCCTGCGGCGAGATCGTAATGATATTGATAACGCCGCCCAGCGCGCCTGACACATTAAAGCGCGAATCCGAGCCGCCGTGTATCACTTCAATACGTTCTATGGTGCCGGGGTCAATTTGAAAAATATCAAACCTGCCGTCAAGGGTTGAGTTCGCTGGTACCCCGTTTATTAAAAAAGCGACACTGCGGGAATCGAAGCCGCGCAAGGAAATGCCTGTCTGATTACCGCGCGGACCGTAGCTGACGATGTTTAGACCAATCGTTTCCTGTAAAAGGTTCGCGATGTCAGTCGCACCGCGGCGCATTATGTCTTCGCGTGTTATGACTTCGATACGCTGGGTCGTCTCCACGGTTCCCACAACCGTCAAACCCAGCTCCGCGTCAAGCCACAGGTAGTCATCAAACGGATGTTCGCCGTCAAAAAACTCACCCTCTGCAAAAAGAGGTGAGTGGGAAAAAACGAAGATCGCCAAAGCCGCAAACAATTTAAAGAAACGGCTTTTGGCTTGGCGATTGGAGCTGGTCATGGTTTTACTGTCTTTCCGTTGGTGACGACATAGCGAAATATTGGCTTATTGTGTCCACAGTGAACCTGTTTCTGGCTTCCCCTATAGTCGCCGTTACCGGCGTGTGTGCAGTGTCTGCAGCCCAATCCCCGGCACCGGCAAGAGAAAAATTCGCTGTTGTTGCGGTAAGATTATAGAAACGCACGGCGGTATAACTTGCCCCGGCCGGTTGAACATCAAGCCCGTGCCCGCTAGCCAGCCTGATAAAAATAATTCCGCTTGTTCCGCCTGCGTTAAACAGCACGGTTCCGACGATGGTAGAATCCCC
Organism: Treponema sp.; assembly: GCA_031256655.1. Taxonomy (GTDB): domain Bacteria; phylum Spirochaetota; class Spirochaetia; order Treponematales; family Breznakiellaceae; genus WRKT01. The sequence goes on from JAIRQD010000100.1 coordinate 2,810, forward strand.
ATGCTTTGGCCAAGGACCCGGCGTTGTATAAGTATTGTTTGCTAAATCAATTACAAACTGCTCATCCCACTCGCTCACCCACGTTCCGTCAAGCGGAGGGTGCGCTCCTTCAACCCATACCGGAGTAAACTGACCATTTCCGCCGCAAGCCGCAAAAAAAAGCATGACCGACACGAAAGCCGCAGCAAAAGCGCCCTGCCGCAAAAAGCGGCGAAGCGAACCTGAGTTAGGTGAATTAAACCTAAACATAAAAACCCCTTCCTTTCCCAAATCAGGAAAAGAAGCTCCGAAGCCGAAAACTCCTGCGAGAAAAAACAATTGTTTTATGGAGGAAAAATACCGTTTCTCTCAAGACCCAATCCTCGAAGCTTGAAAAAGATAACAGGTTTAAAAAACCTGTGTATAATAACGTTCCTGGCTTTTACAGTTACGGGATAGCGAAGGATTTGCACCCTCTTCCGTTATTGATACCCGATCAGTCTAAATGCGGCTTTTGGAATTGTCAAGAGAGTAGTTGACTTTTTTGAGAAAAATGTTATCATATACTAGTATGTTCGTAAAGCGTTCAGCTCTTTCCAGTAAGGCGGGCATTAAATTCAGACAGGCGGTGCAAAACGTACTGTTGGCAATTTTAGTTCTCGGTTTCCTTGCTCTTGCGCCTGTAGTCGTTATACAGTTGCGTGAGCGTAGCGGGAGTGCTGAGCGTAGGGAAATACAGGCAATGTTTGAAGCAGGGCAGTTTGAAAGTGCGTATGCCGCCAGCAGGTATATGCTAACAAGCCGCCCATTGGATTTTTTTCTGCTGGCTGTCAATGGCTTTGCGGCGTACCAAGTGGGTATTTCGCAGATGAACAGGAATGACACCCTTTCATACATTAATTCGAGCATCTGGTCGCTTAGGAAGGCAATGCTTTTGCGGGAAGGGACAGGCGACGGGCGGATATACTACGTTCTGGGAAAAGCATACTATCACAAGGGACCGGCACACGCCGATCTTGCGGTGTTTTATCTTGAGAAGGCGTTGGCATCCGGTTTTATGGCGAGCGATATCCCTGAATATCTGGGATTGGCGCACGCCTCGCTTAACGACTTTCGCGGAAGCGTCAACGCCTTCGCTTTAGCGTTGTCAGATGAATCCAGAAGCCCTTCGGATGTGCTTTTGCTGTCCATCGCCCGTTCCTATTTAAGGCTTGGCGAAATGGAGCAGGCAGAGTATTTTTTAAACCGCTGTCTGGAAGTTTCCCGCGATTCACGCACAAGAATTGCCGCGGGGCTTCTCAGGGGATACATCTTTAATCAGGCAGGGGACATTGACGGAGCTTATGCGGAGTTTTTGCGCATTATTGACGAAGACGGCGAGGATGCCGAGGTGATTTATCAGATTGGGGCGCTGTACGCCGCTATGGGGGATATTACGAGGGCTCGTGCCGAGTGGCGCCGGGCGCTTCGGGTAGATCCCACCCATAGCCAAGCACGCAACCGCCTGTTGTAAGAATAACGACAAGCCGCAGTGCGGAAGTTGTAGCCATTTATGGAGGGCATATGTTTGGACGAAGCGCATCGGCTATCGGGGTTGATTTAGGAACGTGCAACACGCTTATTTATATAGCCGGAAAGGGCATCGTTATAAACGAGCCTTCCGTTGTGGCGGTTGAAAAAGGTACGAATAAAGTAGTTGCCGTTGGGGCGGACGCAAAGAGAATGCTTTTCAAAACCCCGGGCTCCATACACGCCATAAGGCCTTTGCGCGGCGGAGTAATCGCCGATTTAGACTCCACCGAAAAGCTCATCCGTCATTTCCTTGCGAAAGCACTTCCGCGTTACCGCCTTTTCAAGCCCCGCATGGTTTTCGGCATTCCTTCAAGCATCACCGAAGTTGAGCGCCGCGCCGTTGAAGAATGCGCATACAAAGCCGGAGCGCGGGATGTTGTTGTATTGCCTGAAAGCCTTGCCGCTGCCATTGGGGCTGAAATCCCCATTCACGAGCCTGCCGGACACATGATAATCGACATAGGCGGCGGCACAACAGAGATTTCAGTCATCAGCCTTGGGGATATGGTTGTCTCAAACGCCATACGCACGGCGGGGGACGATTTTGATGAGGCGATTATCAAGTATGTGCGCTCTGAACTGAACCTTATTATAGGCGGCGGCGCGGCTGAACGGCTGAAAATCGAAATCGGCAACGCGTTTCCGGACAAAACGATCGAAAAAGTGGAAGTTAAAGGGACAGATGCCGGAAACGGTCTTCCCCGCCGCCTTGAAATTGACTCTGAACAGATAAGGGAAGCACTTAAAGTTCCCGTTTTCAAAATAATTGATGAGACAAAATCGGTTCTCGGTAAAACTCCCCCGGAACTTGCCGCCGATATAGTTGAGCGCGGCATCGTTATGACAGGCGGCGGGTCGCTTTTGAAAGGTCTGCCTAAACTCATCTCAAAGGAGACCGGAGTGTCGGTTTTTGTCGCCCAAAGCCCCCTTGACTGCGTTGCGCTTGGGGCGGGACGATATTTTGAGGGAAAAGAACTTGAGAGTACTTACAATTTTTACGACAATCTAAATAACTAGATTAAAACTCAAGAAGGTGATCATGAGGTTAGGGGGAGAAAAATCGAAAACCAGCCGGCGTGGGTTGGAGCTATACACGTTCGCCGTTCTTACACTCGTTTCTTTTTCAAGCCTTTTTTTCTCCTCCCGTGGAAACTTGGCCGAGGTTCAAAATGTCGGTCTTACCATGTTTTCCGGTATTCGCGGCGCCATAAATGAAATTTTTTCAGTTGTGTCCAACACGGTTTTTTCAGTTCAGGAACTTACTGTGCTCAGGCGCGAACATTCAGAGCTTTTGGAACAGATTGCCCGCTACCGCCAGTTGGAGCGCACCGCCGTTGAAGTTTGGCAGGAAAACGCCCGCCTTCGGGAACAGTTGGGCTTTGCCCAGGCTATGTCTCACCAGCACATCCCCGCGCGCCTTATCGGACGCGACCCTAGTAACCTTTTTTCAGCCTTCGTCATAAACCGGGGAACACGTTCCGGCGTTGCGCCCAATATGCCTGTTGTCGCTTTTCACGGCGGGACTCAAGGTCTGGTCGGCAAGGTGATACATTCAGGCGCTTTTGAAAGCCTTGTCATGCCGCTTTACGACTCGCGCGGTTTTGTTGCCGCCCGCCTTGCCCAATCCCGTTATGAGGGGATCCTTGAAGGGCAGGGGAGTCCTCGCGCCCCGCTTTTGATGCGCTACATCATTAACCGCGCCCGTGATGAGGTGAGCATAGGCGATATGGTGATCACAAGCGGTCTTGGGGGCGTTTATCCGCCTGAAATTAACATCGGCAGGGTGACAAGAATTATTTTTGAAGAAGCGGAACTTTCCATGGAAGTGGAAGTGGAACCGGTTATCGACTTTTTCCGCCTTGAGTATGTGTTTGTCATAAGTGACGTGCTTGAGGGAACGGTGGCTTTTCATGCTGCCGAAGGAGAAAGCGATGGCTAAAAATGTGGTTTGGGGAATGTTGTTTATTCTCGTGGCGACATTGCTTCAGTCAACGGTTTTTTCGCGCCTTGCAATTTACACCCGCGTTGTTCCTGATATCGCGCTTATAATTTTGGTTTTCGTAGCCTACACCAACGGAACTATGACAGGGCAGTTGACAGGCTTTTTTTCAGGTTTCCTCATGGATTTCCTTTCCGCCGCCCCGCTTGGTTTTCACGCCTTTGTACGCACGCTTATCGGGGCTCTTTCCGGTTTTATCAAAGGCACGTTTTTCATAGATTTTTTCTTCCTGCCTATGGCGCTTGTCGCAGGCGCTACGGCGTTCAAAATGGTGTTATACTTTTTGCTCCACCTGATTCTGGCTGGGGCAATTCCGTTTTATAATGTTTTCGGACTGTATTTTTGGCTTGAAATGGGGCTTAATACGTTTTTTGCGCCGTTTCTTTTTGCCTTCCTTAAACTTTTCAGCCCGCTTTTGGTAGCAGGGCAAAGGGGGAACGCTTAATGGCATTTGCAAGCAGTAGACAAGGGGGATCCTCCCATAAGCGCATGATAGTGTTGCGAGTTATTTTTGTAACCATTTTTGTTCTTTACGCGGCAAGGCTTTTTGGAATGCAGATTCTGCGCAGCGATGTGTACCGCGCACGGGCGCAAAGTATTGCGCGGCAGACCATCGTCATTCCCGCGCAACGCGGGGAGATTTTTGACCGCAATTTTGACCAGCCGCTAGCGTTAAGCACAAACTCCTTTGTGGTGAGCGTTGCTCCCGCTGAAGTCCCCAGGGGACAAATGCCTGAACTTATTACCAATCTTTCAAGTGTTCTTGGAGTACCGCGCCTTTCCATTGAGCGCAGGCTTCCCCCTTCGGTTTTTCACCTGCATCAACCTCTGGAAGTGGCGGCAAACATCTCGTTCACCACAGTCGCGCAGCTTGCCGAACAGGCTCCATCACTTCCGGGCGTTTCATGGCAGTCCCGCCCCGTGCGCACTTACCCCGAACTTGGCAGCCTTTCGCACATAATCGGACACGTTGGGGAAATTACCCGCGAAGAACTCATTACGCTTTTTAATTTTGGTTATCATCAAGGTGACATAATAGGGCGATCAGGAATTGAGCGCCAATATAATACGCTGCTTCGCGGAAGGGAAGGCAGGGAAACCCGCACTGTTGACGCACACGGAAGAATCGTGGACGGCGCAAGCGCGCGAATCGCCCCTGAAATGGGCAGAAACCTCGTGCTCACCATAGACCGCCACATCCAGACGCTTGCTGAACGGGCGCTTGGTAACCGCATCGGCTCTGTTGTAGTTTTGCGTCCGTCAACGGGCGAGGTGCTTGCGATGGTTTCCTACCCGTGGTATGACCCTAACATTTTCACAAATCCTGACAGAGAGGCTGAGTTTAACGCGCTTATCAACGATCCCGCACGCTCTATGCTTAACCGCGCGATACAGGCAACTTATCCGCCGGCTTCTTCTTTCAAAATTGCAATGTCGGCGGCAATTCTTGCCGAGAACGCTTTTCCGCCTGAAATGACCATTGAATGCCGCGGGGAGATAATGATAGGCAATCGTGTTTTCCGCTGCCACGTAAGATGGCCCGGACACGGGAGACTTAATCTGCAGCAGGCACTTGCCCAGTCGTGCAACATTTTCTACGCTGTGGTGGCGCGGGACAATATGCGCGCTGACAGCATCGTTGCCCATACAAGGGATTTCGGCTTTGGAAGGCTTTCAGGCATTGACCTGCCCGGTGAATCCGCCGGTTTTGTCCCCGACCCTGACTGGCGCGAGCGGCGCTTTAACCAGCGCTGGATGGCCGGGGATACAATCAATATGTCAATCGGGCAGGGTTACACGCTGGTAACGCCGTTGCAGATGGCCAACATGGTGGCGATGGTCGTAAATGACGGGGTGATTTACCGCCCGCACGTTCTTAAAGAAGTGCGCCATCCGCACACAGGCGAGCTTGAAAAACGCGTACAACCTGAGGTGCTTCACAGGAGTGGTATGTCCGCCGATGTGTTTGCCCGTGTTCGCCGCGATATGCGCAGTGTTATCACCGAGGGCACAGCCCGCTATCCACTTAATATCCCAACCGTGCAAATTGCGGGCAAAACCGGAACCGCTGAAGTCACAGGCTTTGACGACAGCTGGCATTCATGGTTCGCCGCTTACGCACCTTACCAGACCGATAACCCGCATGAGCGCATCGTAGTTTCGGTTATAGTTGAAGCGGCCAACGGCTGGGAGTGGTGGGCGCCTTTTGCCTCAGCCGCCATTTTCCAGGGGTATTTTGCCAACCAGACTTTTGAAGAGGCGGCTCGCACTTTGCGGCTACCCGAACACCGCCGTTGGGATAGGACGAGGAGAGATTAGTTTGTCCCGCGGTGTTTTAGGGCGGATGGATATGCGCATCCGCAATCTTTTTGAAGTGGATTTTTTTCTCCTTATCTCAACGGTTGTGCTTGTTATTGTGGGTGTGCTTTTCATTTATTCCTCGGGGATGACATCTGAGGGGATCATGGCGACTGATGAGTACCGCCGCCAAATGATTTGGGCGTTCGCCGGTTTGATTATTGCAATGGCAATTGCGATGCTCAATTATCGCAAAATCTATGATTTATCCTTTTACCTGTATTTTGGAACTCTCATTTTATTGCTTTACACCCTCATTATAGGCTGGACTACCGGGCAGGGAACCCGCTGGATTCGCATCGGTACCTTTGCCGTTCAGATTTCAGAGTTCGCAAAAATCACAACAATCGTGTTTCTCGCGTGGTTTTTGGACATCACCAAGCGCAATCAGGGAACCTTCATTCGCTTTTTATTATCCTGCGCCATAGTGCTCGTCCCTATGATGATGATTTTAATTCAGCCTGATTTGGGTACTTCACTTGTTTTCATCCCCATACTGCTTGGGATGACGTTTATCGCCGGTCTTCCCCTGCGTTACATCGCTTTTTTGAGTCTCACCATCGCTTTTTCAGGCATTTTTTTGGTTCTTCCCCTGTGGCAGACATTCATCATGAACAACGCTTACCCGTTTCTCATGCTCCTGGTTAACCGTCGCATCATTTTGGTTACCTGCCTTATCCTTTCCATGATTTCCGTTATCGGCTGGTTCGGCTACAAACGTTTTGCAAAAGAGCACTTTTTTTGGATTTGCTTTTCATCAGCCGTTTTGGTTTTGGCGCTGGGTATTTCGTTTGCCGCCGCCCAAATTCTGCGCGAATATCAGGTTATGCGCCTGATCGTTTTCATGTATCCAAACATTGATCCGCGCGGTTCAGGCTGGCACATAATACAGTCAATTACGGCAATTGGTTCAGGCGGGCTTTCGGGCATGGGTTTCCTTCAAGGGACACAAAGCCAGCTGCACTTTCTGCCTGAACAAAGCACCGACTTCATTTTCGCCATTCTTTCAGAAGAATGGGGCTTTTTTGGCGGCATTTTGGTTTTCTCTCTGTTTCTCATCGTGATCTTACGACTCATCAGAATTATGCTTGTTACGATCGACTCCTTCGGCGCCAATATTGTGGCGGGTCTGGCTTCCATGTATGCGTTTCACTTTTTTATAAATGTTGGAATGACAATGGGAATCATGCCCATCACAGGCATCCCGCTGATGTTTGTCTCTTACGGCGGTTCTGCGCTCATCTCGTCAATGATAGGAATTGGCTTGGCTTTGAGCGTCCATGTAAGACGATACCAACATTCGGCGGGTTATGGAAATTCGTTATTTTGATCCGTTAAAAGAACTTGGCTCTTCCCTTTTAAGCGTCGAAAAACCCGCCAGATATACAGGCGGCGAATACGGAAGGCTCATTCGCGCCCCCGGTCAGGCAGGCGAAGATGGCGCGCTTAATGCCGTCATCGCGTTTCCTGACCTTTACGAAATTGGAATGTCCAATCAGGCACTGCGTATTTTGTACAACCGCTTAAACGGTATAAAGGGGGTTTCCTGTGACCGCTCGTTTGCCCCCGCGCCTGACTTTGAGGCGTTGCTGCGCAAAAGCGGTTTCCCACTTTACGGTCTTGATTCAGGCATCAGCCTTAAAAGCGCTGACCTGCTTTTGTTCACCTTGGGATACGAACTTGGATTTGGCGGGGTTTTTACCATGCTTGATATTTCAGGCATTCCCCTGCGCTGCAATGACCGGGGTGAGGATGATCCTGTTGTTATCATGGGCGGGCCTTGTGATTCCAATCCCTTGCCGTATTCGCATTTCATCGATGCTTTTTGGATAGGCGAAGCGGAAGCGGGATTTTTTGAGCTCACTGAGGAACTTGGCGAAATTAAAAAAACAGGCGGAAGGAGAGCTGCTTTATTAAAGCGGCTTTTGGAGCATCCTTCTGTGTGGGCAAGGGGGAAGGGAAGGGCAGTCCGCGCGGTGGACAGCGATTTTTCTTTCCGCTCAAGTGAGCCGCCAATTTTCCCCATTCCAAGCATGAAGATTGTCCACCAGCACGCTTCGGTTGAAATTATGCGCGGATGTCCGAACGGCTGCCGTTTTTGTCACGCGGGCTTTTGGTATCGCCCAATGCGCCAAAAGGACGCGTCGGCGATTAAAAGTGAAGTTGAAAGTTTTATCAGGCGCGGCGGCTATCGCGAGATAAGCCTTTATTCACTTTCATCAGGCGATTATCAGCATCTGGACAACTTAATAGACAACTTAAACAATACGTATCGAAGTGAAAAAGTTTCGTTTCAACTCCCGTCTCTTAAGGTTTCCGGTTTTTCCCTTGACCTTTTGGAAAAGATTTCTGATGTCCGAAAAAGCGGGCTTACGTTTGCGATTGAAACACCAAGTGAATTCGGGCAAATGGCAATTAACAAAATGGTGTCTGAGGAAAATGTTGTCGCGATCCTAAAAGAGGCAAAACGGCGCGGCTGGAAAGGGGCGAAGTTTTATTTTATGATTGGGCTTCCGCTGGAATTTTTGGAAAGCGAAAATCAGGCAGAAGGGATTAAACCGGAAGAAGAAGAAA
>JAIRQD010000144.1:0-28056 GCA_031256655.1 Treponema sp.
GCCGCCGGATCATTAAAGAAAAACTCATCATACATTCCCGCCACAAAGCCTACAGTGCGGCTACCGTAGCCCGCTAAAAGCTGAGGGAAAGGCGCTACCATCGCGGCAAAAGATAAATCCGCCCCCACAGGAAGCCCCGTATATATCATGCGAACACCCGATTGCAGCGATTGAAGTTCGTCAAAATACATGGCGATTGTGCTTGAAAAGCCGCCCATGGAATGACCGGTAACTGCAATCATGCCGTTGCCTTCCGCATCGCGCAACGCCCACGGCTGCTGAAAAGCCCAGCGCACCGCGTTAAATTGGGCATGAATCCAGAAAGTGGCGAACTGACCGCCCACAGGAATACCAGATGCCCAGCGGGATTCGCCATGGTCATACATATGCATTGCCATAACGATAAAACCCCTGCGGGAAAGTTCTATTGCTGTCAAATCCTGCATTTCAGCAGAGTTTAAGTAGCCGTGGGTTGTAACGATTACCGGGCGCGGGCTTTCCGCTCCTGCTCCGCGAGGCATATACAGTAAACCTTCAAGCCTTCCGTGTTCTGTTTCAAACGATATTCGCGTTACACTTACGTTGTTAAACGATGAATTAACCAAACTGGCAAAAAAACTGCCCGCAATGATCAAAAATACAGCAATACAAAACCAACGGTTGTTTCTCAAAAAATCTTTGGCTACCATGAGACCCCCAAAATATATTTATATGTGTCTGCATTGTACCATCACCTGCTTTAACGCGCAACAAATTTCGCTACTTCACAATTTTTTCATTTTATGCTGTCAAACGTCGAATCCTTTTTGAAGATGCCTATTATCGGCAGCAAAAACAAAGCGACAAGTCCTCCGGCAAACCCGTTGTTGTACAAATTTAGGCCCTGATTTAAGTCGCCTATGTAATTTGCGACATTTACGTGCAGGAAGCCTGCAATTATTCCCCACACAGGCCCAAAGGCACCCGCAATTGGCGCAAGTCCTGTTGAAAATAAAATCGCCAATATATTGGCGGGAGCTGCCGGATCCCAATTGTTTACGTAAGCTGACAAAGTTGCGCCAATTACAATTGGCACTACATTTCTGATGTGTTTTCCAAGGCTTCCAAAAGCCATCATGGTAAGAATGCCCGCAAGGGTCGGGCCGTTTAGCTCAGCTCCCAAAGCCAGCGTCACCGTTGTTCCAAACGCGCAAAGAACAGCCAGATTTATGTAAACGCTTTTTCCGTACAGATCATAATAATCAGTCACAAGCCGCCCGGAATGTTTGTGCATTTTCCAGTAATTCTTCAGCGAAGAAATCACACTCACTTTTAAGCTCTCGTTTCCAAGACCTGACAAAAGCCCAAACATAAGCAGAATAATAGAGATAGAATACAATAACCACGCAAAAAAGACATTGTTGCCGTAACTCCAATAGTTTGCGGGTAATATTTCAATGCCCAAGTTCATAAATAAAGTCGCAAGCAAGGTCGCAATAAGTCCGCCTGAAAAACCCATGTTGTAAAGCTGAAAGCCCCTGTGCACTTTAAGCGATTCCGCTGAAACGACCGGAAAAATAAAGCCCACGCAAAAACCAATTAAAACGCCGACGGCAATTTCTGCTACAGGGCTGAACATTCCCAAAAACGCGATTTCACTTATGCTTGGGCTTAAGGTTGCCACAAGCAGGGCCGCAAGGTACAGTTTTTGAAACTCAACTTTTGTGTACTTCGCATAAAGCCACACACCGAATGTCAGCGGTATCATGTTGAACACGTTTTTGCCGAAAAACGCAAAGCCCATGGAAAGCCACGCCGCCATAATATGCGCGCCGCAGGGTTTAAGTTTTAACCGTATCAGCATGAACACAGTGGAAAGACCAACAATGGAAACGTTAAAAAGCGTTGCTCCAATTCCGCCTATCGCCACATAGTCTGTGACCAAAATGGAACGGGACTGAATTATTTCGGCAAACCCTATAAATAATTCTTGAGGTGAATCTACGGCAAATGCTGTTACCATAAGGCCAAGGTTGACTAAAATCATGAAGGTAAACGGCAGATATTCTCTGGTCAATAGTTTCTGCAGAACTCTCATGTCAACCATTATGCACAAACTTAAACCATCGCACTAGTCCAATTTCTGCTTCTGATTTTTTCTAGCCGGTAATGTGATGAAGCAAGGTTTTTATGAAATTTATCATCTGCGCTTTTTTCAGTTCGCCGTCTATATCAGCGTTCAGGCTTTCTGTGCCCGCCAAATAACTTTTCCACTTTTCGATAAAAGCATCCGCGCTTTTACGGTCTATGGGAAGGCGCTTTCCTGAAAGCATGTTCTCCCCTTCTTTTTCCCGCATAGGCACGCCGCTTAAATAAACAACCCGTATACTGTTAAGCACATCTTTTTCGTTATGCATGATAAACAGCGCCGCCCCGCCGCAACCTTGATTGGCAGGAGGGCGGAACTTGCGGTAAGAGGTAAACGACCAAGGCTCAAGCGGTATCCTTATTCGCCAAAGAAGTTCGCCCTCAGCCAATCCTGAAAAACGCAAAGAAGAAACCCAGCGGCTTGATTTGGCGGTGTGCAGTTCGTACTGTGCCTCAAGTGCAATCATAGGCACGTGGGTATCAAGACGCTGCGAGGGGAAGCAGATGTTGCCGCCTATGCTTCCCTGATTACGGACTTGAGGGCAGGCGATCTGCGTAATGCAATGGGTGAGGGCTTGCGGGACAATTTTCCCCAAGCCTTCGATCCGGCTTAATTTTACCGCCGCCCCAATTTCCAAATAGCGCTCGGTGCGGCTTATATTGTGCATTTCTTCGATCTTGTCCAGTGAAATGACGTGCTTGCCAAGTTTGTACTCTTCGCTTAAACCTTCGCGCATGAAGGAAGTGCCGCCTGAACAAAGCGTTGCGGCAGGGAAATTGTTCCACAAAGAAAAAAGCTCGGATAAGCTTTCGGGGAAAAAAACACTGCTACCTTGTGCGGCCATAAATCCTTTGCCTCCTTAATTCAACTGCCATCTTTACCGAACGCACAAGCGCTTCATGATCGGAACAGCGGCATCTTATTCCGTTAAGGGCGGATAAAATTTCTTCGTTTGTAGGGCGGCGGAATTTGGTCAATAACGCTTCGATTGTGAGTACGGTGGCAGAATAACAAAAGCCGCAGTTTTCCACCCTGGCTTGCACTAAAGCCTCCGCAATGTCCTCATAATCATCCGCCAGCAAAAAGCCTTCAGCGGTAATTATTTCCCTTCCCCTGATTTTAAAAGCCGGAACCAAACAGGCTTTCACAATGTCATTGTCAAGAAGTACAGTGCATGCCCCACAAAATCCTGTGTAACACCCCGCTTTACTTGCTTTAAGGTGAAAATCATCCCGCAATATGTTGATTAGTCTTGTTTCGCTGTTGCAGGTGATGCGCACATCTTCCCCGTTAAGGATAAATCCCACCGTCACACGTTACCTCCGTTTTGTTGCGCTTGCTGTTCTGCCGTCACAGCCGACGGCTGTGACTCAAGTTGCTCCGTTGTTTCCGCTGCCGCTTGTGCCGCCGGCTGTGCTGTCGGCTGCGCCGCTAACTGTGCCGCTTCCCAAATGTCACGTTCACTTAACGGAATTTTCTCAAAGTGATAATCCAGTGCCTGAGAGACCGCCTGAACGAAAGCGGCGGGAACACAGCAGAAGGGAAGAACGCCAATGCCTTTTGGGTCTGCGCTGTCGTTCCAGATAAAATCCACATCGATGGGCGGGCAGTTACGCGGTGAAGCCATTTCCTCAAGAGCAATCAGCTCTTTTGGAATAACGCCGTCTTTGTAATAAAGCTCATTTTCGCGGCACCAGCTCAAAGAGTGTATAACCCCTGACCTGAGCGCGGCACGGGCACGGCGCTGGGAAAGTATCTTCCCGCCGTCAGCCACAAGCCAAACGCCGCGTACAAACGGAAAAAGCACCGATGAATCAATTTCAACCTCGACAACCGCCGCACCCCAGCTTGGTCTTGAGAAAACATCAGTGCAAATATTTTTCCCGCCGCCGCCCCATGAGCTTTCCCTTGAATATTTTGTCGTTCTTTTTACCGTTATCGGCAAAGGAGACCTGAAACGTTTGCTCCTGATTGCCGTCAGACATTTCTCCAGGAGTTTAGTGATGACACCTATATTTCTTGACAAAGTTGCGGCTCCAGAATCAGGAGCGAGTGAAGTATCGCTTATTACGCGGACGAGGGATTTTTCCACGCCGAGTATGGATGCCGCCATTTCCTGCCAAATCACAGGCGGCGGGCAAGGGGTTTCACCGCTTTGTAGATCAACAACATCGACAGCACCAACATCGGAAGCGGCATCCAGAAAGCGTTGTGTCTCTGAAAAAACCGCGCTTGTTTTTATAACAAGAGAGCTGTCCATGTCAAGGCACACTTCCACCGTGCAGTTGCCGTTGCCGCATTCATCGTTGTACAAAAAGCCGTTCCCCTGACAGGCGATGGCAATGCCAATACCGCGCAAAGGCTTATCAGAAAAAAGTATGCCTTTTCCCCTGCGGCTGTTTTTTTGCATTTGGTAGGATGCCCATTTGCGGTAATAATCGCTCATTGCCGCAACCGAATCGATGAGTTCAGGCAAAGGGACTGAATCTTTTAGCGAAGTCCCAATTGGGAGATTTTGCTTTGCTTTCAAAAAATTGTTTTTTCGCCAAACCGCGGGGTCTTCGCCAAGAGAGTCCGCGATACGCGAGGCGTGCCGCTCCGCCGCGAAAAAACCCTGCGAAAGCCCGAAGCCTGCCATCATTCCTTGCGGCGGAATAATACCGCCCACACAAGCGGCATTGATTTTGAAAGCCTCTCGCCTGTAAAGCCCAAAAGCGCCCGCACACGTGTGGTCTATGATTTCTTCAGCGAATATACCTTGAGAACCCAGAGGTAAAACCGCACTTAACGCTGTCGCAAGCAATTCTCCGCTTTCACCGACAGCACTTTTCAGCGTAATTTCAGCCTTGTTCCGTTTGGGCGAGTACAGAAAATCTTCAACACCTGAAAGGATGAGTTTCACAGGTTTTTGGGTGACAAAAGCGGCAATTGCGGCATGGCAGGCGACAAGGGATGGATACCAAATTTTTCCGTCAAGATGAAACGCGGCGTAAGTTGCCTTTACATTTACGTTTAAGCCTTCCTTAGCCAGAACCTGTTCCACAGAACGCTTTACGTGATAAGGCCATTGAGTTGCCGTGTAGACTGTAAGTCCGTCTTCCGCGAGGCAAACTACCGCGCCGCATGGTTCAGGATACAGATGCGCCTGCGTTCCTGTGCGGTAAGTGCCCGAAACGATTTTTTGGCTTTGGGCAAGAAGTTCCTCCGCCTGCCCAAAAACGATTTCGCGGACAGCAAAAACGTTCGCCCTTTCATTCTCCTCGCCATCTTCAGTGATCACCATTGTTGATCGGAAAACATCGTTTAATTCCTCTTTGTTTGGACCCGTGAGAATGGCTAAAGGTTCACCGATGTAGGAAAGTTCAACATCCGCAAGAATTGGCAGGGGAAAACAGCCGAGCTTATTTTTGCCCGGTATATCAGCGGCTGTGATAAGGCGGCAGGATTCCGGCAGGGAAGGACAGCGGATTGCTTTTAAGCGGCCGCCTGAAACAGGGCTTCGAATGGTAACGGCATAAAGCATGTCTTCAAGGAAAATATCGCTGACAAAGCGCTCATGAGTTTTCAATTGCTTACCCTCACCGTATTTTGCCGTATTTGTCCGCTATGTCTTTCGCCGCCGAAATTACACGGTGAACCTCGTTTTCCCTCATGCCCGGCCACAGCGGAAGTGAGATGCTTTTACTGAAAGTATCAAGTGTGTTGGGGAAATCACCGTTTTGCAGGGAATAGCGCTCTTTGTAATACGGCATCGTGTGGAGCGGGATAAAATGCACCGAAATGCCGATGCCGCGCTCCTGCATATGTGCGGCAAACTCATCGCGCCCTATGGAAAGATTTTCCGTTTTCAAGCGCAGGGGATAAAGATGGCGCGCGTCACCTGACCCTGTAGGCGGGATGATAAAACGCTCATCACCTGAAAACGCCGTGTCGTATAGGCTTGCAAGTTCGTGCCGCATCGACAGGAGAGATTCCGCCCGCCGCAACTGCGCCCGCCCAAGGGATGAAAGAATGTCGGGGATGTTGTACTTAAACCCGGGGGCAACCACCTGATAAAACCATGAGGCTTTTGAATCAGAGTAGCGGTTCCAAACACTGCGGTCTATGCCGTGCGAGCGCATGATTTTCACCCGCTCGGCGATGTCTTTACTGCGGGTGACAAGCATTCCGCCTTCGCCTGTGGTGATGGTCTTTGTGGCGTAAAACGAGAAAACCCCCGCGTCGCCGAGTGTTCCGGCGTAACGTGGGTAGCCTTGCCCGCCTTCGATAAGGGAAGGGAAGGAATGGGCGGCATCTTCGATCACTTTGACGCGGTACTTTTTCGCTATGGCAAGAATAACGTCCATGTCGCAGGGAAGCCCGCCGTAGTGCACCGGTATAACTGCCGCCGCCTTGCCGCTTGGTCCAAAGCCCTCGCTTCCGGCGGTGCTGAAAGCTCCACTTGCGCGCGGCGGGTAGGCGGGAAGTCCCTTGGCAAGGCGTTGGAGCGTCATTTCAAGGCAGGACGGGCTCATGTTGAAGCGGCCTTCTTCTACGTCCACGAATACCGCCTCTGCCCCAAGATAGCGGGCAACTTCGGCGGTGGCGGTGAAGGTCAGCGATGGCAAAAGAACGAGATCGCCTTGCCCCACACCGCAGGCTTCAAGGGCAAGGTGCAGACCGCTTGTCGCTGAGTTTACCGCCATGCAATACAGCTCTTCACCGCCTGAAAAGCCCGCTTTATTTTTTAAATCAGCCAGATTCAAAAAATCGGAAAACTCCTTCTCAAATGAGTGCGTCTCCTTGCCCGTAGTCAGCCAGCCGGAACGCAGGACGGTCAAAACCGCCGCTTCTTCTTCGACACCGATGAAAGGACGTGAAAACGGGATGTTTTCTTCGCTCATGATTTTCATTTACCCATCCGCCGCCTGCGCGTAAGTTGGGATGTGCTTGCGCAATATGGTTTTCAAAAGTTCCCCGTTGCGGTACTTCTGTGCGCCGGCTGCATCCAACCGGCAAATCGGGCGCAGTTCTTCCATTATTGCTGCAATATCAAGTTCAGGTGACTGTCCGCTTTCAAGTCTTAATATGCGGTCAAAACCAGAATCCCGCTTTTGCTCATAATCCCAGTGGAGCTTCTCGCTTGACCGCTCCCCTGAACGCAATCCCACGTATTCAATTTGGATATCTTGAATCGGTTCAAGACCGTAAAAGCGTATCATCTGCTCGGCGAGATCGCGGATTCGCACAGGATCACCCATGTCAAGAAGGTACAGGCTTTTGTTCTCGCCAACGCCGCCGGCTTTGAGCACAAGCGAGCAGGCTTCAGGTATGGTCATAAACCAGCGGCAGGAATCAGGGTGGGTAACTGTTACAGGCCCGCCTTTTTCAATCTGCTTTTGAAAAAGCGGCATAATCGAGCCGCGAGAGCCGAGCACGTTTCCAAAACGCACCACCACAAAAGACGCTTCCCCTTTTGGCGCATCATTTGCCGCTTTTAAGACTAAGCCTTCGCAGAGGAACTTGGAAACGCCGTACACCGAAACCGGCTCCACTGCCTTATCTGTGGTGATGTGCACAAAGCGTTTCACCTTGTGCGCCAGGGCAGCGGCAATTAGGTTGTCCGTGCCGAAAAGGTTATTTTCGATTGCCGCAACGGGGTTTTCCTCCATCATTGGCACGTGTTTATATGCCGCCGTGTGGAAAATAACATCGGCTTTCACCTGCTCAAGTATATGATCCATGTAGTGGCGGTCTTTCAGGTCTCCGATGATGGGCACAAGCACAGCCTTTTCGCCTACGCCTTCTTCTTGCAAAAGGCGCAATTCACGGTCGATTTGGTAAATTGAGTTTTCCCCGTGCCCGAAAAGGTACAGCCGCTGCGCTCCCGCCGATAAAAGCTGCCTGCAAAGTTCACTGCCGATGGAGCCGCCGGCACCTGTTACAAACACACGTTTTCCGCGCAGGTATTTAAGGCTTTGGCGCAGGCTTACAGTCACAGGCGTTCGCCCCAAAAGGTCTTGCGGGTCAATTGAGCGGGTCTGAATCAGGCGCGCGTCCCCTTCGATTATCTGGGAAATGCCCGGAAGGATGCGGATTTTTTCAAAGCCTGAGCTTTTCAGGATGCGGTAAATTTCTTTCAGGTATTCACGGCTTGCGCTTGGAATGGCGATGATGGCCTCGTCTGCCGGATGCAGGCGCAAAAGGCGGGTAACATCCCGAATCGGCCCCAAAACAGGGGAACGATCAATGCGCCTGCCTATTTTTTCAGGGTCGTCATCCAGAAAGGCAACCACTTCACCGAAAATGCCTTTGGTTTCGATTTCCTTCGCAAGGGTTTGCCCCGCGAAACCCGCCCCGATTATGTATAAACGCCCTGATTTGAATGTCATCAGTGTTTCCCCGGCGTTATGCCCGCTGTCGGCAGGCCGTCTGCCTTATCCAAAACCTCAAACGCCAAATCGATGCAGAAGGAGTCTCCGTATAAATCCAACCGTATTTTCGCCCGCCCCTTTCTCTTGTCGGCTTTTACGATTCTGCCTTCAAGCCCTGCCAAAGGCCCCGATACAACAACAATTCGTGAGCTTTCGTTAAAGTACACTTTTGACCTTCCGGCAAGCGGACCGACTTTTTTTATGAAGTGAAGCAGGAGTTCCAAATCGCGGTTTTGAAGGGGGGCGATGTCCTGATTTGACTTTAAAAAGCGATAAAATCCGTCGGTTTTGCGTAGTGCCCAATGGTAGTGCAGTATATTTTCATGTTCGTTAAGCTCCAAAAATATGTAACCCGGGAAAATCGCCATTTTAGTGGGCACAATCTTCCCTCTGCGCCGTATGTCCATGGCGCGCTGGGGAAAGTACATGGGCACGGTAATTTCAGGGTGAAGCGAGCGGAAAAGGCGCACGTACTTTTCCTCCCCCCTCGTCTTTACCTGCAAGGCGTAGTAGTTCATGGATGCAGTATAACATATATTTTTAAGGGGACGGAAGTGTTCGATTTCCCGTCGATTGACAAACTCCCGTAATTGACAAATCAAAGCGTTTCTGGCTAAAATCATCGATTGAAAGTTGAAAGTGCAAGGGAACGGCCAATCGGCTTGCGAGAGTGGTGGAACTGGTAGACACGCTAGACTTAGGATCTAGTGCCGCAGGTATAAGGGTTCGAGTCCCTTCTCTCGCATTCTTTTTGTAAACACGCGGGGAGGAGTCTCCGCAAAAAATCAGAACCTAAGAGGAAACCTAGTGACTTTAAGCAAAGAAATTACGCGTCAGGAAAAATCAAGTGTAAAGTTAAATATAACTATTGGCAGCGCTGATGTGAAAGCCGAATATGACGGACTTCTGTCAGAATACACCCAAAAAATACAGCTTCCGGGCTTTAGAAAGGGAAAAGTTCCCAAAGATGTGCTTATGCGCAAGTTCGGCGATGCCTTAAAAAACGAAACGCTGGGCAAAATCGTTGAAAAAGCGGCGGAGCAAGTTTTGCAGGACGAAACACTGCCCCGCAGTTCCCGCCCCCTGCCCTATTGCACGCCCAAACTTGAAGGGGAGCCTGAAACTCTTAATCTGGAAAGCGACCTTTCCTTCTCGCTTATATATGATGTGCTTCCCGAAGTTGCTGTGAAACAATGGGAAGGCATCGAAGTCGAAGTTGCCGACGTTTCGATAGGGGAAGAAGATATTGCAGAGGAACTTGAAGCCGTCCGCGACCGCAACGCAATAGTGCTTGACAAAGACGACGGGCAGGCGGCGGAAAACGGCGATGTGGTAACTGTTGATTACTGCGAACTCGATGAAGAAGGTTCCCCGATTGAAGACCAAAAGCGCGAGGATTTTACTTTTACGCTTGGAACAGAGCGCAACATTTACCGCTTTGACGATGAAGTTACAGGCATGAAAAAAGGGGACAATAAGGAGTTTACAAAAACTTTTCCCGCCGATTTTGAAAACCCTTCCCTTGCGGGAACCACAAAAAAGTTAAAGGTAAGCCTTACCGCTTTGAAAGTGAAAAAGCTGCCTGACCTGGACGATGATCTTGCCCAGGATGTGGATGAGAAGTTTAAGACGCTTGATGATCTGAAAAAAAGCATTATAGAGCGTATGGAAAAAGATTTGACAAGGCGCATGCGGGTAATAAAAATAAACGCCTTATTGGATAAGCTTATGGAAGCGACTCCTGTGGAAATACCTGATTCTATGCTCCGGATGGAACTTGATTCCCGCTGGAGGGAACTTGCCCGCAGCATCAACACCGATTCGGCTGGGCTTTACAAGATGATGGGCGGAGCGCCCGGCGGCCCGGAGTCAGTGCTTGAAAGCTGGAAGCCTGAAGCTGAAAAAAGCCTTCACTCCCGTCTCATTATCGAGACGCTCATCGAAGAATTAAAGCTGGAAGCGAATGATGAGGATGTCGAACAGCATCTCCAGCGCATCGCCGAAGAAAGCGGATCAGGAATTGAGGAGATCAAAAAATACTACGAAGGGGAGCGGGCTCAAGAATACCTTAGGGAAGAGATCAAGGAACGCAAGGTTTTGGACATGTTGCTTGAAAAAAACACGATAAAGTCCGGAAAAAAGCAAAAATATGTAGACCTGATCTCAAAAAACGGGTAGATTATAGGTATGAGCGAAATGATGAGCACTCTTGTTCCCGTGGTAGTGGAACAGACCGGCATGGGAGAGCGGTCATACGATATTTACTCCCGCCTTCTTAAAGATCGCATCGTGTTCCTTGACGGTGAGATAAACTACATCACCGCTGATCTCATTGTAGCCCAGCTTCTGTTTCTGGACGGGCAGGACACCGAAAAGGATGTCAACCTTTACATCAATTCCCCCGGCGGCTCGATCACTGCCGGGCTTGCGATTTACGACACCATGCAGTATATCAAAAGCGACATACAAACCATCTGCGTTGGGCAGGCGGCAAGCATGGCGGCGCTGATACTCACAGCGGGCACGGCGGGAAAACGCTATGCCCTGCCCTCCTCCCGCGTGATAATACACCAGCCCCGCGGCGGGGCGCAGGGACAGGCGAGGGACATTGTCATACAGTCATAGGAAATCATACGGCTGAAAAATCTCATCATAGATTATTTCACCAAACACACGGGCAAAAGTGCCGAGCGCATCGCATCCGACATGGAGCGCGATCTGTTTCTGTCGGCGCAGGATGCCGTTGAGTATGGGGCGGTGGATTCGATTTTAGTGAGGGAGAAAAATGGCAAAACTTCGTAACGGTAAAAATGAGGCGGACCAGGCTTGCTCCTTCTGCGGAAGGAGCGGCGATATGGCACGCCGGCTTATCGCCGGTCCCAGGGATGTCTACATCTGCGATGAGTGCGTTGATATGTGCCGGAAAATTCTTGCCGAAGAAGACCGCGACCTAACCACGCAGTTTACCGATGATGTGCCGACTCCTAAAGAAATAAAAGACTACCTTGACTTTTTCTGCATAGGGCAGGATACGGCGAAAAAAGCGCTTGCCGTTGCCGTGTACAACCACTACAAACGCATTGCCAACCAGCCGACAAGGGAAACGGAGGAAGTTGAGATTGAGAAATCAAACGTCCTGCTTATCGGGCCGACAGGAACGGGCAAGACGCTTTTGGCAAAAACGCTTGCGAAAAAACTGAAAGTCCCTTTCGCCATCGTTGACGCAACCACGCTCACCGAAGCAGGTTATGTCGGTGAGGACGTGGAAAACATCCTCTTAAAGTTAATACAAAGCGCTGGCGGCCAGATTCCCGCCGCGGAGCGCGGCATCGTTTACATCGACGAAATCGACAAAATCGCCCGCAAAGGCGAAAACGTTTCCATCACACGTGATGTTTCCGGTGAAGGTGTTCAACAGGCGCTTTTGAAAATCATCGAGGGCACCATCGCGTCAGTTCCGCCGCAGGGCGGGCGAAAACACCCCAATCAGGAAATGATCCGCATCGACACAACAAACATCCTTTTCATCTGCGGCGGCGCTTTTGTCGGGCTTGAAAAACTCATCGAGCGCCGCGTGATACAAAACCCTATGGGCTTTGGAGTGGACGTTCGCGAGCACTCAGGCGGGAGAAACTTAAAAGAGCTTTACAACAAAATGCACCCGGACGACCTCATCCATTTCGGCATGATCCCCGAGTTTATCGGCAGGCTTCCCATAGTTGTGGGGCTTGAAGAACTAAAGCGCGAGGAACTGAAGCGCATTATTGTGGAGCCGAAAAATGCCATCATCAAGCAGTATCAGGCTTCACTTGCCATAGATAATGTGCAGCTTGAGTTTACCGAAGGGGCTATTGACGCGATTGCCGACACTGCGATAAAACAGAAGACGGGGGCGAGGGGCTTGCGGGCGATTGTTGAAAAACTGATGACTGACATAATGTATGAGCTCCCGTCTATGGAAGGACAAAAGCAGGTGATTATTACACAGGACACAGTGATGCGTTCGGAGCCGCCTGAAGTACATCTGCTGCAGAGAAAAAGCGCATAGGACTTTTGAGGAAGGCGATGTTACCTTTTGGCGGGTCAAAATCGAAGACGCCCAAAGAGCAAAAAGAACCCAAGATACCTATGGGTATCTTGGCTGAATTTCTCGGCAAGGTTCAAGGGGCTGAGGAATATCCGCTTTTGCCTTTGCGCGAATTGGTGATTTTCCCCCAAACGGCGATGTCAGTTTACATCACTTACAAATCGGGCATTTTTGCCCTTGAAGAAGCGCTGAAACGGGGAACGAAGCTTTTTGCCGCTTGCATAAAAGATGCCCAGAGCGGGGAAACTTATGATTCAGGCACCGTTGTGCGCATCGTGCAAAACCTGCGCCTGCCTGACAACACTTTCCGCGTAGTCCTGCAAGGTGAATACCGCGCGTTTTTAGTTCCTTCGCGGAACAAAACCGATCCGGCGCTTGTCAGGGTGGAGCCGATTGCCGCCGCCGCCCCGCAGGACATCACTGACGCGGCATCCTTAAAAGACGTTACGGCGGCGCAGGAAGTTGCCGCCCTCATGAGGGCTGTGCAAAAGTCGTTTGCCCAGTTCGCCGATTACTCAAAAAAAATCAGCACGGAAATTCTTTCGGCGGTGGAAAAAACCGACAGCCCTGAACGCCTTGTCAATGTCATCGGCAATATTCTTCCAATAAAGCCTGAACGGAAGGTTGATCTCATCCGCATTGCAGACCCTTCCATCCGCCTTGAAACGCTCCTTGAAATCCTTGAGATGGAAAACGAAATTTTCGGCATACAGCGGAATATTTCAGGCAAGGTCAAAAGCCGCATGGACAAAAATCAGCGGGAATTTATTCTTCACGAGCAATTGCGCGAAATTAACAAGGAGCTTGGGAAAGACGCGGCAAATGATGAGTTTGCCGAAATGGAGCGGAATATCGAAAACCGCAAACCAGGCGAAGAGGTTATGGCAAAAGCCCGAAAGGAAATCGCCCGTTTGCGCAAGCTCCAGCCCTTTTCCCCGGAAGCAGGCGTTTTGCGCGGATACCTTGAATGGATTGCCGACCTTCCGTGGAGTGAATATTCCCAAGACTCAACCGACTTAAACCGCGCGGAAACCATCCTTAACGAAGACCACTATGGGATGAAAAAAGCCAAAGAGCGGATAATTGAGTTTATCGCCGTGCGCCAGTTAAGCGCACTGGAACAGCTTGCCAATCAAGCGCCGGAAAAGCCGCCTGATGAGATTGGGGAGACGGATGTTTCTTCGGCTGACGCCGAAGAAATGGGCACTATTTCAGCGGAGAATGAAAAAACGGATGATGAAAAAACGGACACCCCGTCAGACGTGGCACAAATTAGCGTTAAGGGACCGATTCTGTGTTTTGTGGGTCCCCCGGGAACCGGAAAAACAAGCCTTGGAAAGTCAGTCGCGCGCTCACTTGGGCGCAAGTTTGCCCGCATTTCACTTGGAGGTGTGCGCGATGAGGCGGAGATTCGTGGTCACAGGAAAACCTACGTAGGCGCGCTGCCGGGGAAAATCCTTCAGTCAATGCGGAAAACCGGAACGCTTAACCCTGTACTTTTACTTGACGAAATCGATAAGCTCGCCCACGATGCGCGCGGCGATCCCGCTTCGGCGCTTTTGGAAGTGCTTGACCCTGAACAAAACTCAACCTTCACCGATCATTACCTTGAAGTGCCCTACGATTTATCGAAAGTACTGTTTATCACCACAGCCAATTCACTTCACTCCATCCCCCACCCGCTTTTGGACAGAATGGAAATCATCGAAATCCCCGGATACGGTGAAAACGAAAAACTTGCCATCGCCCAAAAATACCTTGTTCCAAAAGAACTGCAGGAAAACGGGCTGTCACAGGCGAAAATCGTTTTCACCGACGAGGTTGTGCGCGAAATTATCCGCCATTGGACAAGCGAATCAGGCGTTCGAAGCCTTGAGCGCGAAATTGCCCGCTGCATAAGGCGCATTGCCCGGCACGCTGTAAACAAAGATTACGGCAAAAGCGAAGGAAAACCGATTCGCTCGTATAAAAAAACGGTGCGCCAAAACGATTTGGAAAAACTGCTTGGACGGCGCAAGTACAAAAACGATGTCGTGTTCAAGGAAGCGCGAACCGGCGTTTCCTACGGGCTTGCGTGGACAGAAACCGGCGGCACTATGCTGCCTGTGGAGACTATACAGTTTAAGGGTTCAGGCGACTGTATCATCACCGGCAATTTAGGCGGCGTGATGAAGGAAAGTGTGCGGATTGCGCTTTCGTTTTTGCGCAGTGTCCGTGAGCGCTATTCGTTTGGAGTTGCGGACATGGGGAAAACGGATTTCCACATCCACGTGCCTGAAGGCGCAATTCCAAAAGACGGACCTTCAGCGGGTGTTACACTTGCGGCTTCACTTCTTTCCACGCTTTGTAATGTTCCGCCCAAACCCGCGATTGCCATGACCGGGGAACTTACGCTCACCGGACGCATTCTCCCCATCGGCGGCTTAAAGGAAAAGCTCCTTGCGGCAATCAGAAACAACATGGAAGAAGTGCTTTTACCTGAAGACAACCGCGAAGACTGGCAGGAACTTGATGATGACATAAAAAATGCCTTGACCGTTCATTTTGTTGAGAATGCGGTTGACGCGTTTGATGTGCTTTTTGGTAAAGGTATTGCAAAAAAGAGCAGAAAAAAAGCGACAACAGTGAAAAAAGCGCTTGTAGAGAAAAAAACACCTGAAAAAAAGGTAGGAAAGGCAAAAAAACTGTCGATAGTAAAGAAAACCACCGCAAAAAAGGCGCAGAAGGCAAAAAGATCACCGATAATGGAGGAGACCAAACTCCTTGTTAAGGAGTAATAAATATACAAGGTCAAAGAGCCAAAGGCAGCTTCAACTAGGTGAAATTTCTACTGGTAGTTGACAAAGGAAACTAGGGGTTTTATGGATTTGGATATTGCCAAGCGCCTGCAAATGGAAGCAAAAAAGGACAGAATCAGACTCATCATCGGAGCTGTGGTTCTGTTGCTAACATTTATTGCCATTATTCCGGTTATTTACCAGAATGTGGGAAATCGAACGTTTGCTTTTGCCATCGTTGTGGTTTTTATAACCGCTTCGATCGCTTTCGGCATTTTCCTTGTTATGCGCCTTCTTGTGAAAATGGAACACGACAGTTTCGGGGAAGGGATGCATCTTGTTATGAATACAGCTCCCATGCCGATGATACTTTTTGATAAAAACGCTCGCGTTGTTTATGCTAACGCCCAGGTCGCTAAAATGCTTGAGTTGAAAGATCTGGTGGGCTTCAGTAAATCATTTTTCAGTTTTGCACCTGAGTTTCAGGAAGACGGAACCCGCTCCAAAGACGTTATGTTAAAGTATATAAATACCGCGATAGCTCAAGGTGAGGCAACATTTGACTGGATGCAGAAAAAACCTAACGGCGGATTGGTGCCAAGCCAGTACACCTTCATTCGTACGTATGTTGAAGGTGCGGATCATACGGTGGTTTTTGTCAAAGATATGCGTAAATACCTTGATGCGCAAAAGCGCGAGAAAATGTTCCAAAACAGGATGCATGCTGTTCTTGATGCATCCCCCATGGTTTGCTCTGTTTACGATGTGGACGGTAACTGTCTTGAGATAAACAAAGAGGTGGAAAATATGCTTTCCATATCTGACAAAAAAATCTTCATGGATAACTTCACCGCTTTTGTTCCCCCAAAACAGCCATGTGGAACTGACTCTGTTGAGAAAAGTGTTCAGATGATACGGAGCGCGATAAGAGATGGAGGCGGCAAAGGGGAATATACTTACAAAGCAAGCGATGGAACTTTGATTCCCACTGAGGAAACCATGCGCTGTATAAGCGTTGACGGGCAAAAACTGATTATTGCCTATACCAGGGATCTGCGCATGGAGCTCGCCCTCAAAGAAAAAGAGGAGCTGCTAAAGCGGAATGTGCAAGTCACAGCGCAGCAGTTAAATGGCCACATCACAGAGCAGGCTTCAGCAGTTACAGAGTCCGCGGCAGCGATTGAGGAAATGATAGCCAATATCAATTCAGTCACAAGAACACTTTCCCGCAACACCGATCAGGTAGAAGAGCTCTTGTCATCCTCCGAAGTCGGACATACAGGTCTTAGTGAAGTTGCCACCGATATCCGCCAAATATCCAATGAATCAGAATCGCTTTTGGAAATAAACTCCGTCATGCAGAACATCGCAAGCCAAACCAACTTGTTGAGCATGAATGCCGCGATTGAAGCGGCACACGCCGGTGAATCAGGGCGCGGTTTTGCCGTTGTCGCCGGTGAAATCCGAAAACTCGCTGAATCGGCGAGCGCCCAGTCAAAAACCATTGGCGGCGTTTTGAAGAAGATCAAAGGGTCTATTGATAAAATTACCCGCTCAATTGAGAATGTGCAGGGCAAGTTCGATACGATTGACAACGGCATAAAGACGGTGGCTGAACAGGAGCGCCACGTTCTTAACGCCATGGAAGAACAGGATCAGGGAAGCCAACAGGTGCTTATAGCCATTGGGCAGCTAAGCGATATTACGCACAGGGTAAAAGAAGACGCGCGGGAAATGGTTGAAAAGCAGAATGCCGCAATGGCTTCACGCTAACGGGTGAGTGTATTGCAAATATGCGATTTGACATAGGATAGTGCGTGGATCTCCATGTAAAACAATCGATTGCGGATTTGAGCGCCAACATAAGGCGGCTCATTTCCGTTGACGAAAAAAAGCTTGAGTATATAATAGCCGCGTGGATTGCAGGCGGGCACGTGATCCTTGCCGATTCACACGGTGTAGGAAAAACATCACTGGCGCGCGCGCTTGCACAGTCCATCAAATGGCGTGAAGAGGACATGGCTTCCGGTGAAGTCATGATGGAAGGATTCAGCCGCATACAATGCACCGTAGACCTTCTGCCCCAAGATATTTTGGGGTATAACAGGTTTTCAGGGCAGTCAAGCGCTCTAACTTTCAACAAAGGTCCTGTTTTCGCTCACTTTGTATTGTGCGATGAAATAAACCTGCTTACCCCGAAAACTCAAGGCAGTTTTCTTCAGGTGATGGAAGAGCAAAGCATCACAATTGAAGGCAAGCATTACCCCCTGCGCGATCCGTTTTTTATCATCGCCACAATGAACCTCAAAGGCGCGCACCTGTTTCCCCTGCCCGTCCCCCAGTTAGACCGTTTTATGCTGCGCCTTTCGCTTGGCTACCCGTCAGAGGAAGATGAGCGGCTCATCATCGAAAAGCACGGGCGGATGGACGCGTGGGAAGGCTTTAAGAGCATCATTGATTCAGGCGATCTTATAAACTGGAAAAAAATGGTCGATGATGTGCAGATACATAAAGATGTAGGGGCATACATAGTTTCGTGCATCAGGCAGACGCGCACCCACCCCGACATCGAAAGCCCGGCAAGCCCACGCGCTGGGGTAAGGGTTTCGCGCATGGTGCGCTCACTTGCCCTGTGCCGCGGGCTTGATTACGTGCCTATTGACTTTGTCAAAGAAGCGTTTATTCCGGCGATGGCGCACCGCATAATCACGCGGGATCCGTCCATACCAAGCGAAGTTCCCTTACGGCAAATTCTTGAAAAAACCCACGTTGATAAGGGAGCCTGAAACCTGGTGGTTTTGGAACGGGAAATCTGACAAAAAAACTTATGAAAAAAGCGTATGTGCGCATGACGGACAGGTTAAAAAAAATCCCGCTTGCAATACCGGGAGCGCTGGTGCTTGTCATTTGTTTACTTGTTCTTGTCAGAGCATTAGCGGCTTTGAACGCGTATGAAATAGTTCTTTCACTTGCAGCACTTGCTTTGATGGGAACTTTGTTCCTTGTAGGGCGCTTGGCAGTCAGGCGGCTTTCGGCGCTGGAAGCGGTCTGGCAGATTCCCTTGCCGCTGACTGCCTCATCTTCCCGGTCATGGAGTGTAAGCTGCCAGGGAGTGAACGTCCCCCATTTTTTCCGCCTGCACTTTTTGCTGCGGGGCAAGTTTTTTCCGCAAGGCTGTGCACCTTCCTGTTTGGTTTTTGCGGAAACTTCCGCATCAGGTTTGCTCAAAAGCCATTCCGCCCTTCCTGCAAAATTGGATGTCAGTTTTCCCCTGGGCGGAGTTTTTCAGGGTGAGACTTCCTGCCGCCTGCGTGATATTTTCGGGCTTTTTTCCTTTCCCTGCGGTCTTGCCCTTAAGCAAACGCTTAACGTGCGCAGCGCCCCAATAGGGGATCAGCCTTTGCGTCTGGACGCGCTTTCGGGGGCGGAAGATAGACGCAGTAAAAGCTCAAACGATGAGGAGCGTTACTATATGCGGGAATACGCCCCCGGCGACCGCTTCCGCGACATCAACTGGAAAAGTTCTGAACGCATAAACACGCTTATCACCCGCATTTCCCCTGACAATCAGGAAAAAGTCACCCGCATCGAAGTTGTTTTCCGCAACTGCTCGCCCTCCGCGAAGGCACCGGCGCTGGCAGACCTGTGGCTTTTGGATAGGGCGAAGGCGCGGCTGGTATGGTTTTTGCGGAGGGTGCGGGAAGAAAACGGCTCGTACATTTTTCATATCCGTTCCATAGGCGCAAACTGGGAATTAAACAGCGATGAAGAAATTGATATGTTTCTGGAAGAACTCCCGTCTGTTCCGTTTTTCCCGCCCCCAAGCGAGGCAAATACTTTGCCGCCGTCAAACGGTGAAGTTTACATTTTTTCCACGACCTGCGACAGCGCGCTGCAAGCCTTTATTTCCTCCCTTTCAGGGCGGCCGTTTTCACTTTTTTTGGCTCAAAGCGCAAACCCAAAAAAAAGTGTTTTGCAAAAACTAAAAGCTGGCTCGGAAAGTGAGCCAAATGCACAGCATCTTTTTTATAGGGATTTTCTTTCTGGGTGTTTTTTGCCGAATCCACGCTGGTTAAAAAAGCCCTCTGCAAACCAGTTGCATGTAAGCGGCGGTAGAGTTATGATTGATTATGCGGAGACGCTTTTATGAAAAAAATTAAAATGACACAATCTGTGCTTTTCTCGCTGCGCCTTTTCTTTTATTTAAGCGTGGTGCTGCTTTTGCTCCTTCACCCCGCAATAGTTATCCCTTTTGACCGCGTGGGTTTGCTCAAGTGGTTTTTTATAATTCCTTTTGCGTCCCTTGTTGCCTTTCTCCCCTCTCTTAAAGGAAAATCCGTAAACAAACTGCTTACAGCCCTTGTGCCTGTGCTGGTTTTTTCACTGTGGGCGGGAGGGTTTTCCTCTGCCGCCCTGCCGCCTTTTTTCGCGGGTCTTGCGGCGTTTGTCCTCACGTCCTTGCTTTTCCATTACCCGCGCTGGGCAAAGCTCTCCCTTGCCGAGCCGTTTTTATTCGCGTGGGTTTGCTTTCGCCTGCTTACTTTTTCCCGCTCAAGTGAAGAAGCGGCAGGATTCAGTTCGGGGCTTACCCAGTTTATCCTTGTCTGGACGGCTGTCGTTTTCCTTCTTCACAGCGTTATCGTGTACTTGTGCCTGTATCCGGGAAGCGCTTCCGGTTTGAAAAAAGAAGGGACGGTTTTTACGTTTTCATCTTTGGCGGCGCTGTCGCTGGTGGTTTTTCTTTTGCCGGCTGACTTCGTCCGCAACACCGTCGTTGACAACCTGCTCCCCGATCAGCGCGAACGCTTAACCCGCCCAACCGATGACGACTGGGGGATTCCTGACGGCCCGGGCAGACAGGGACGCAGGACGCTTCCCGGCAGTAAAGATGGCCGCCAGCCGTCCCTGCGCGGGCTTTCGGAGCACAATTGGCCAGGCCGCAGGGGGCGCGGCGGGGAAGGCGGCAGTTCCAATCAGCAGTTCACGGTGATGGTGGTCGCTTCCCGGTACGAGCCTGTGTACATGGCGGACGCGATACGTGGGCGGCTTGACCCCGTGCAGGGCTTTGTTCCTTTCCCCGACGAACTTATGTCGCGCCTTTCTGCACAGCGCTTTTTTGTTACGTGGTTTGACAACGAGCCTGTTTTTAACAGGGACAGGGAAAGGCAGGAGGTGTTTTCGCTTTCCACCTTGCCGTGGAAATACCTGCCATACCGCCCAACCTCCATCGACCCAACCATTTTAAGCGATAACTCAGGCCCTTTCCGCTACATCCACCGTAACGTATCCAATGTCCACATCAATGACCCGCTTGACCTTTTGAGTGTCCCCATAAGGCACGACTTAAACTCATCCGAACGCCGGCGCCTTGCCCCATACCTTGAGCTCCCGCTTGCCGAGCCTGACCGCCTCATCTTTGAGGCGCACCTTAACCGCATCCGCCTTTCGTGGGCGCAGCAGCGGGACAGGATTATGGGAGCCGCTCCGCTTGAAAACGCGGTGTGGGAAATTTCCGCCGCCTATTTAAGCCGCATCCGTCAAGCGTGGGAAGAAAGCCTTTGGCTATTTCAGGAGCTCCCGCTGGAAGGTGCTTCAGGCAACGTCTTTAACGCCCGCCTTGAACGCGCAAGGATATCGTGGGAAGAAGGCTTAAACGACTTTTTCAGGCTCCCGCTTGATGAAACTGATGAAAACAGCGAAGCGTATGAAGCGGGCGGAGAAGCCCTTGCCGCTCATTTTCAGAGCCTTCTTGATGAATGGGAAGAAAGCCGCAGAATGTTTGTGGCGCTTCATGTTTTTGACGAAACAAGCAGAGCTATACTTAACATAGACCTTGACCATATTAAGGCGGTTTTGAGCGCAAACCTTGACTCCATAAGTCTTTCGTGGGAGGAAGACAGGCGAACGTTCTCCCGCGGAACTGAACTCATGGAAACGATACTCGCCATCCTTTTGAGTTTTTCCGCATTCCAGTATAACGTGAACACCAACAACTACAGCACCATCGCAGACATGATAGAGTTTATCACCGGCACAATGGAAGGTGACTGCGTGGAGTTCTCCAACACCGCGGCACTTCTTGGCAGGCTTGCGGGCATCCCCTCGCGTGTTGCGACCGGCTTTCTTGCCGCCGCAGGGCTTCAAACTCCGGCGCACCAACGCGGACTTGCCGCCTTGCAAAGCAGGATTCCCATTCTGCAAGAGTTCCCTTTTGAGGAACTCTTTCTGGTAACAGACGCGCACGGACATTCCTGGACGCAGTTTTACATACCTGAATTTGGCTGGCTTGATTTTGAGCCCACCGCGTTCGCCATTCCCCCAATGGGCTTGGGCGACGGAAACCTGCGTGATGTGGTAATTCCCCTGTTTGACCAGAATAGGCTTTTCGCCCCTGTCCGCGCCTTCCCCTGGCAGCCTGTCCTGCGTTCGCTTGCGTTTATGGCGCTTTTGGCGCTGGCTGCCGCCTACGCCCTGCGTTACGGCAGGGAAGCGGCACTTGGTTTGCGCGTGCGGCGCGGGGGAAGCGCCGGTGCGCGTTCGCTTTATCTTTTGCTGCTTGCGCGCCTTGCCGCGGACGGAAAGCCCATAAAACCCGTTTCCAAAACCGCGCCGGAATACGCGCAACTTTTCGCAGGTGTTGGACAGGCAAGCACTTTTGCCCCCTTCGCCGAACTGTACACAGAACTGCGCTGGAGGCATTTCAGCGACAAGGCGGAAATGGAGCGGGTTTTTGCGCTTTTGCAGAACGAATACCGGAAGATACTTGAAGAAAACAGGCGCTCAGGCGTGCCTGCTTTTTTCGCCCGCATTTTCAGTTTGCGTGGATTGGCGTATTTTTAAGAAGGCAACGCGGCAAGTTTGCTATCCTTCCTGATACCGCTCCCTTGAAAACTCAAGCAAAAACGGTTAAAGTGTAACGATGTTGGATAAAATCATCAGAGCTTTGTCCGGTTCCCAGCACGAGCGGGATCTAAAGGCGTTGCTTCCCATGTTGCACGCAATTAACTCAAAAGAAACATGGGCAGCCTCAATGCCTGCTGAAGAGTTCCCCATAATGACAGCCAAGTTTAGGGAGCGTTTTGCTTCCGGTGAGGGTTTTGAAAAAATCCTTCCCGAAGCGTTCGCACTCGCGCGAGAAGCCGCCAAACGCAACCTGGGCGAGCGCCCCTACGATGTACAGGTGCTCGGATCCATAGTCCTTCATCAGGGAAAAATTGCCGAGCTAAAAACGGGCGAGGGCAAAACGCTCATGGTGGTAGCGGCGGCGTACCTGAACGCAATACCCGGCAAAGGTGTGCACGTTGTCACCGTCAATGATTACCTAGCCGAACGGGACGCGAACTGGATGCGCCCGGTTTTTTCCTACATGGGGCTTACCGTTGGCACGATTTTGTCCAACATGGATAACGAGCGGCGCAGGCTTAATTACGCCTGCGACATAACCTACGGTACCAACAACGAGTTCGGATTCGATTACCTGCGCGACAATATGTGCCGCGATATGGTCAGCCGGGTACAACGGGGGCACAATTATTGCATCATCGATGAAATTGACTCAATCCTCATTGACGAGGCGCGAACCCCCCTTATCATTTCAGGCGCCGCCGAGGACGACACGTTTAAGTTCTCCGAGATTGACCGCCTTATCGGATCGCTTGAAGAAATCCGGAAAAAAGAAAACGGCGAATACCCGGACGAAGTTCAGGGTGAGGAAGTTATAGGGCATTATAAGCTTAATGAAAAAAACAAAAACGTTTCGTTTTCCAACTCCGGTCAGGCAAAAATTGAGGAACTTCTTACCAAGCGCGGGCTTATAAAAGGCTCAATCGTTGATGAGGAGAACTTCGAATATATACATTACTTTACGCAGGCGCTGCGCGCGCACAAGCTTTTCCACCGGGATGTTGATTACGTTGTGCAAGAGGGGCTTGTGCAGATAGTGGATGAGTTTACCGGGCGCATACTTACAGGACGGCGGTATTCGGACGGACTGCATCAGGCGATTGAGGCAAAAGAGCGCATCAAAATAGCGCAGCGCAACCGCACGCTTGCGACAATCACCTTCCAGAACTACTTCCGCCTATACTCAAAAATCGCCGGAGGCACGGGAACCGCGGACACTGAAGCGGCGGAGTTCGGCAAGATTTACAAGCTGGAAGTCGTTGTCATTCCTACTAACCTTCCTGTGGCGCGTGAAGACGAGGACGACATTATCTACCTGAATGAGAAGGAAAAGTTTACCGCGCTGTGTGATGAAATCTCTGAAGCTCACGCGCGCGGTCAGCCTATTCTCGTTGGAACCGCCTCCATTGAAAAATCTGAAAAAATTGACACCTTCCTTACCCGACGGGGAATCCGCCATGAAGTGCTTAACGCGAAAAACCACGCGCGCGAGGCCTCCATTATCGCCGAAGCCGGCGCGAAAGGGGCGGTGACGATAGCGACCAACATGGCGGGGCGCGGAACGGACATTAAGCTCGGCGGCAACCCTGAACATCGCGCCCGAAAGCGCGCAGGTACGGAAGCCTCCGAAGGGCAAACACCGGAGGCGCAGGCAAAATACGCATCAATTTACAAGGAAGAGTACGAGAAGTGGCGGAAGGACTACGAGGAAGTTAAAGCCCTCGGAGGTCTTTACGTTATAGGAACTGAACGCCACGAAAGCCGCCGCATTGACAATCAGTTGCGCGGACGTTCGGGACGGCAGGGGGATCCGGGCCGGTCGAGGTTTTTTATCTCACTTGAGGATGACCTCATGCGCCTTTTCGGCGGCGAAAATATCAAAAGCCTTATGACAAGGGTGGGCATGAAAGAGGGCGAGCCGATTTACCACCCGTGGCTTAACAAGAGCATCGCAAAGGCGCAGCGCAAAGTTGAGGAGCGGAACTTTGAAATCCGCAAGCACCTTCTTGAGTATGACGATGTATTGAACCAGCAGCGCAAGTACATTTACGAACAGCGTGATGCAATTCTCAAAGACAGCAACTTAAAAGAGCGGGTAAACAACGCCACAAATGACATGATGGCGATGTTTTTGGAGAACTTTCAGGAGAGCCAGAAAAAAGACCCGTCTGCCGCATTGAAAGACCTGACTGAAACGCTAAAAACCAGGTTTGGCTATATTTTGAAAACGGAGCAGAGCGAAATCGCCAACATGGAATTGCTTGAAAAGCGCGTGTGCGCCGAACTGCGCCAGGACATCGATGAGAAGGAAGCCATAATTGGTGAGTACCTTAATCTGTTTATCCGCGATCAGTACCTTGCGATGGTGGACAAAAAATGGCTGGATCACCTTGAAAACATGGAAGCGCTGCGCGAGGCTGTTTACCTGCGCAGTTACGCCCAGAAAAACCCCCTCACCGAGTACAAGCTTGAGGGCTTCCAGATTTTCGACACAATGATCGACGACATACGCCAGGTGATTGCCTCGCGCCTGCATTTGGTGCGCATACAAACAGAAAACCGGGACATGACCCGTCCCCAATCAGTCCCAACGGCTCAAAGCGCCACTCACTCAAGCATGGGTTCTTTCGGCGCGGCGGCTTTGGCTCCGCCTGCTGGCGGCGGCGGGCAACAGCAGGCACCTGCCGGACGTATGCAGGGAAGCTCGGTGACGGTGGTTCGCAACCAGCCCAAGGTGGGACGTAACGATCCTTGCCATTGCGGGTCGGGGAAGAAGTTCAAACACTGCCACGGTAGATAGCGGTAATGTGTCCGGTAAGCTAATTTGCCGGGCGTATTACAAGCAAATGACGCTTTTCTTCCAAAAAAGGCACTTTTACAGGTAAGATCTCCCAGCTAGCGATGGAAGCGGTTTTGTCCTTTTGGAGGGTTTCCAATAACAGCCGCATTTCTTCTTCAACTGTTTCCCGGCGGCCTTTGTAGGCGGCAAGGATTCCGCCGCTTGCCAAAAGCCGCAAAAGCCCTTTGAAAATGTCAGGCTCAAGAGGTCTGAACGCGCGGAACACGATAAGGTCAAAACAATCTCGAAGTTTAGTCTCCTCCATGTCAGCTTCTTCAATGTCAGTGTTGGTAAGCCCCATCACCGCCAAAGTATTGCGCAGAAACCCCGCGCGCCTTCCCATGCGCTCAATAAGCGTAAAACGCACGTCTTCCATGTTAGCCGCTAAAGGTATGCCCGGAAGCCCGGCACCTGAGCCAACGTCGGCAACATGCAAAGTGCCACCCTTACCGCCGCTTGTAATCATTTCATCAAGCAAGCGGCGAATTATGTGCAAAGGAGCCAGAGAATCAAAGATGTGCTTTACAATCAACTCGCGGCGATCTTGTACTTTAACAAGACTGTACGCTTTGTTAAAAAGCTCAATTTCGTTAACGTAGGCGGTAAGCAGTTTGCCTATACGCTTAATATCCGCTTCCCCCGGCGCGATCATTTTTAACCCTTCTTCAAGCAGGTTGTCATTCACCGTTATTTTCCTGTGCGTACATGATACCACATTACGCGCCTGTTTCCTATGAGCATTTTGGTCATTATTGTGCTTGCATTTTTTTTTGTTTTTGTATACGGTGTTGCGTATGCCTATCAAGATACCCAAGAATTTGCCTGCCTACGATGCTCTGACTCATGAGCGGGTTTTTGTAATGACTGAGGAACGCGCCGAACGTCAGGATATTCGCCCTTTAAGGGTCGCTATCGTTAACCTCATGCCAACAACGCTTGACACCGAGATGCAGCTTTTGCGCCTTCTGGGGAATACCCCGCTTCAAGTTGACATCAGCTTTTTGCGAATGCAAAGCCACAAATCCAAAAATGCCCCTCCAGGTCATTTGGAGAAGTTTTATTCCTGCGCCGCAGAAATTATGGATGAAGGCAAACGTTATGACGGTTTTGTCATTACCGGCGCCCCTGTTGAAACCATGCACTTTGAAGAAGTTGACTATTGGGAAGAGCTAACCGCTGTCATCGATTATACTGACAAACACGTTTTTTCAACTATGCACATTTGCTGGGGCGCTCAAGCCGGTCTTTTCCGCCGTTACGGTATACCGAAAAAACCGCTTGCGGCAAAGCTGTTCGGTATTTTTCCCCACGAGGTGAACGAACGTTATTCTCCGCTTTTTCGCGGCTTTGACGATGAGTTTCTTGCCCCGCAATCACGCCACACCGAATGTGACCGGGGCGCAATAGCCGCCCAAAAGGCATTAACCATACAATCAGAAACGGAGGAAGCGGGCATTTTTATTGTCACCGCCAGGGATGGGCGGGAGGTTTATGTTACAGGGCATCTTGAGTATGACCCTTTAACACTGGACAAGGAATACCGCCGGGATGTAGCAAAGGGGCTTCCCATCACCGTTCCAAAAAACTACTATCCCGATGATGATGTGGGAAAAGCCCCAATTGTCCGCTGGAGGGCGCACGCCCACCTGTTTTTTTCCAACTGGCTTAACTATGTGTACCAAGAAACTCCATACGATCTTGGGACTCTGTAGCAGATACTTTATTTTTTAGGAGCATTTTATGAGCAACACGTACAAGTTTGAGACCATTCAAGTTCACGCGGGGCAAGAAAAGCCTGATTCAGCGACTGACGCGCGAGCTGTCCCAATTTATCAAACCACATCGTATGTATTTCCTTCATCAAAGTCGGCAGCGGATCGCTTTGCCCTTGCAGAGATGGGAAATATTTACACAAGGATTATGAATCCTACACAAGACGTTTTTGAAAAGCGAGTCGCCCTTATGGAAGGCGGTATTGCTGCCCTGGCTACGGCTTCAGGTTCTGCCGCCACAACGTACGCGATACAAAACATCGCGCGTTCCGGGGATCACATTGTCGCTGATACCCAAATTTACGGCGGCACATACAATTTATTCGCGAATACCCTCAAAGACTCAGGTATTGAAACGACTTTTGTAGATGGAAGCGAAAGTGTCAATTTTGAAAAAGCAATTAAACCAAATACAAAGGCCATCTTTTTTGAAACCCTAGGCAATCCCAATTGCAGCATTGTTGACATAAAAGCAGTGGCGGATATTGCCCACAAGAACGGAATACCTTTAATTGTTGATAACACATTTGCAACGCCGTATCTTTTGCGTCCTATAGAACATGGGGCAGACATTGTAATTCATTCGGCGACAAAGTTCATGGGCGGGCACGGAACAAGCATTGCGGGCATTATCGTTGATGGCGGGAAATTCAACTGGGCGGCAAACGACAAGTTTCCTGGCTTATCGCAGCCTAACCCAAGTTATCATGGTGCGATTTTTTCCCAAGTCGCCGGCAATGCAGCCTACATTATTAAAGCGCGCTGCACACTTTTAAGGGATTCAGGCGCTTGTGTGTCGCCGTTTAACGCCTTCCTTATCCTTCAAGGTCTTGAAACACTCTCGCTTAGGGTAGAGCGCCACGTTGAAAACGCCTTGAATGTGGTGAACTTCCTCAAATCGCATCCGCAGGTGAAAAAGGTAAACCATCCTTCATTAAATGAGCACAAGAACAACGACCTTTACATAAAATACTTTCCCAATGGCGCGGGCTCCATTTTCACATTTGAACTGGACGGCGACGGGGAAAAAGCAAAGAAGTTTACCGAAAGTTTAGAACTTTTCTCACTCCTTGCAAATGTCGCGGACGTTAAATCGCTTGTAATTCATCCGGCTGCCACCACTCACTCGCAGACGAG
>JAIRQD010000063.1:0-5587 GCA_031256655.1 Treponema sp.
TTCTCCAAAAGAGAGCGGCAAAGTTCGGCAAGTTCCGCTTCAGTTGTTCTTTCGTTGTCGGCACGATTAAAGTACTGCAAAAGTTCGTACCTGTTGGGTTTTATATAGTTCGGGATTTCGTTCGGCGCTGATTTCAAAGCCAGCTTTAACGCTTCGCCGTCCGCGTCAAGAAAAACCGCCGCGCCGCTGCGCCGTAGCAAAGTGGTGAGTTTTTGGTATGTGTCAATGCCAAGCCCTGACGGAAGGCTTCCGGAAAGGATTATTGTGTTGGTGCTTTTTGCATACGCAGAAAGCTTTCTTTCCATTTCAAGCCATTCGGCGGCGCTGATTTTTGGCCCCGGCTCGTTCAGTTCGGTGAGCTCGCCTTCCGAATCAATCACTTTGAGGTTTGTGCGCGTAACTCCTGCTATGCGAAGGAAATCGGCGTTTAAGCCTTTGGCTGAAACAAGC
Source organism: Treponema sp. (assembly GCA_031256655.1). Lineage (GTDB taxonomy): Bacteria > Spirochaetota > Spirochaetia > Treponematales > Breznakiellaceae > WRKT01. The sequence continues at coordinate 451 of JAIRQD010000063.1, forward strand.
GACAGCAGCTCTGCTCCGGATCCGCCGCCTACGAAACCGGTGGCGATGCTGTTTCCTCCAAGCGCGCTTATTACCGAAGAAACGTTAAGCCCCTTTCCTCCGGCATCAAGGCGCAGGTCGTGCAGGCGGTTTAAGCCTCCGGTTTTCATTTTGTCCACGTTGGCGGTTTTATCCAGAGCCGGATTTAAGGTTACCGTAATTATCATACGCCGGTTCCGCTTAGTATTCTGTAAACATCTTCACGGCTGGCGGTTTTCACAAGGCGCAGCGTATCCTCTCCGGTTTCCAGGTGATCCACCACGTTTCCCATGATGTCAAGATGTTCGTCGCCTTTTGCCGCAATGCCTATCACGAGGTACACTTTTGAATCGTGCCAGTCAACGCCTTCTGGGTAGGAAAGCACGACAATTCCTGTGCTGATTATGTCTTTTTTGTAATCGTCTTCGCCGTGCGGAATTGCGATGTAATTGCCGATTCCGGTTGAAAAGGAACGATCACGCTTGATCATCCCTTCTATATACCGCTCGGTAATGTAGCCTGAATCCAACAGCATTTTGCCGCAGCGCCGTATGACATCTTCCCTGCCCGCCGTGCTCTGGTTAAGGACAATGTTTTCTTTTTTTAAAATTTCGTTCATGGTTTTCTCCGAAAAGCCCCCTTGCATGTCCGGCTATAAATTTGCCGTCAAAAATTCTTTCGCCGCTTCTGACGCGGCAGCTTCGTCTTCGCCTTCCACCTTCACCGTAATGGTTTGACCGCATTTTGGGCGCAGCTTCATAAGCGCGATAAGCTTTTTGCCGTCCGCGGTTTGTTCGTCTTTGATAACGGTGATCTCGCTCTTGAACGCCTGCATTTTCTGCGTAAAAAGCCCCGCGGGGCGGGCATGAATCCCGTTGGGGTCGCGTATTGTAAACGAAAACTCAATCATGACGCACCCTGTTTTTTAAGCGCTTCTGTCAGTTCACCGTATTCGGGCGCACTTAAAAAATCAGTTACGGTGACAAGGCGGGCGTTGGCGTTTGCCCCGCGCGCACGTTCAGCCAAATCCCTGTGACAAACAATTATGTCAACATCGGCGGGAACTTCGCCCACGGCGGAGTGTACGACGGTAATGCCTGAAATTCCTGCCTCTTGAAGTTTCTTCCGCAGTTTTGTAGCTCCCATTGCACTCGATCCCATTCCGGCATCGCAGGCAAAGACAATCTTTTTCACCGCACCGCTTATTGCAGCTCTTCCAGCGATAACGCTGCTGGTCTGTGCGGCAAATCCCTTGGATTCGGCTTTCAGTGTTTGCGCCTGAACTTGCGCGGCTTCAAGGCTGGCATCGTCTTTCCCAAACATTTTAAGCAGTATCATGGCAAGCACAAATGTAACTGCCGTGCTGATAAGTATGGCGAGTATATTGGCAAAATGCGCGCCGCTTGGCGTCATGATTAACTGCGCGAAAATCGATCCAGGGGCAGCAGGGCCGACAAGTCCGCCGCCGAAAACTGTCAAGGTCAAAACGCCAGAAAATCCGCCGCCTATCATGCTCAAAATGAGTATGGGGTTCATAAGCACAAACGGGAAATAAATCTCATGTATTCCGCCAAAGAAGTGAATCACGATAGCGCCTGATGCGCTTGATTTTGCCGTTCCTTTGCCGACCAAGAGGTACGCCAAAAGAAGCCCAAGTCCGGGGCCGGGATTTGATTCAATCATGAAGAAAATTGAGCGTCCCACTTCTTCAGCCTGCGCCATGCCCAGCGGCGTAAATACGCCGTGGTTTATGGCGTTGTTCAAAAACAGAACTTTTGCAGGCTCAACTATGATGGAAGTGAGCGGAAGCAGTCCGGTATCGACAAGCCATCCTACCGCGTTGCCCAAGCCCACAGTCAGAACCTGCACGACAGGCCCGATGAGGATGTTGCAGATAAGCGCGAGTGCGCCGCCGATGATGCCGGATGAAAAAAGGTTTACAAGCATTTCAAAGCCCGCCGGAACCTTTTTCTCAAAAACATCGTCAAACTTCCTGATACAGAAACCGCCGAGAGGGCCTGCGATCATCGCGCCCAAGAACATGGGAATGTCCGTGCCGACAATAACGCCCATTGTTGCAATTGCGCCGACAACGCCTCCGCGCGCGCCTTTTCTTCCGGCGATCATACCGCCTGTGTAGCCGATAAGCAGCGGCAGCAGGTAAGTGATCATCGGGCCGACCAGCAAAGCCAGCCGCTCGTTGGGAAGCCACCCTACGGGTATAAAAAGCGCCGTGATAAGCCCCCACGCAATGAATGCGCCAATGTTCGGCATGATCATGCCACTTAAATACCGACCGAATTTCTGCACTGATTGTTTAACCATTTTTAACTCCTCATTCAATTTTGTTCTTTTGGACGCAGATCGAGCTTTTAAAATTGGCAATTGTGCATTTTGTAGAAAAACACGCAGATTTAAAGCTTATACAAAACCGCCGTTGTTAAGATTATGGAGGTAATAGCTTGATCTGTCAAGTAAGCATTAGAAAAATGCCGCGCCCGTCAACACTCGGCGTGTGCGGGGGCGTTACTGCGTCAAATCTTCCGTCACAAACGACCTGCTCGCCGTGATCTCCATGTTGCCGTAAATCCGCAAGATCTCGCTTCGTATTGCTTGCCTGCCGTCTGCGGTTGTCAGGGTTAGCGTCAGTAGGTATTCGCCTGCGGGCAGGGTGCGGGTGTCAAAACGGGCGGCAGCCGAAGCCCCAGCGGTTGGTGTTCCTTCGAGGTAAAATACATGGGCTGCTTGTGTGCCGCCTGTCCAGCCGACGCCCCACGGTATAAGCTCCATTCGGGCGGTCTGGACGGTGGCGGGGAACGTGATGATCCAGCGGAACGTGCCTGTGTACCGGCTGTCAATCAAGGGGAGTAAGCGCACAGGGGTAGATACGGTGTTTGCCGCATTTTCGCTGACTGTCACTCCTGCAAGGTAACCTCTGGCCATCGGCACAAGTTCACCGCCCACGTTGAAAAACGCAGTCGCATTGACGTTCCATGTGCCGGATGGTACTTCTACTGTGCCGCGCATTCCTGTCAGCTGCCTTGTTTCAGTTTCGCCCCTGCCGATAGCGTGGACAAAAAGCAGGTCAATCCGTGCGGGGTTTTCGCTTGGCCAGCCGCCGCCGGGCATTATCGCCCGTGAAGCCAGCGGCACTTCGCCAATTGGCGGCAGAACAAAGTTCAGCGTCAGACTGCCCGGAGGCCCCAACTCAATTGTATCCAGCGGGCTTGTGCAGCCGGCAAGCATAACCAGCAAAAGACTCACCGCAATCGCAGCGAAGATCCTCTTTGTGGTGGTATTTTTATCTGTGTTAAACATTCTCATTCCGGTTTCCTCCTGCTTACCGCACATTGATGGCTATTACCCGGCTGAATGAGCGGCCGCCAATAGTTCCAATCACCGTTATGTGGTGATTTCCCGCTGCAAGCGGCGTACCGTCGTGGAAGGTGCGGTTTAGGTTCAGCGTATTGCCGTTGTTCGTGGTGGCGGTGGGTGGAACTTCACTACCTTGAAAAATCCAGCGAATGTTTGCACCGGGTGGCACATCGGTTACCGTGAAGGGCACTGAAACGTAACCTGAGATGTTCGGGCCCCGTATCGCCGCCGCCGGAGCATGGCTTGTGATGCTTGCGAAAGTAATCGACGTAACCGGAGCAGCACTGACGGGCGGCGGTGGGGCTTCTGTTACCGGGCCTATTTGTGTGCCAAAATCCCGTGTGCCGCTTGCACCGTCGTCTTGGCTTGCCCTTAAAATGATGTTATATCCCAACTCTGCATCGGTTAGGGTGAATGTGATTCCGTCGCCGATATGGGTTTCGTTACCGTCTGTGTCCACTCGATACCAACTAAACACCGGTGCGGGATGCGAGTTTGCGGGAGCGGGAGCAGCAGTCAGGGTATTGCCGACTTGGGGTGTGCCGCTTATGCCCACGCCTGTAATCGCTATGTCTGCGGCGGCAGGGTCTACCGTTACCGTAAATGTATGTGTGAGGGTAACATTGTTAAGCCCGGTTGCGGTAACTGTGAACGTATGCTGACCGGGGGTTAGGCCTGTTGGGATGGCAAGGGTATTTGAATCAGTGCCTACGTTGCCCACTCCGGTTTGCACCCATGTAAAATTAAGTTGCGAGGGCGGGAGCTGCGATGTATGAGCGTTGGCAGTAAGAGCTTCGGTTATGCTTCCTTCGGTGACTGTTATATTCTGTGGCAAGGGATAGAACCACAGGAGAGGGTTGCCGCCTGTTATTGTGATGCTTGGGTCGCCTGTGATGTTGACATTAGTCGGTGGAGTTGTGATTGTACTTGAATTCACAGAACCGCCGTTAATATTCAGATTGGGAGATGTGATACCGTTGGTGCCGCCTGTCACGGTAAGCGAGCCGCCGTTTACTGTCAAAGGGTTCGAAGTGATGCCGTTCGTACCGCCGGAAACAGTCAACGTTCCACTGTTAAGCGTCAGACTGCCGCCGAAGATGCCTGAACCCGGAGTTGCTATTACGTTCAATGACCCGGGGCCGTTTATTTCTAAGCTTGGGGGTGGGGTTGCACCCATTTGAATACCAGGGACGCCTGTTGCTGAAATACTGTTGCTGCCCTCTAGCCAAAGCCTCACGTTTTGATTGCCTCCGTCGGTTATATCCATGGTAGTAATATTTGTGTTGTCGATAATAATATCAGCATTAACATTCGCAAGAATAAAAATTTCGAATAATGCAGGCGCACTACCACCAACTACCCTAAATGCGCCGCTGTTTGTTATCTCTAACACTCCTGCCGCTGAAAAATTCCAACCGTTGCCGCTTTGTGCATTTCCAATTGAGAGCGTTGACAAATCAATTGTCTCATAAGTTGTCGGTGGGCTGTTATGCGGCTGTATGTTTTGCGCCAATGCCGCAGTGGTTGTTGTTTGTGTTTCCAACACCACAGGGTTCGCCCCCGTATCGCAAGCGGCGAACACGACCGCAAATGCTGCCATAACTACGGCAGCGCTAAACATCTTCAAAATCTTTTTCATAGGTGAGTCTCCTTATAATCATATGGTTGGATTGCTAAGGAATCAGTGATTCCTAGAAAGGGAGACGAAGCCTCACCTTGTAAGACTCAAGCGCATTGGTTCGGG
>JAIRQD010000072.1:0-10426 GCA_031256655.1 Treponema sp.
AAAAACCCGGAGATACGCAAGGCAACGGATGCGTTGTACGAGTTAAGCATGGATTCCAAAATACGAGCGGAGTACGAAATGCGTGAAAAGGCGCGGCGGGATCGCATCTCGCAGTTTCACGATGTCAGGGATGAAGTGGACAGAAAGTGGCAGGGTGTGGTCGCCAGCAAGGATGCGGAAATTGTCAGCAAGGATGCGGAAATAGAGCAGCTGCGGGCGCAGATTGTGGAGCTTCAGGCTAAGGCGGGAAACTGATGCCCTTGTTGCAAAACTCGGTTAGTTTTGCAACGGTCTATGATTATTGCGCATTCAACCGATAATTTCCGTATATGAATAAGTGTGTGAAAAACCTTAAACAAAAGCTTTTCTGCCTCTGCCTTGCGGGGCTTTTGTTTTCCTGCGGCACATATCCGCCGGGCAGCGTTCCGGTTTGGGCAGTCGGGGCGCATGGAGAGACCGCCCGGTCGGAGACCGCCCAACCGGCGGCAGCACGACCGGAGGTCGCACGGTTGACGGGCGGGGAAGCCGAAAGTCGCTTTCAGATACCGGAATACATCATGGGCAGGGGTTTTTTAAGCGCGCAGAAAAAAGCCGCCTTTTTGCTTAACGGGAATCCTGGGGCGGATGTGGATTTTGCCCATTCGCTTGCTGTGATTTACCTTGAAGAGGCGGCGCTTGAAGGCGTAAACAGCGACATTGCTTTTGCACAAATGATTTTGGAAACGGGTTTTCTCCGTTTCGGAAACCTTGTAACTCCCCAAATGAACAACTTTGCGGGGCTTGGTTCAATCGGGCCGGGACAACACGGGCTTTGGTTTCCCGATGCCCGCACCGGCGTTCGCGCCCACATCCAGCATTTGAAAGCCTACGCGAGCACAGCGCCGCTAAATCAGCCGCTGGTAAACCCGCGTTTTCGTTTTGTGCGGCGCGGATCCTCACCAACCATAGGCGGGCTTGCAGGAACGTGGGCTGCCGATCCACTTTACGCCCACAAAATAAGGGATATTCTCATGCGGATGTATACTTTCGCCGATTTTGTGATTTAAAATTTAAGGCTTTTTGAGCGCTTCAAAAATCATTCCACGTTTTGCAAAACGGTAAAATGCCTTGAAAGCATATTTCCCCCACCATCAACAAGCGTGAGCATACGCGCTCCGGCGGACGGGCGGGCTTCCATTTGGTGAAAAGTCTGCGTGATGCCCAAAAAATCGCCGTCAAGATGCCAGTGGATAATTTCCGCCTCATTGCGGTGGGCGGCGGAAAACACAATGCGCCCTTCGCGGCCGTCAAGTTCGCGGGGAACAAAAATCTGCGCGCCGGGTTCCGGATTAAAAAGCGCGAGGTTCCATTCCCCCGGCATCACGGCATTTGCGGCTGTTATGCGCCCAAAATCCTCAAGTGGCGGAAGCGGGCGGTAATCCAGATTCCAGCGGCGAAAAAACCATTCCTCAGCAGGCGGAAGGGCAAACCAGTTTCGCGTGATGGTTGCCTCGTAAGCGCCGGTTCCAAGCATTACGCGGCGGTTGCCTGATGCATTAAGCACGACAAGGCGGCAATGCGGGCAGGCGCGGGAAGCTGACGCGTAACGGGGAATATCCACCACCCGCACATCAGCGCAGTTTGGACCTGCAAGAAAGCCCGAAGCGGCGCAGGTTTCAGCCGAGCGAAGTTTCACCGCTGGCTGGGGAAACCAGCGCGCGCGGCCTGCGCCGATTGCATCCAGAGCTGAAAAGAGCTCAAACATCACGGGAGCCGAAGTGAGAACGCTGCGCAGTTCAGACCGCCCTACTCCGGTCGCGTTTCCAATCCACACGCCCACAGTCCACTCTGGCGTTACGCCAATTGCCCATGCATCGCGAAAGCCGAAGCTGGTGCCGGTTTTCCACGCAATGCGGCGGGCGCTCGCGTGCTCCTGCCAGCGGGCTTCTTCGCCGGGGCGGGCTGTGGAAACGAGCGCTTCCAGCGTAAGCCAAGCCGCGCCCGGGGAAATTAGCGGCTGCTGACCGTGCCGCGTATTCAATGGAAGGCTTCCGCGCGGAAACACAGCCGGCGGGAAAAATGTTTCAGTTTCTCCGGCAAGACCGCGGCTGTGCACAGCCCGCCCAAGCCCCGCGTACAAACCTGTGATCTCCCAAAGGGTAACTTCAGCCCCGCCCAAAACCAGCGGAAGTCCGTATTCATAACCGGGGCGGAAAAGCGTTGTGATCCCCATCGCGCGAAGCAGCCGCGCAAAGCGGTCAACGCCGTAAGTTCTAAGCGCGCGCGCCGCAGGAACGTTAAGTGAACGCGCAAGCGCCTGGTCAGCGGGAACAACGCCCAAATACGTGCGGCTCATGTTTTGCGGACTGAAACTTCCGACACGAGTAGGAATGTCGCTTTTAAGCGAGGCCGGAAGAATGTCTCCGGTATCAAGCATTGCGGCATAAAGAAACGGCTTGAGCAGGCTTCCCGAACTGCGCCACGAAGTGACAATGTTGACATCGGCGGCCTGCGGCGTAATGGTGTTTCCAACGTAGGCGTAAACTTCGCCGGTGCGCGTATTGATGATAAGCGCCGCGGCGTTCATTATGCCGTGCGAAGAAAAGCGATCTGTGGCGCGGTTCATAATTTCAGCGGCGCGTTCCTGAATGTCACGGTCAATGGTCGTAACCATCACAGGAAGGCGCTCACCGGAAAAAGCGCCAACACCGCCCGCTTCAATCACCAGACGGCTTAACAGATGCGGAGCAAGGCGCGGCAAGGGATGCGGCTGACCGGGAAGCCGTTCGGCGCGGGCAAGATGCAGAGTCTCTGAATCAAAATGCCCGCGTGAATGAAGTGAGCCCAAAAGCGTATCGCGCCTTCTTTGCAGCGCTTCCCTATTGCGCCCCGGATGAATGAGCGCCGGACTGTTGGGCAGCACCGCAAGCGTGGCGGCCTCCGCCCATGAAAGGTCTTCGGAACTCCTGCCAAACCAGCGCCACGAAGCCGCTTCAATGCCGACAACATTCGCCCCAAACGGCGCATGGGCGGCATAAAGGCGCAAAATCTCGTCCTTTGATTTTGACATCTCAAGGCGCAGGGCAAGAACCGCTTCCACGCCCTTTTCAAGCATTGTGCGCGGACGAACACCGCCAGGAGCGGAAGCATTCCGTGAAAGGCGAATTGTCTGCATGGTCAGCGTTGAAGCGCCTGAAACCACCTGCCTGTAGCGTATGTTCTGATATGCCGCCCTGATTACCGCCAGAGGATCAACCCCGGGATGCCGCCAAAAACGGCGGTCTTCCGCTTCGATGAGCGCAATGACAAAACGCTCGTTTAGCGCCTCAGGCGGCGGGAAACGCCACTGTCCGTCTTTAGCGACTTGTGCGCCCAAAAGCGAGCCGTCACGGGCGTACAACACCGGCGAGTAGGAAACGTCAAAAAGAGTGGGTTTAAGGGAAAGGGCGAAAAAGAGGATGAGTACCACAAACGCGGAGATATAAAGGCTGCGGCGGGGTATGCTGCGGATTATCATCCGGAAAATTTCTGCCATCAGTTTAACTATACTGGCAACAGCGGCTGCCCCGCAAGCCACACTTGCGTCCGCAAGCAGGCGCGCTGCCCTTTCCACCCACTTGAAATTAACTTGAAAAACTGCTAAGATTTCGCATACAACGACATTTATTCGTGTTGAGGGTTTAATACCCCGCCGCTCTGCGGCGTACAAGGTATTAAACCAGAATACAAATACTTTATGAGAACAACATACCTCGTGGCTCTGCCGCGAGGTTGTTGATTATCTTTCCAGTCGTTTTTTTGATTTGTAAAGTTTAAGGAGCAGTTGCATAATGGACACCGCAAGCAGTCGGACAGATGTCAGCAAAATGCGAAACATCGGAATCAGCGCCCACATCGATTCGGGTAAAACCACCCTTTCTGAGCGCATTTTGTTTTACTCAAAGAAAATACACGCCGTCCACGAGGTTAGGGGCAAGGACGGAGTCGGCGCTACCATGGATCACATGGAGCTGGAACGCGAGAGGGGCATAACAATTCAGTCCGCCGCCACGCAGGTAACATGGAAAGATTACACAGTAAACCTTATCGATACGCCGGGGCACGTGGACTTCACCATAGAGGTCGAACGCTCTCTGCGGGTTCTTGACGGCGCGATTCTCGTATTGTGCGCGGTGGGCGGGGTGCAGTCCCAGTCCATCACCGTTGACCGCCAGCTCAAGCGCTACCACGTTCCGCGCATTGCGTTTGTCAACAAGTGCGACCGCACCGGGGCAAACCCGTTCCGCGTGAAAAACCAACTGCGCGAAAAGCTCGCCCTTAACGCCGTTCTCATTCAAATTCCCATCGGGCTTGAAGACAAACTTGAAGGCGTTATCGACCTTATCACGATGAAGGCGGTGTACTTTGACGGCGATAACGGCACGGAAATCCGCCATGCGGAAATTCCTGCCCACATGAAAGCCGATGCCGAAAAGCACCGCGAAGAGCTAATCGATGAAGCATCGCTTTTTTCCGATGAGCTAGCGGAAAAGTATATTTCAGGCGAAACGATAAGCGAGGAACTTCTGCGCGAAGCCATCCGCAAAGGAACGCTTTCTGAAGGTTTTGTGCCTGTTATGCTCGGTTCGGCGTACAAGTTCAAGGGAATACAACCGCTGCTTGATGCCGTGGGTTATTTCCTTCCCGATCCTGCCGAGGTGAAAAACTACGCGCTTGACATCGACAAAAACGAAGAAAAAGTTGAACTGTCAGTGGATGAAAAAAGCCCCACTGTCGCGCTGGGCTTTAAGCTCGAAGACGGTCAGTACGGGCAGCTCACCTACGTTCGCATTTATCAGGGCGCGCTGAAAAAAGGTGATGAGCTTATCAACACGCGCGCGCGCAAAAAGTTCAAAGTAGGCCGTCTGGTGCGCATGCATTCGGACAATATGGAAGATATTAACGAAGCATCTCCCGGCGACATCGTGGCGCTTTTTGGCATCGAGTGCGCTTCAGGGGACACCTTCTGCGGCGGCGGGCTTAACTACGCCATGACATCGATGTATGTGCCTGAACCTGTCATTTCCCTTGCCGTAACGCCGGTGGACAAAAAAGCCGCCGACCAGATGGGCAAGGCGCTTAACCGCTTCACCAAAGAAGACCCCACTTTCAGAACCTTTGTTGACCCTGAATCCAACCAGTGCATCATACAGGGAATGGGAGAACTGCACCTTGAAGTTTACATCGAGCGTATGCGCCGCGAATACAAAGCGGAAGTGGAAACTGGAATGCCGCAGGTTGCCTACCGCGAAGCGATTACGGCGAAAGCAGAATTCAACTACACGCACAAAAAGCAAACCGGCGGTTCCGGACAGTACGGGCGGGTTGCAGGCTTTATGGAACCGTTTCCGGGCGCTGATTATGAGTTTGTGGACAATATCAAGGGCGGTTCAATTCCCACCGAATACATACCGAGTTGCGACAAAGGCTTTAAGGAAGCCGTCAAAAAGGGAAGCCTCATCGGCTTTCCCGTGGTCAACATCCGCTGTCTCATCAACGACGGGCAAAGCCATCCGGTGGACTCCTCCGACATTGCCTTCCAGCAAGCTGCTATCGGCGCGTTCAGGGAAGCTTACGGAAAAGCCAAACCCTGCATACTTGAGCCTATCATGAAAGTGGCTGTGGAAGGACCGACTGAATTTCAGGGAAATATTTATGCGTCAATAAATCAAAGGCGTGGTATAATACTCGCGTCTACCGAGGACGGCTCGTTCTCGCGGGTGGAAGCGGAAGTACCGTTAAGCGAAATGTTCGGTTACTCCACCGTGCTGCGCTCCCTTACGCAAGGGAAAGCAGAGTTCACCATGGAGTTTGACAAGTACGGGAAAGTTCCGCAAAGCATTTCCGAAGAACTCATCAAAGAAGCGGAAGAAAAACGCAAGAAAGAACAAAGGTAAGGGGGATTACCAAGATGGTTGATACAAGCGAAATTGTTAGGCGCAGCCCGATACGGATTCTTGACGCGGCGATTCACGGCGGATTAAAAGCCGGTGAGATGGGCGTGATTGCCGCGCCTTCCGGCATCGGGAAAACATCAGTTTTGGTTCAGTTGGGCATGGATAAGCTCCTGCGAGAGAAAAAGGTCATTCACGTTTCCTTTACTCAGGATGCCGATTATGTCCTTGTTTGGTATCAGGATATTTTCAACGAGATATTCAAAAAGGAATCGTTGCGGAATCCAAAGGAAGTGAAGAGAGAGCTTGAAAAAAACCGCGTGCAGATGAAGTTCACCCAGGAAGGGCTTACAGTCGATCAGATTCTGAAAAGCATCAGAGCGCTCATCAAAGAAGGCGGTTTTAAGGCGGATGCGGTGATCGTTGACGGGCTTAAATTCGCCAAAATTAAAGAAGAGCACGTAGCGGCTTTTAAGGCGTTTGCCGCGGAGATGGCTGTGTGCATTTGGTTTTCCTGCACAGTCAAAGGGGAAGAGCCGCTGTACGACAAACAGCGCATTCCCCTTATCATTAAAGACTATGCAAAGATTTTTGAAGTGATTGTGGTTTTACAGCAGAAACCTGACGGAATCACGCTCACCGTTTCCCGCGATAGGGACGAGCACATTCCTGAAGATTTGGCTTTGCGTCTTGACCCGAAGACATTGCTGATTTTAGAAAACTAATCCCTTAATTGCCGCCATGGGAACTCAAGCATTAAGCCAGATAATGGTGCTTTTTATCCTCATGGCGGCAGGTTTTTTGTGCTGTAAGCTAAAAGTCGTTCCCAAAGAAGCAGCCCAGTATTTTTCATCCTTTGGCATGAAGGTAACTTTTCCGTGCCTAATCATCACGTCGTTTAACCGCCCGTTTTCGAGTGAGCTTTTGGGTGAAGCGGGAACCGCGATTTTTGTGGCGTTTTCGGTGTATGCCTTTGCCTTTCTGATTGCTTTGCTTTACCCGCACATTTTACGCATGAAAGGACCTGAACGCGGCGTCCACCGGTATACGATTATAGTTTCCAATTCCGTTTTTATCGGCTTTCCGGTGGTTGAGGCGGTTTTGGGAACGGCGTATCTTTTTCACGTTGCGCTGTTTAACCTGCCGCTTTTTCTCGTTGGGCTTACGGCGGGGCTTTGGCTTATCGCAAAAGAAAACAAAACCAGCCCGTCTTCGGTTTTATCATGGAAGCTGTTTGTAACGCCGCCTGTTATCGCCACAGTTGCAGGTTTTGTCATGTTTCTTTTTTCTGTTTCGCTTCCCGCTCCGTTGCAGCAGGGCATTTCGCTAATCGGCGGAATCACCACTCCGCTTTTTATGATCATAATCGGCATTTCCATGGCGCAGGCGGATGTACGGCGCATTTTCGGGAACGGGAAAATCTATGTGACGGTGTTTGTGCGCCTTGTCGCCGTTCCCTTTCTGACAGCGCTTTTCTGTCTTCTTGTAGGGATTCGGGGCAACCTGCTTATTTTGGCAGTTCTCATAAGCGCAATGCCTGCGGCTTCCACAACCACAGTTATTGCCTCTGTTTACGGCGTTGCCGTGGAAGAAGCGGGCGCGATTGTGGTGCTCTCCACCCTGTTAAGCCTCGCGACCATTCCGCTGGTTATGCTTGTGCTTAACCACGTTTAGCCGTGAAGCAAAAGCGGCTTTCCCCGCGCCTACAACCGTTGGATTTTTTCATTAATTAAGTTACCTAAAAGTACGTGAATGTCCTCTAAAGCCGCCTTTTGGTACATTTTCATAGTGGAAACAGGATCTATCTCTTTATGAAAGAGAACCGTTGGGTCAATTCCCAAAGCATAAGCGAGCTTATGTATCATTTCCGAAGAAGGAAATTTGATGGTATTTTCAAGCATTCCAATATAGTTGGTTGAGGTTTCTGTCTTTTCAGCCAGATAAGCCTGACTCCAACCCCGCGCCTGACGGAATTGCTTGAGATTGGCTCCAAATACATCTCTGATATTTGTCATAGAAAAACATAAACCCAGTCTGCATTGTATATAAAGACAATATTTTACAGCAACACACTAAAAGTGTTGACATTACAATAATATTATGATACTTTAAGTTGGTGTTTCACCTGTTTAGCCCACCCGTTGGGTGGACAAATCTTATGTGATTATCCGCGAAAGAAGACGGAAATCACAAAAAAGGAGTTCTATTATGAAGAACTTTAAACTCTTTGGGATTATTGCACTGGTGGCAATAATCGGACTTTCAGCAACGAGTTGCATGACAATAAGCTCTATTGGCGGCACTGTTGATTCTCACGGACTCATTTCCGGGGCCGGAGCAGCAGCGGAAGGTGCCACGGAGATAGCGTCATTCAGCGTTTTTCTGGGTCTTATTACCAGCGGATACGAAGAGTATGCCGCCGCAGTGAGAGCAGCTATAGATGAGGGAAGGCAAATTTCCTCAATAACAACATGGTACGTTTTATTCACCAGAACTACAGCGTTTGCCAGATGAGTTTTTCCATGATTGGAAAAGTTGTATAAAAAAGATTACCCTCCTACAAAAAGCCGTACGATTCAGTGTTGCAGGGTTGTACGGCTCCTTTAGGCGACTTACGGTGCTTTTGCCGGAGGACGCATTACTTAACTAAAATCTCCTGTCACTTGAATCTCATCACAATATTCGCAGCGGTAAGTTCGCTCCTCAACGCTTTCCAAAAAAAACACTTGCGGAACATATTTTTCAGTTGATGTGATGCAGCGCGGGTTTTTGCACAAGATCACGTTTTCAACCTGATCAGGCAGTTTCAGTTTTATTTTTTTGGTGATTTTTTCGTTTTCGATAACGTTCACGGTGATGTTTGGGTCGATAAGCCCGAGCACGTCAAAGTTAATCGTTATGGTATTGGCGATTTTGATCATGTCCTTGCGCCCCATTCCGCGCGAAGTTGCGTTTACCACAAATGCCACGGTGTGCGGCAGCTTATCAAGTCCAAGCCAATTAAAAACGTGTATTCCCTGCCCCGCTTTAATGTGGTCGATTACAATTCCGTTTATGATTTTATCGATGTTAAGCATTTTCCACCCCCAAAATCCCCGCCAAAAGCGCCATACGAATAAACATCCCGCATTTTGCCTGCCTGAAATACATTGCGCGCGGATCATCATCGATTTCAACGGCAATTTCGTTTACCCTCGGAAGTGGATGCAATACCATCATGTCTTTTTTCGCGTGCGACAGTTTTTCCATTGTCAAAATGTAGCTGTCTTTCAGGCGTATGTAATCTTCCTCGTTGAAAAACCGCTCGCGCTGAACCCGCGTCATATAAAGCACATCCAAATCGCCAATCACGCTGTCAAGGCTTTTGGTTTCCATGTAAGAAATGTTGTGTTCAGCCATAACACCTGTTTTGAGGTATTTGGGAATGGTGAGTTCTTCAGGCGAAATAAACGCAATACTAACACCTGAATAACGCGACAGCGCTTTGACAAGCGAGTGAACAGTGCGCCCGAACTTTAAGTCGCCGCAAAAGCCAACACGGACATTTTCCACGCTTCCCCACCCGCGGCGTATGGTGAGCAAATCGGTGAGCGTTTGAGTGGGATGGTGATGGCCGCCGTCTCCGGCGTTGATGACAGGCACGGACGAGTAACGCGAGGCAAGAAGGGCAGAGCCTTCCTTGGGATTACGCATGACAATCGCGTCAGCGTAGCAGGCAACCGTGCGTATGCTGTCCGCAAGCGATTCGCCTTTTGAGGCGGAACTTGAGCCCGGCTCCGCAAAACCCAAAGTGCTGCCGCCAAGCCGCTGCATTGCCGCCTCAAAAGAAAGGCGCGTTCTGGTGCTGGGCTCAAAAAACAACGTCGCCAAAACTTTCCCCCTGCAAAGGTCGCGGAAGGGTTTTGGGTTTTCTTCAATTTTTTCAGCAAGGGTAAAAAGCGCCTCCATTTCTTCAAGCGAAAAATCGTGAGGTTCAATGAAGTGCCTGCCGTTAAGCGAGTCAAGCCGATTTAGGTCAAAATCTTTTAACATCAGGAGATCTCCCGTCTGATACGACTGTACAACAGAACGCGCATTTTATCAATAGCGCGCAAAAGCAGGCGGGAAGTCAATTTTCAGCTTATATCTTGAAAGACCACTCGCCAAGACGCAGAGGTTCGCGAAGGGCGCAAAGTATTGTTTGGAAAGCCAGATCTTTTGCAACCTGATATTTTTATGCTACGATGATGTTTATGAGGTTTAAGGATGACGGAGAATGAAATAGGTTCCATTATTGTTGATACTGCTGTGCAGTTACACAAAAAACTTGGTTCTGGCTTGCTGGAAAGCGTTTATGAAGTAATCTTGATGAAAAAGCTGGCTGAAAAGGGGTTATTTGTTCAAAGGCAAGTATCAATACCAATAGAATTTGAGGGGGAATGCTTTGATGAGGGATTCCGGGTAGACTTGTTCGTTGGGGGGAAGGTCATAATAGAGCTGAAATCTGTGGAAAAACTAACTGAAGCACATAAAAA
>JAIRQD010000166.1:0-3075 GCA_031256655.1 Treponema sp.
TTGTAAACAATATGCTCATTGTAAACCCTTTTACCTGGCAAAACACGGTTGCGGGATTTCCCTTGACACTGGAGTTTGTCGACAGAGTGCTGGAGGACAACAGCAACGGTATGTTCCGCAACACCATGATTGGTTTGACAGGAAGTTTTTCGCAGTCATGGGGGCGCTGGCTTTACAGCTTTTCCCTGGGCGGTGGTTATGCCCGCAACGCGCGTGATGACGGCGGGGCAAGCGCATATAACTGGCAGGAGACCGAACACTTTTTCTTCTATTCCGTTGGTTTTGGTCTTTCAAATACCATACGCCGCAGCAATGATATTTTTGGAACCGGCGTTTCCTTTAATCTTAGGCTTCTTGATGCATTCGGCAATCATGTTTACCGCCCTTCTCAGCCCCGCATTGAAGGTATGTTTCGGGCAAGTGCGGAAACGCGGTTTCCGGTAAGCCTTACCCTTTACGGCGCTTTTGAAGAACGGGGAATGAACCTGCGCGGAGACTCAAGCATTTTTGCCCAAACGCTGTTTTCTCAAGTAGCTTCAATTGAGTACGCTCATCCGTCCGGTCTTAATCTGACATGGCTTGCGGGAGCTGAATTGTCGCTGGGGCTTTTTTCAATTGAAATTCAACGCAATCTTTCGCACGCATATTTTAACCGCTTTTTCGGCACACTCGCCGTACGCAGCGTTTTTTTTGACGGTCAAAACCATCCACACGCCCAAGGAGTTGTTCTGCATGATGACTTGCGCCTTGCCCAGTCGCTGGTATTGCGTCTTGGCTTATTAACTTCATTCCTTCCAATATCGGCCATGCCGTTTTTTGTCGAGCCGCATTTTTGGGGTGCATGGAAGTTTTCCAACACGATTAATGAGCAAGGGCGGCAGTTTAGTTTCGGCTTTGGAATCAATTGGTCGCCTTGATAGTGGGGCGTGAGACGCAAGGCGCTATTCGTAAATAAAGCGCTTTGAGTGGTGGACAGAAAAGCCCTCAAATATTCCGGCGGGGACAAATAAATCGGCAAGACCTTCGGGAAACACCTCTTTTGGCAGTTCCCCCGATATGGTCAGCCGCCCGGTTTCAGCCCGCTTAGCGCCCAGGTGAAAAATATAATTGATTGTCTCTGAAACGATTTCCCCTGTTTTTCCTGGCGGCCTGTACTCAATTTCCCCGTAGTGAGCGGCAATGGTAAAGTCCATGTGAAAGGAAAGGGAAAGTTTTTCAATTCCAATAAGGCGGCTGCCAATGACTAACTTAAGGCTTGTTTCAATCGCCGAAAGGGCGTTTTGTGCAACCGGCGGAACAAGGAAAAGGCAGTTGTCTCCGGTTTCCATCCACAAAAGCCCGTCGGACGGGGCAAAAGCTTCCTCAAGCACCTTGCTAAGGCTCTGCTTTACGTCGGCGAAAATAGATTCCCCAATACGCGAACGAAGACCTGACTGTCCGGTTACAGACACGTAAATCAAAATAAAAGGATGCACAGTTCCTGAACGCAGCGCCCGCCAGCCGGGAAACTTCCCTTGCGGTAATTTGGCTTTACCAAAAAAGCCGCCTGACTGACTTTTTTGACCTTCCTGGGAAGGTGCCGCTTGATGCGGCGGTTTCAGTTTTTTTGCGGCGGCAAAACGCTTTTTGTCAATGCCTTTTTTCACCAAAGACTGCCCTATATAATCGCAGGCGCCATCAAAGAAAAACTGTGCGGGATCTTCGGCTTGATTTTGCGGATCGATAATGCCCCATGACGGATTGCCCGGAGCCTTTTTCAGTATTCCAAGGGCGCTCTTTTGCGAAGCCTGATTTAAGCCTGTTATATCGAGGTAAAGCGTGTCTTCTTCGCTAAAACCCTTATCGAAACTTTTATCGAAACTTTTGAGATTTTGCGGAACCGGCACAATTTCCGCGCACGATGCATTTTTCCCAAGCCCTAAATTATCAGCTTTCGCCGATGAAAAAATATAGATCATTTTCCCACATCCACAGAGTAAAGACGGTACTTGCCGTGACGTCCGGTTTTTTCGCCCCCAAAAAGATTTAAAGTGTTGGCATCCATCCCTATGTAAAGGTTAAAGGGAATGCACAAAGCGTTGGTTTTCGCCATAGCCTCAAAAGATTTTGCCTGTTTTACAGTGTCATTATTTTTCCGCTGAGTATCGCTTTCCGAGTATCGAACTGTGCCAATGTGCGCACCCAACCGCACATTGATTGGGCTTGGAAGCGGATTGTGCAGGCGGTTGTACAAAAAAAGCTCGTGGAGAAGATCGATACCTGAATAAACTGCCGAAAGCGCAATCTGCCCAAATGCAAACGCCGCAAGCCCGCCGTCCCCTTCCCACGACCAAAGCCTTCCTATGCGGGTGTTTATAACGCGGCTGGCAATACTCCTTATGTCATCATAAGCCTTTTCAACTTCGGAAACCGGGTTTTCTTTGACGAGCTTTGAGTTGCCGACAATGTCAATCCAAAGTACCGCCATTTTCCGCTCGTCCCCTTCAAGAAGCCTTCCCCAGTTAGGAGTTATCCGCTCATCCTGGTTCTCAAAAAACCGCCCTGAAACATGGTCAAAACTGTAGCCCTCGCTTAAAAGCCCTGCGATCACATTATTAAGACCTGCAAGCGATAATTTGCGCCCCATAAAACCTTTGTCCCTAACCTCTATCAGAGCCTCAACAAAATTAACAAAAAGCCCGTCATTTACCATATCCAACACAATTCGATAGGCAGCATCCTGGCTTGAAATGGGCATTCCGTTTTTGAGTCCAAGTCTTTTGTAGATGTCATAACCAGGATTGACCATGCCGGCAAAACGAATCATCTCGTTTAATTGCATAGAAACCTGGAGACAACCCATACACGCTCTTGTATTCGCACTCTTTATTTTCATACCGATTCATACTTATATCGCGGTTACAAGTCATTGTCAAGCAAAATTTATATAGGACAGCAATTCTCATTTTACCGAGAGGAATGCACAAAGGCAGACATAAACCTGCATATACGGGAAGCCGCCCATTTGTATAGCTAGCGGCGTGGCTTTTACCTACGCACGCACGGACTAAAGTCCGATGGCGTGACATCTTGTCC
>JAIRQD010000087.1:0-16184 GCA_031256655.1 Treponema sp.
CCCGGGATACCGGCGAGTTCTGATCCTGCCTGGTGGATGGCATTAACACAGGCGACTATACCCGCATCAAACAATGCTCAATGGAACAATGTTCAAATTGTACCAGGCTCTAACGGCTATCGATTGCCTACTGAAGCGCAATGGGAGTTTGCAGCCAAAGGCGGTCAAGCCCAGTCCCCGTTTACTTTTTCCGGCAGTAATAACGCGGCTGCTGTAGCCTGGCATAATGCCAACAGCGGACGAATGACCCGCGCAGTGGGTGGATTGGCAGCCAATGTGCTTGGTATACATGACATGAGCGGGAACGTATGGGAATGGGTGTGGGACTGGCATGGAGCATACCCCGGCACAGCCCAGACAGATCCTACGGGCGTTTCCTCGGGGTCTTACCGCGTTATACGCGGCGGAAGCTGGCACAGCACAGCTGTCAGCGCGCGTTCAGTTGACCGTAACAACTTCAACCCGGCTTTCCGTGCCGGCACTGTTGGCTTCCGCGTTTCCCGCCCCTAGTTTCAAGGCTCAAGGGAACATGCAGCCGCCCGCAGGAAGCGGGCGGCAAAGAGAGAAGAGGAGGGGGTGCAGGGGGCGGTGACGCCCCCTGCACCGCAAGCCTTCGGTTCGCCGGTGGAATTGCCATCCACAAGCGGTCAAAGCGCCGCGCCTACCTGGCTGCTTGTCCCGCCGCTCTGCCGGCTATTCTTCCCTGATTAGCCCATATCGTGATGGCCATGCCGCTTCCGCCGTACTGGCTTGGCAATATCCAGCCGACAACTTCACCTGCGGCGTAAAGGTTCGGGATTACCGCATTTGCGGCAGTGAGAACCTGACCATCCAGGTTGATTTTAAGACCGCTGTTGGTAGCCCAAATATCGGTGAACAAGCCGGATCTCTGTGCCCAGAACGGTCCAGCGCCAATAGGCACATGGCGGGGTCTTGTAGCGCCGCCGGGCATTATAACGCTATTATCTCCGAGTTCTGATGCGTACGGAATACTTCCCGCGCCTTGAAGGGCGGCGTTATATGCCGTAATTGCCGCATTCAGATTGGCAAGGAAAGCGGCGCGTTGTCCTGCCGGAATGCCCATCTCCGCAACCAGCGCTTCCAAAGTGGGGGCCGTAAACGTAGCGGCACCGGCGGCAAGGTCAGTAGGTCTATTCGTATTGTCCATAATAGTCCATTGATAAGCGAAACCAAGCCTTCCCATAGCGGCTGCTGTTGCCAGACCATATTGCCAGCTCTCATCAAAATAGCGGTTTCCTTCAGGGGTAACCCAAATGCCCCAGGGCAAAAGACCCAAGACAGCGGCAACTGGTGACGGCATGGTAACCACGGCGGCGTTGGCATTGTCCCTTGCCATAATCAGTCCCTGACCGTACGCGCCGGACAAATGCCATCTGTTTACATGGCCTCCGGCCTGTCTTACCAGCGGGTGGTATCTGTCCATCAGTTCATCGTTGTTATGAAAGCCTCCGGTAGCCAAAACAACTTTTCTGGCGTTGATGGTAACTTCCGCACCGGTTATATCGGTTGCGTTAACGCCTGTAACATTGCCCCCGCTCATCCGCAGCGATACAGCCGTTGTATCGCCCATGAGCCTGATGCCCTGCCTCCCGGCGTAGTCTACCATGGTCTGCATCATCGCAGGGCCGAAGCCGGCAGGCGTAAGCACCCTGGAAAGCGGAGTTCCCCTCCACGCGCGGTTCGGATTACCCGTCAAACCTGAAGGATCGGTACCGGCAGGGAAATTGACACCCATTCCAATAAACCAGTCGATTGTGTCAGACGACAAATGGGCGATTTGCCTGAGCATATCAGCCTTGCCGCCCGGCGCGGGCAGACCCAAAGATAAATATATCAATTCATTGGCAAAGCGTTCGGCAGTGTCGCCCTGAAAAACGGCACCTTGCCTGCCCCGCATTAACACATTATTGGCACCGTGGATCATGCCCCCGCTGGTAGCCGTAACGCCGCCAAAAAAGCCGAGTTTGTCAATAACAAGGACATCAGCACCCTGATTAGCCACCTCAATCGCCGCAGACATACCGGCAACTCCCGAACCTACCACTAGTACACCGGTGTCGATTGTTCTGGGCGGGTTTCTCACGACCGCCGGCCTGTTCATAAGCCTTGCGGGAACGCCACCGGCTTGGATAACGGTATCCGTAACCGCGCTGATAATCGCCATACTGGAAAAAGTCGCACCGCTTACCATGTCGATATTAAGCGACTGATGCTCAACGATTGCCTGTGGAATGCGGTATCTTGTGGCTGATCTGAAAGGCTCGCTTTCAGTTATTTCAGTGACCGTTACTGATTCAATCCTGTTTGCGGAAAACTCAACACTGACGGTTATGCTGCCTCCCGCCCCAACCGGATAGGCCGGCCATCCGGGGAATCCGTCAGCCGTTGCGGTGAAAACACCCGGTGTAAAACTTACGCGGCGGCCGGCACCTGCACACCCGGCAATCACAAAAGTCACCATCAAAACCAGAGCAATAACACCTGATTTTAGCCAAAATCTCTTCATACTTTGCCTCCAAGCTTTTTAAATTAATGTAGTATCTCAATAATTTAAGCATTGTCTTCAATTGGGTAAGTGTCAAGTAATATATGTCTTTTACAAAAGCCCTTTTAGCGCATCTGCCACGCTGTCGGCGTTGCGGTCAACTTCGATGATAACTTTTTTTTCTTCGCCGTTATTTTCAAAACGTATAATAATGTGCGGAAATGACGAAAATAAAAGCCTTTTCCACAAGCGCTTTTCCTGCACAACTTCAACCGCAATTATGGTTTCGCGCTTAATCAAAAACGTTTTTTTCTTGGGAGCTTTGCCGCTTGAAGAAGGCCTGAACATTCCAAAGATGCCGCCATCATTTGGAAAATGCTGGAAGTGAAATCCTCCTGATGTGGCGATTATTAAGCCCCAAAGAGGTTCAGGATACTCATCCCAGCCGCTTAAGTATTTGCCTGAAGATTTTGCAAGCACCGTTTCGCCGGTTTCATCTTCAAAATCCTCCCAAAATAAATCTACTGAATCGTCAGATTTTGCGAACATGGGTAATTATACATCGGTGTGTGGGTTTTCGCTATTGGTTTCTGAAAGTTGTTCCAGTTCTTTAAGGTAAAGTGAGTCCAAATAGTCGTTAAGCGTTTCCTGCTCGCCTTTCGGGAAAGAGAAAAAACCCAGCGAAAGCGTTTTGCCCATTCCCCTAATCCGGCAAACGGGCGAGAGTATGCTGTCACCGGTTCTCAAAGAGCACTCACTTATCTCCATGTTTAGCGATAAGTTTTTTTGAAGTTGGGCATTATCCGGCTGGAACGAAAGCCCGCATGAAGAAATATCTTTAACTTCGCCGGTAATTAAAACCCGGCTTTCAGGATGGACAAACGTGAAGCCAAAACGGTGGTGCGGCTGCGGATAATAACGGCGGGCTCGCCGCTTTTCGTCAACCGGTGCATAACGGCTCAATATTCCCTGTAAGCGGCTTATTTCACCTGCGTCATCAAGCGACTCAAAAATTATTCCGCTCACCCCCAGAAAAGAGGCTTTGGACGCTTCTTCAACGGGAAAGTTTTCTCCCTTAAGAACAATGAAAGGGCAATCGTCCTTTGACCTTTCATTTCGGACAAAATTCACCACAACTTTCCAGTGGCGAGGATAATCTTGGGCGCTGATGATGATTGCGTCAGGTTCAATTTCGTCAATGTTGTCCATAGCTTTAAGCGCGTACGTATACCGTATAAACTCGAACCCCAAAGGTCTGATATAATGAGTTATGCGCTTATAGGTCTCATCATCGCCCAATATTAAAAGCAGCTTCATGGCTTATCATCTATGCCTTAAGGCAGGCTGTCAACAGCACCCAAAAGGGTAACAGAAAAGCCCACGATCATCCAAATGTCGTCCGTCCGCCGCAAATACCATTCATAACGCTTTCGCTGGATAAAATTGCCCTCCCTGAAATACTGTGTCGCAATGACCGTTCCTTCATTCGCGGTAAACATTGTGCGCTCGATGACAAAGTAAATTGGAATGAGTGATAAAAACTCGTCCACCACCGCGTTCTGCAAATCCTGGCGGTAACGGATAAGCATTTGCCTGCGGCCTTCTTCAGATTCCACAAGCCACTGCCGCCTGCGGTATCCATCGCGGGTGAGCATCGCCTCAAGGTCTAAGTATAGGAAAAAGCGCTCCCAATGCCCCTGCTGCCTTGCGGTAAGGACAAAGGTCACAACCTCATCCGGCGGAAGCCGCTCCCTGAATAAAACCGCGTAGGCTGCCACATCAAGTTCCACAGGGATTCCGTCAGGTCCAATCGTCACAGGAGGACGCACGTTAAGTGAAAGGCGGTTTGACATAAGCGGCAATCCGGCTCCCGCAACGGCGGCTCCGGGGCTGATGGCTGCCGGAGCGGCGCCCTGCCAAAAGCCCGCTTGAGTTACCGTTTGTATGAGATCGGGGAAAAGCCTCGCCTGCACAACAAACGTGCCTGCATGAGTGAATGAGGCAAAGTCGCGCAGGTTTTCCACAAACGAAAAAGATTCCCCCGCCGAAAGGGAAATCTCCCTGAAAAACACTTGCTGGCTTTGGCTGCGCAGGCTTATGAGGCTTGGCGCGGCTTGCACAGGAAGGTTTGCGGAAGTGCGCACGTCAAAATCAACGGTAAAAGCACGCTCGTTTGCAAGCCTGAAGCGGAAAACTTGCGGGCTGTTGTTTGTGATCGTCACCTGGATAAGAATAGGATCCTGATCCAGGCGGTATACGCGCCTGTCAAAAAACCTGATATTAAAGTCAATGCCCGGCACTGCTGCCGCAAGCGGCGAAAACGCGGTCAAAACCAGCAATAGCACTGCGAAAAATATTTTTTGCATCACCTTACTCCATACTGTGCAGAGCGCCCGCCGCAGGTTCAATTGCGGCGGCAGAGCTTGTTCCTGCTTCCATATACTATAGTAATCGGTAAACAAAGGTGAATACCTTATCGTTTCTTATACACTTCCCATGTACTGCCAAGAAGCGTTTCAATGTCAGAATAATTCGCTGTCCAGCCAAGAAGCTCAAAGGCCGCTTTGGATGATGCTGTAAGTGAGGCAGGATCCCCTTCGCGCCGTGCGACAATACGCGCTGTGATTGGGCGGCCGGTGATGCGGCGCGCGGCTTCAAGCATCTCAGTCACGGTTGTGCCTTTTTCGCTGCCCAGATTGACAGTAATGCTTTTTTCGCTTTTGCAGATGTAATCGAGCGCTTTGGCGTGGCCGGAAGCAAGATCGTTTACGTGCACATAATCGCGCACGCATGTGCCGTCACGTGTGTCGTAATCGTTCCCGAAAACCAAAAGCTCTTTCTGTTTGCCAACCGCTGTTTCCATGATCACAGGAACCAAATTAGCGGGGTTTTGCTCAAGTCCGCTGAGCCTTCCGTTTACGTCATATCCGGCTGCGTTAAAATAACGCAGGCTTGCAAAGCGTATGCCTTTTAGCTTTTCATACCAAAGCATAAAGCGCTCAATTTCCAGTTTGGTAAACCCGTAGTAATTTTCCGGTTCCAGCGGGTGGTTTTCGTCAACAGGAAGATATTTGGGCTCTCCATAAACTGCCGCGCTTGAGGAAAAAATCAAACGTTTGATTCCTGACTCTGCCATAGCGTTAAGAATGTTCACTGTTCCGCTGATGTTGTTAAGCGAATACTTTTCCGGTTCACGCATTGATTCACCTGCGGCTTTGAAAGCGGCAAGATGCACAACCGCGTCAAATCCTGCGCGGCAAACACGGGAAAGCTCACTGTAATCCATGATGCTGCCGTAAGCGAAACCGGCTTGCGGGAAAAGGTTTTGCCTAAGCCCGCTGGAAAGATTATCATAAACGGTAACAGCAAAACCGCGTTCAAGTAATTCCTGAACAACATGGCTGCCGATATATCCGGCACCCCCAATAACCAAAATTTTCATGTTATCTGTTACCTGACCAAACAGCAGTTTTTGTATTTTCTGCCGCTGTCGCAAGAGCATGGTGAGTTTCTTCCTATTTCGTCCGGTTTTTTATTAAACTTGCTTTCCTCAAAATTGCGCGATTCGCCGCTTTCGTTATTATAGCCTAAATCTTTTGCATCGCTTTTTTCCCCGCTAAACCATTTCAACTCTTCAAGCATTCCTATTGTATTGTCCACATGAAAATCTTTAGCCTTGTGTTTTGGATCATTAAAGCCGTTTATGAATTCATCTAAAGTTTCCTCCAGAAATTCATTAATTCCGCTTTTTTGATAAATGGCTTTAACATCATCGATTAATTCTTCAAGTTGTTGTTTTCTTATGGTGTGCGCAATAAATGTTAAAACTGTTAAACCTTCTTTGCCCGGCGAATCGGCATACACGTCATGTATGAGGCGGCGAAAACATCCGCAAATTTCTTCACGGGTAAGGAAGCCGTCAAAATAATGCATTCCCCACGCTCGCACAGCCATCGCTCTTGACCAGTGGGAAAATGACTTTTCTTCCATAAGGTGAGGCAGCAAAAACGCCTCGCCGTTAAATGTGTCGCGAAGTACCGGCACATATCCATCCAAAAGTATATTGCCCCATAAACGATTAGCGAGTTCTTCGCTGTAACTTATAAGATTAACTAAACGCGGATAAGCTTCGTGCACACGAAACTGGGCAAGTAACAACGCCGCAGGAATATGTTCAGTTGTTCCGTTTTTTTCTTCATAGGCAAACAATTCAGGTTTGGTAATTGCTTCATCAAGCACATTCAAAAGCAGCGGAATAAAATCATCTTTTCTGTTGATTATTTCTTTGCAGGCGCGTTTACACCAACGTGTACGGGAGCCGAGAAGGGATATTATGTTCTTATCAGAGAAGTCCTTCAGCATACTCATCCCAATTACACTGTACCATACTATCGGCAAACGGGCAAGTCGCCATGAGACATTTACGCGCGAAAAACCTTGCGCGTTTGTAGTATGTTACTGCCCACTTGCTTGAATATGCAAAAATTTATATTCTAAAGCAAAATGGTGCTTTTCAAAACCGCACATTGTTTGCATTATTTGAAAACCCTAAAAGTTTAATCAACGTGAGGCATATTATGGAACTCGTATACAGCGGAAAAACGAAAGAAGTTTACAAATTATCATCCGGCAACTATTCTCTTCTATTCAAGGACACAGTTACAGGACATCCGTCAGGCGAATCTGATCCGGGCGGAAATGTGGTAATCGGTTCAGTTGCCGGTGTTGGAACCGGCGCGTTGAAAATGTCAGTTTATTATTTTGAACTGCTGAACAAGCGCGGCATTTCCACGCACTATGTAAGCGCGGATTTGTCAAAAAACGAAATGACTGTACTGCCTGCTACAATTTTTGGGAAAGGGCTTGAGTTTGTAATTCGCTACAAGGCAACGGGAAGTTTTATCAGGCGTTTTGGCGATTATTGCGAGGAAGGACAGCCGCTTAACAACGTTTTTGAAGTAACGCTAAAGGACGATGCGCGGGATGATCCGCCGCTGACACCTGAAATTCTTGCCGCGCTCAACTTGATGACCGCTGAACAATACAACGAAATACGCAGCCAAGCTGTTACAGTTTGCGACATCATAAAGGAAGATTTGCGCGGACGCGGGCTTGAGCTTTACGACATCAAAGTTGAGTTTGGTTTAGTAAACGGCAAAGCTGCGCTTATTGACGAAATCAGCGCGGGCAATATGCGCGTGTACAAAGACGGCAAAAAGCTCGATTACCTTTCGCTTGC
This sequence comes from Treponema sp., assembly GCA_031256655.1. Taxonomy (GTDB): domain Bacteria; phylum Spirochaetota; class Spirochaetia; order Treponematales; family Breznakiellaceae; genus WRKT01. The sequence goes on from JAIRQD010000087.1 coordinate 7,746, forward strand.
CGGTTTGATGTAGCCTATGTTAGAGTTTTATCATTACAAAGAAAGTGCCGATTATATAAAAGGCAAGCTTGGCGGCTTTTCCCCCTCGCATTTGTTGATTTTGGGATCCGGTTTAGGCGTTATGGCGGAAGATGTGGAAAATCCCGTTTATATTCCATACAGCGAGATTCCGCACTTTAAGACATCAACCGCGCCCGGACACGCGGGGCGTTTTGTTTGCGGCAATTTGGGGGGAAAGCAAGTAATGGTTATGCAGGGGCGCTTTCATGTTTACGAAGGTTACTCTGCTGAAGAAGCTGCATATCCTGTGCGAGTAACAAAGCTTCTTGGTGCGCAGACGTTAATCGTTACAAACGCCGCCGGCGGCATAAACTTATCTTACAAGGTTGGTGACTTGGTAGCTCTTAACGATTTTATAAAGTTGAGTTTTCCCAATCCGCTTATCGGCAAAAATATCCCAGAGTTCGGAACCCGCTTTCCTGACATGAGTTATGTGTTTGACAGGGATTACATACGCCTTGTCAAAGAAATTGCCGCCGCGCAGGGAATTGAATTAAAAGACGGTGTTTATTTTTATGCATCAGGACCGCAGTACGAAACTCCGGCGGAAATTCGGGCGTTCAGGATGCTCGGCGGCGATGTGGTTGGAATGTCAACCGTGCACGAATGTTTGTGCGCCGTTCAGGCAGGCATGAAGATACTTGGCATTTCGCTTGTTACAAATATGGCGGCCGGTGTTTTGGATCAGCCGTTAAGCGAGGAAGAAGTTTTGCGTGAAGGCGAGGCGGCGCGGGATCGTTTCAGTCGTCTTTTGCTTGAATTTTTGCGCAAAAGTTAGAATATTTGATTGATAATACCAAGGTGCAAAATGGATATTTTATTTAGCGATGTTCTTGTGATTACTATGGACGAGCAAAATGCTTTTTCAGGTGATCCGGCTTCTTCCGCCGCGCCAGTGTTGTTTAACGGTTATGTTGGTGTGAGCGGGCAAAAAATAACGTACGTTGGAAAAGAACGCCCAAAAGAATTTGCCGCACGCACAATAAACGGCAACCGCAAACTTTTAATGCCCGGTCTTATCAACGCGCACACTCATATGCCCATGACGCTTTTGCGCGGTTATGCCGATGATTACCGTCTGCAGGAATGGCTTTTCGAACACATTTTTCCGGCGGAAAGCAAGCTGGATGAACGCTGTGTAAGCTCCGGGACTCTTTTGGCGCTGGCGGAATGTATTCGCTTTGGTATTGTTAGCTGCACAGATATGTATTTTAATCTGCGCCAAATTGCCGAGGCTGTTTTGCAGGCAGGAACAAAAGCCAACATCACTAATGCCGTATTTTGCCTCGATATGGAAAATTATGATTTTGAAAAAGATCGCGGCATTATGCAAGTTAAGGAAATGCTTAGGCAATTTGGCGGCAAGTATTCAAGCGGCGCAGGAAACAGCCGCGTCATTATTGATGCAGGTATACACGGTGAATATACTTCGGGACCCGCGGCATGGGAAAAATGCGTGGCTTTTGCCGCCGAAAACGATTTGCGCCTGCATCTGCATTTAAGTGAAACGGAGTTTGAGCACAACGAATGTATAAAACGGTACGGAAAAACACCGACGGAAATACTGCACCAATACGGAGTGTTTTCCCGCATGACAACTGCCGCGCATTGCTGTTGGCTTACCGAAAACGATATGGACATTCTTGCCGCTAACGGCGCTACCGTGGCGCATTGCCCTGTCAGCAATTTAAAGCTTTCTTCCGGTATTGCGGCGGCGGCGAAAATGCAAAAACGCGGCGTGAATGTCGCTCTTGGTACTGACGGCGTTTGCTCTAACAACAACCATGATCTTTTTGAGGAAATAAAAATTTCCGCCCTTTTGCAAAAATATATTTCAGGCGATCCTTCCGCAATGCCAGCGTATCAGGCTATAAAAATGGCGACGCTCAACGGCGCACGCGCGCAAGGCCGCGAAAACGAAACAGGCAAAATCGCGGCGGGCTTTGACGCGGACATCATTTTATTAAACCTGGATGCGCCGCACCTTTTCCCGCTGAATGATCCTTGTGCGCTTGTGGCGTACTCTGCAAAAGGAAGTGATGTGTGTTTGACGATGGTGCAGGGAAAAATATTGTACGAAAACGGCGAACACAAAACAATAGATCTGGAAAAAATTAGATACGAGGTTGATAATTATGTCGTCAAGTGCCTTGGCAAATAATAGTGCGGCGAACGCCGTAGTGGAAAGTAAAACAGGAAATTTTTTTACAGCGAACACACTTAAGATGATTGCCATGGCTCTGATGTTCATTGATCATTACGCAGTTGTGCTTTTGCCGCAAGGCTCACCGTTGTATATGCTTTTCAGACTGCTTGGAAGAATTGTAATGCCTGTAATTTGTTTTTTTATTGCTGAAGGCTATCATTATACTTCAAACAGAAAAAAATATATCCTGCGCCTTTTTGTACTGGCACTCATTTCGCACATTCCGTTTAATATCACGTTTGGGCATTCGCTTTCGCCGCTGGAAGCGACAAGTGTAATTTGGGCACTTGTTTTGGGGCTTGTGGCGCTTGCGGCGTGGAAAAGTGATAAACTGAACATTGTTGTAAAAGCTGCAATAATAGCGCTGTGCTGCGCGGCGGCGTGGACAGCCAATTGGAATTTTATCGGCGTCTTGTGGATTTTGGCTTTTGGAATGTTTCACGGCAATTTCAAGCGCCAAATCATTGCGTTTTGCGCAGTAGGTTTATTTGTTCATTTGGCGCTTGTGTATTATCGTTTCGGATTTACGCATTGGCATCAACTTGGCATTTTTCTTCCAATTCCGTTATTGGCAATGTACAACGGAAAACTTGGAAAAAAATCAAAGGTGCTTGCGTATAGTTTTTATGTGTTTTATCCTGCGCATTTACTTTTGCTGCATTTTATGGGTATGTTCATTAGTTGAGGATTTGGGAGGGTTTTGGTGAGAAAGTTTGCTGCGGCAATTTTTTGTATTTTTTTGCTTTCTTCATTTGCGATAATTTCTTATTTGGTCATTTCTTTTTTTGCAGCTCAAAGACCGGCACAAGAATGGGCATGGCAAGCTAACGTTGTTGCTCACAGATTGCCGGGTTCGTTGGTTCCGCGTTCAGAACTCAACAACTATTTTTTTTATGTTTGGGAAAGCGGAACCTTTGAGCTCCCTGTAACCGGGGCAACCGGCTGGGCGGCAATCGATCTTCCCTTGCATTCAGGGCCGGGCGATCACACAAACATTGTCGCAATGCTTCCGATGGGACAGCCGTTCACCATCTTGCAGGCAAGCGGCGAATGGTGGCTTGTTGAAGTCGGCAACATTGCAGGATGGGTAACAAACCGCCTGTCAATGATTAATTTACCGGATGTTTTACCGTCAATAGTTTTTAGAAACGCGAACACTCATTCCTCGCTATTCAGATCGTCTGGAAGGGATATTCCGAATATCACAGGAATGCCTTTGTGCAATTCGCGCGATTTTAACGCACGGCTTGGAAGGGAAGTTGACATCGCCGCCGCACTGTACGGAATGGCGCGGAAAATTGGAGCTGCCCAACAAGCCGCATTAGCCAATGGTCACACGCTTATTATTTACGAAGCGTTCAGGTCGCACGATGTTCAGGAAATGATTTATGAAAACTTAAGTTACCTGTACAAAAATGATCCTGTTGTGCGCGAAGGTATTTCCACGCCGCCGTGGAACATCAGGTGGTTTTTGGCGCGCTCGCCATACAACCATCAGCGGGGAACGGCAATAGACACAAGTCTTGGAAGAATTCTCAGCTACGAAATTAGGGCAACAGGCGATTTTGGATTTATTCATATAAATGAATTTGTCGAATATCCGATGCAGACTGCGATGCACGAACTAAGCATTGCCGCAGTTGTGTTTTCACAGCCAATTCATGCCCGATCAGATACTGCATGGAAAGAAGCATATTTTTCTACTGCCGCAACTTACGGCACAAGGCGTTTGCACCGTTATTTAACAGACGCGGGTCTCACCCCGCTTGCATCTGAATGGTGGCACTTTAATGACCTTGAATATACTGAATTGGCGATCGAAATGGACATCACAGGAAAGTTTTTTACAGATAGAACTTTTTCGCGCCCGCCTGCGAGAGTCCTAATAAGCGGTCAATAGAAAGGCAAATCAGGCTCTTCACGTTACCGGGCCTGCGGCAACAATAATTAAAAGAGGAACGTCATGAGAGAAATACACACCAACCTTTTTGTCGGCGGTGATGACGCCTGCGCATCTTGTGCGACAAAGCCTGAGTTCGCTATACTCCACGCCTGCAAAAGCTGCCATCAAGAAGCTTTAGCATACAGAGGCGCACTCCCGCCTTCGCATCCAAGTTACTTGATCTATGAAAATGCATCGCACCTTTACCTGAATATGGTTGATATGCCGAACGAATTGCTGCCGGAATATACCCACCCAATGGTTAAACGCGCTATGGAATTTATCGAGCAAAACTTAAAAACAAAAAAGGTGCTTATACATTGCAATTTCGGAATGTCGCGTTCTCCGTCACTTGGGTTAATATACTTGGCAAGAATAGGTGCTATTCCCAAAAACTCACTTGAAAAAGCGGCAGGAGTTTTTGCAAAGTTATATCCGAGATATTCACCCGGTGAGGGAATATCGCTTTACATGAAGCGAAATTGGGACTATTTGATGGGTGATCTATCGCGGTGAAAAATATGTACGGCGTTACTCCCTGGGGCGCTTGGTTCATTGATGTGCTTGAAAGTTACCAAATGGGCGCTCGCCTTGTGCGCGGGAAAACTTATGCTAACGCCGGCCGTGTGCTTTCTCTTGTATTTGACTCCGGTCGTGCGCTTGCCAAAGTTAAGGGAAGCAATCGCCAGACTTATAGGGTGGAAATAAGTTTTCCGCCGTTAAAAGAAGCGGAACAGGTCTATCAAATGATCGAGGGAGATCCGCTGCTTCTGGCACGAATTGCCGCCGGAGAATTGCCGCCGCGTTTTTTGGTTAAGTTAAAAAATATGGGCATAAACCTTATTCCCTTAAACTGGTGGGACATGAAGCGTTTTTGTTCTTGTCCTGATTCCGGCGACCCATGCAAGCACATGGCTGCCCTTTACTATATCGTTGCGCGGGAAATTGATTCAGATCCCCACGTGCTGTTCAGGCTTCGGGGAATGGATTTGGAAGAGCGCTTTGGAAAAGCGGCAGTTCACAAAATTGCGCCGCCTTTTACGATAACATACGCTGCAGGTGAAAAACTTACGCGCAGGGATTTGCACGATGAAGAAATGCCGCTTGTTCATGAAAACCCAACCGAAGAAATTTTTCTGGAAGAAATTCCCCATTGCACGGAACTAATAACTTCACTTCTTCCCGGCGCTCCGCCTTTTTGCTCAAGAGATTTTACACTGGTGATGGCAGAGTTTTACCATCATTGTGCCCGCTGCCAATTTTTGGGATCGGCACTGGAATCTGCAAATGAAGAATTAAACTCAAGTATCGAACATCAGTTTTCGCGATCGGTGTGGACGGTAATTTGTGAACAGGCGCATCCCGGAGCAAAAGTGTATCTTGACATGAAAGACATTAACGGCAATGTCAGGCGCTTTTCCTCTTATGATGCTTTTGAACATTTTGTGCAATTTACTTCTGAAGACGGAACGGCATCGTACACATTTCTTTTTTTTCTGTTTAAGTTTCTAAATCTGGTTTGCTCGTCGGGCGCTTTTATTCCGTATGTGCTTTCGGAAAATAAAACGCTTCGCATAATCTGGCGTCCGTTTGAAACTTTACCACCTGTTTCTGCAATGCTTGAAGCAATTGCAGAAATCATGCCGCTTGAGACAAGCGCGCTTGACGGAAAAAAAATCATAAGCGGAAGAAGTGTTGTTGATCTTTTGGCAAGCTCGTTTTTGAATGAGTGGATTTTTCGAAAATCACTTGCCTTTGGAAACGGCTTTTATAAATTCGGAACAGGTGTTGAATACCGCAAATTGGTCGATATGTTTTTTCTGAAAAATCATATCGATGTTTCAGCGCCGGCAATGCAAAGCCTGCCCGCTGTAATTGATCGCTGGCTTTCTGTATTGCATATTAAATTCGATGCTTTTCATTACAACCTTACAGTACGTGAAGCAAAACACAGACCGGGCGAAATCAATCAGGATTTAAATTTTACCCTTTCATTTGAAGTTATTGTTGAGGATAAAAGTGATAGTGAAATTAAATCTTTTAGAGTTCCGCTTTCAAAATGCAAGGATTTGGAAATGCTTCGCGCGCCAATTGCACTGTCAAATTACTTAAGCGAAATCCGAAGCCTTACAACACGCTCGTCAGTCAGGCTTTCTGAACCTCGCCTTGTTGCGTTTCTCGATTCTGCGGCTCCGCTTTTAGCCCGTTTGGGAATGACAATTAATCTTCCCAAAGCGCTGCTTAAAGAATTAAAACCGCGTCTTGTGCTTAAAGGGAGTTCATCAGCCGCTTCCCTTAAACATTATCTTGATTTAGAAACGCTGCTTGATTTTGAATGGCAGGTCGCAATCGGCGATAAAGTTATGAGCCTTGACGAATTTAAAAAACTCGTAAATGAAAAACGCGAGATAATTCGTTTTAATGATGGCTTTGTAAAAATACAGGCGGAAGAATTTGCCCGTCTTAGAAAAAAGGCAAAAGATACAATACCAACAATAAATGATTTTTTAAGAGCATTTTTTTCAGGCGACACAGTTTTAGCGTTTGATGCCCGCAAAACAATTGACAACCTTTTCCGCGAACGTAATTTTCCGGTTCCGCACTCGCTTAACGCACAGTTACGCCCGTATCAAAAGCGAGGTTACAATTGGGTTTGCTCCCTTTTGCTTTCAGGTTTCGGCTGTGTTTTGGCAGACGACATGGGTTTGGGCAAAACAGTTCAGTCAATAACTGTATTGCTCAGGTTAAAGGAAGAAGGGCTTTTAGATAAAGCCACAGCCGCAGATGGATTTCACGGCTGTCTTATCGTAGCTCCGGCAGCGCTTTTAAGCAATTGGGAAAAAGAACTTTCGCGTTTTGCTCCATCATTAAATGTATCGCGCTATCATGGGAATAAACGAATCTTGAACAGAAAATACGATGTGTTTTTAACCACGTATCAAACGGCGGTTCGTGATGCTGTAAAACTTAAAAATGTTTCCTTTTCCCTGCTTATAGTGGACGAAGCGCATTTAATGAAAAACGCGGAAACACGGCTTGCAAAAACGGTGAAAATGCTGCGCTGTCAATACCGCCTTGCGCTTTCCGGAACGCCTGTTGAAAACCGGCTTGAAGATCTCCGCTCGCTTTTTGATTTTGTTTTACCAGGTTATCTTGGAAGCGCCGCGGATTTCAAAAAGCAGTACCGCATTCCAATCGAAGTTATGCGAAACCGCCAGCGTGCTGATGCACTTAAAAAGATCACTTCACCGTTTCTGCTTAGGCGGTTAAAAACGGATAAAAATGTCATCGAAGATTTGCCTGAAAAAATCGTTGCCAACGAATACGCGCTGCTTGAAAAAGAGCAGGCTGTGTTATACGAAAGTGTTGTTGAAGAAACTCTGCATAAATCAGAAAAATGCGATTCAAAAACGCGCTCAACACTGATTCTTTCCCTGCTTACTTCGCTTAAACAAATCTGCGATCATCCGCGCGTGTTTGACAAAGAAAGTCCGGCTGTTTCAGAGCTTTCAGGCAAAGCACAATTGCTCATCACACTTTTGCGGGAAATAATGGCGAACCGCGAAAAAACTCTCATATTCAGCCAATACGTTGAAACGCTTAATTGTCTCCAGCAAATCATCAATAAGGAACTTGGTGAAGCCTCACTTATTTATCATGGCAGTCTTGGACACAAAGCCCGCGGCGAAATTATCAACCAGTTTCAGAACAATCCTGCTTCGCGCATTCTGTTGGTGAGTTTGAAAGCGGGCGGGCTTGGGCTTAATCTGACTGCGGCAAGCCGTGTTGTTCATTATGACCTTTGGTATAATCCGGCTGTGGAAAATCAGGCAACTGACCGCGCCTTCCGAATTGGGCAAAAGCGCACGGTTTTTGTTCACCGCTTCATCACCAAAAACAGCTTTGAGGAAAAAATTGATGAAATGATTTCCAGTAAACAGGAGCTTGTTGACATGACCGTTACATCGGGGGAATCGTGGCTTGCCCGCATGAGCCACGAAGAACTGAAGGCGCTTTTTGAGCGGTAATTTTTCGTCAGTTCCGTAAGTAGCTAGCAATTCTCATTTTACCGAGAAGAATGCACAAAGGCAGACATAAACCTGCATATACGGGAATCCGCCCATTTGTATAGCTAGCGGCGTGGCTTTTACCTACGCACGCACGGACTAAAGTCCGATGGCGTGACATCTTGTTCGCGCCGATGCTACACAAATGGGCACCCGTTCCCGTA
>JAIRQD010000088.1:0-18333 GCA_031256655.1 Treponema sp.
ATAAACCTCACCGGTTTTTGGCGTGAGAATTCTATTCAAACAAGTAACCAGCGTGCTTTTTCCGGCGCCGTTGTTACCCAAAATACCGACACACTCACCGTAATGCGCCTGAAAACTTATTCCCCTTAACACTTCATTTTTGCCGTAAGAAAAAGAAATGTTTTTTACGGCAATTACATTGGTGCCCGTCATTTTGGTGTCCATCATTTTATAAATCCTTTTTTTACAATCATGTACAAAAACAGCGGCGCTCCAAGAAACGATGTCAATGCGCCAATCGGCAAAATTGCAGGCGCGCGAATCATTCGGGAAGCCAAATCAGCGGCGAGCATTAACGCTGCCCCTGTGAGAGCCGAGCATGGAATAAGAAAGCGGTGATCGTTTCCAACAAACTTGCGCGCCATGTGCGGCGCAATAAGCCCGATGAAATTAATAATTCCCACAAATGCAACGGCAACCGCTGAAATGAGCGCCGCAATAGTCATGCTTGCAAGAATTAACACATCAACATTTACGCCCAAACTTTTTGCCGTGTGTGTTCCGCTTTCCATTGCGTTATAATTCCAGCGGTTAAAAAAGAAATATATAAACGCCGCAATTCCTAAAATGAATATAAATGTAATCTCGTTCCAGCCTGCTCTGCCCAAACTGCCGAATGTCCAAAACACAATGGAAGCAAGCATTACATCATCGGCGAAATATTGTACGAGCGTTGTAGCGCCTGAAAAAAGCGCACTGAGCGCAACACCTGCCAAAATCATTACCGCAGGCGTTACTTTGGCTATGCGCGACAAACCCAAAATTACGGCAGTTGTGGCGATACCGCCGAGAAACGCAAAAATTGTCACCATGTACGGATTTGTGATGGTGATTGCCGCGGCTGTTCCCGCGTTGATTTGAATGCCGGCGCCAAAGTAAACGATGGCAAGCGCTGCGCCAAATGATGCCCCTTGCGCAACACCAAGCGTTGCAGGAGCTGCCAGCGGATTGCGAAGGACGTTTTGCATGATGCAGCCGGCCATCGCAAGCGCCGTGCCGACTGCAATGCCTGCGGCAATTCGCGGCATACGCACATTCCACACAATAACTCTGTTCGCTGCCTCGCCGCCGCCAAAAAGCGCGCTGATAATTTCAACAAACGAAATACGCACAGAACCGACAGAAACTGACAACACGATCATCAAAAACAAAACAGCGGCAAGTGCAAAAAGTGTCAGCCATTTTTTTCTGATGTATTGCTTGTACATGTCCTGTTTGTACAAGTTCCCGTAAGGACAGGTTTCTTTCTCGGTATGATGCACACTATTCCCCTATGGTCAGGTTTCCGAAAAAAAGACCGTTTTCCGCCATTACATCAAACGTATTTTTACCAAGAAAAAATGTTAAAATCTCACTTGATATTTCTGCGATGTCAACATCGGCGAATCGCTCTGGAAATAAAATCGTGCCGGCAAAATAAGCGTTCATAAGTGCGTATGTTACATTGGTGGCGGCAAAATTAAACGCAGGCATTGTGTAAACGCGACCTTCCTGAACCGCGCGCAATGAATGAAAAAAAGCCGGGTTTACCGCATATTCGTTGTTCACTAAATCCATGTTGCCTGGATCCAAAAAAATTACATCAGGATCCCACAAAATTATGTTTTCAAGGTTTGCCTCGAAGAAGCCTTCAATGTCCGCATCATCGGCAACGTTAAACGCATTTATTCCCATTAAAGGACCGAAGTTGGAATACGTGCCTGAAAACCCGCGCCGTCCGTTAAACGTAACAGCTCCTGTGTAAACCCGAAGTTTTTCGCTATCAGGAATACCGGCAGTGCGGCGGTTAAGTTCGGCTTTGTGGTCGGTTATAAAATCCCGCAATTGTGCGTAACGTTCCTGCGCGCCGACAACTTCGGCAAAAACCCGCATCGCATTGTAAAACGATTCATCGATAAAATTAATGCTGAAATAGCGCACGGAAACCACAGGAATGTTTGTCTGAAACGACAACTCTTCGGCGGCTTCCGGTGAAAACGCAGCCAGTATCACGTCAGGGGCAATGGCAATAATTTGTTCGGGGTAGGCGTTGTTGTTCCCGCTGCCGCCACCGCGCCCGACAATAGGCAAAGTTCTAAACGTTTCGTGGTGGACGGGATTAAAATCGCGAAGGACAGAAAAGTTTTCACCGTCCATCCACTCGCTGCCGATCATCATATCCACAACACCCAGATATGCGGCAATGCGCGGCGCACCGGAGCCAAGCGCAACAATTGTCCGCACTTCCGCCGGTATCACAACCTGCCTTCCCCAAACGTCAGTAACAATTCTTGTCTCACCGTCCGGCGCAGATTGAATGTTCCGCATCCCACACGACAGAAAACTTATAAGCAGAGTAAAGAGTATAACGCGAATAGTGATGGTTAGTGCTTTCATTTTTCCTCCAAATAAAAAATCGAAGTTGGGATAAAATACGTTTGAAAAGGACATTCCATGCCCGTATTACCCCATTTCGTATGGAGGACAAAGCTTCGTGCAGTGACAGTCGAAGTCTACACTATTTTTAGAAAATCTGTCAATGATTTTAGTCTCCGGCATATAGAAAAACAGGCGGGGATTATGCTATCCTAGAAACCGGAGGGAATTGTGGACAAAATCATAATCCTCGACTTTGGAAGTCAGACAGCCCAGCTTATCGGGCGGCGGATACGGGACTTGGGCGTATATTCCGAGGTGGTTCCCGGAGACAGTTCCCTGTCAGAACTTAACCTTGACGGTGTGCGCGGCATCATTCTTTCAGGTTCCCCCGAATCAGTTTACAGCAAAGACGGGGAAGCGCCTGACCCTGCAATTTACACCAGCCGCTTGCCGCTTTTGGGAATCTGCTACGGTTTGCAGCGGATGACCAGCGATTCAGGCGGACTTGTCGAGCCTTTGCCGAAAAAAGAATACGGCGGTGTGACGGTAACCGGACACTTCGCCACCGATCTCCCCGAACAATCCCGGCGTTTTTTCGCCGCCTTTGACACAAGCCTTTCTTTGCAAGACATAAAATCAGGCGCAATGCCTTCTTCATCAGGCGGCGAATGGGCAATAACCTCGTGGATGAGCCACGGCGATTCGCTTTCCCGCCTTGCGCCCGGCTTTAAGCTGTGCGGGAAAAGCGAAACAGGATACCCGGCGGTTGTCGCCCACGAAAGCAACTTGTGGTTCGGGCTGCAATTCCACCCGGAGGTAACGCATTGCCAGCGCGGGATGGAAATACTTGCGGCGTTTGTTTTCGGCGTGTGCGGCTGCTCGGACGGCTGGACAATGGCGCAATACGCCGTGGAAGCAAAAGTCTCGCTTGAAAAAAAGGTCGGCAAGGAACCGGTGCTGCTGCTCATTTCAGGCGGTGTGGACTCAACTGTGGCTGGAGCGTTTTTGCTGAAAAGCCTCAATCCCGATCAGGTGCATTTGATGTACATGGACACAGGGCTTATGCGGAAGGACGCGACGAAAAACGTAAAAGCATCGCTTGAGCGCTTGGGCGCAAAACACTTCCATGTAATTTATTGCGAGGAAGAATTCCTTGCGGCTCTTAAAGGGCTCACCGATCCGGAAGCCAAGCGCAAGGCAATTGGCGATCTTTTTATAACGATTCAGGAGCGGGAAGTCGCGCGGCTGGGTTTGCCGGAAACCTGCTTTCTTGCGCAAGGGACGATTTACCCGGACATTATCGAAAGCGGCAAAGCGGGCAAAAAGGGAAGCCTTATAAAAAGCCACCACAATGTCGGGAGCCCGCTTGTTGCCGCCAAACGCGAAGCTGGCAGGGTTATCGAACCGCTTGAGAAACTGTACAAAGACGAAGTGCGTGCTCTTGGACGGTTTTTAAACGTGGAAGAAGACGTGATTTCACGCCACCCGTTTCCCGGCCCCGGACTTGCAGTGCGCGTGCTTGGCGAAGTAACGAAGGAAAAGTGCGACATTCTGCGGGAAGCGGACGTTATCTTCATTGATGAACTTAAAAAACGCAAGGGACATTCAGGTGCCAGCCTTTACGATGAGATTTGGCAGGCGTTTCCCGTCCTGCTTCCGATTCGCTCGGTGGGTGTTGCCGGGGACGGGCGCAAATACGGCTGGGTGCTGGCGTTGCGGGCAATTGTCAGTTCAGACGCGATGACAGCCGATGTGTACCCGTTCGCCATGAAGGATTTACTTGAAATCTCAACGCTTATCACCAATACGGTAAAAGACATTGGACGGGTTACTTATGACATATCAAGCAAGCCCCCCGCAACGATTGAGTGGGAATAATGCGTTTTAAGCCGTAGCGCACGTAGGCGGTGAGTTGTCAGTGTTTGCTGATACCGCCCGCTAGCGCTTCTTCTTCCATCTTATGTAAACTTGCCGCCCGGTGCTGTGCTCTTGCGGACGTTCTTCAGTTTCAAACTGGGGAAGGGCGCGGAACAGATCGCCGAGTTTTCTAAAGCCGTAATTGCGGGGGTCAAAGTCGTTGGAGCGGTTGTTGATTTTTTGACCAACCCCGCCGAGGTACGCCCAGCCTGATTCGTCCGCGCCGTCCTCAACAGCGTCCCGAAGCAGTTTTATCAGCTTGTTGTCCGCCTTAAACTCCTTGCGGCTTTTCACCGGCGGGCGATCTTCCACTTCGTCAGTTTCTTCCTGATTATCAAGAAGGATTTCGGTGTAAATAAACTTGTCGCAGACTTTCACAAACGCCTTTGGAGTTTTCTCCGCACCAAAACCGTACACCATCGAGCCGCTTTCGCGCAGACGGGCGGCAAGGCGGGTAAAGTCTGAATCACTTGAGACAATGCAAAAGCCGTCCAGTTTTTCGCTGTAAAGCAAATCCATCGCGTCGATTATCATCGCGCTGTCGGTGGCGTTTTTGCCGACAGTGTAGGAAAACTGCTGTATAGGCTGAATGGCGTTTGCCAAAAGGCGTTCCTTCCACGATCGCAGGTGTGTGCTAGTCCAGTCGCCGTAAATGCGCTTGACGCTGGCGATTCCGTATTTGGCAACCTCGTCCAAAAGCCCCTCGATTATTGCGGGCTGGGCGTTGTCTGCGTCAATCAGGACGGCAAGCTTGGCTTGTCTATTTTCGTGTTGCCTGGAAAAAGGCAGTAATGGCATATTATGCTCCTCTTTTTTACTCGCCGAAAATCGACTGTTTGATACGGCGCAAAAGGCTTATTTTCCCCAAAGGAATGCGAAGCGTTTCAGGAATGCGCAGCATTTCAGGATCGCGAAGCATTTCTTGGGTACGCAGCACGGCTTCTTCTTCTGGGGGCGCTTTTGAATTCCCGTCCGGCTGCGTTTTGAGAACAAGTATACTATCTCCGCCTTTTTTTTCCAATGCCACAGGTGTTCCGACAACCTGATTAACCTTTCCACCGACACCCGGCCATGTCACATCCAAAAGCGATCCCGATTCAATGGCGTATTTGGCGATGGTCGATTTGCCTGAGTAATCAAGCCCGCGCGCCTCAAGCTTTTCGTAACGCAGCGCTGCACCCTCCAACTGCGATTCGCTTACTATAAGCCTGCGCTGTATGCGGGCTGTCAGCTCATCCATTTCAGGCTTTGAAAGGCGCATTTTTTGCAGCTTTTCCCTAAACCGCTCTTTGATTACATTAGCCGTTTCGCTTGTTTTCTTTTCAGGCGCAGCGTCCTTGTCACCCTGGGCAAAACAGGCTTCCACCGCAGGTGATCCAAGGCTGGAAAAATAATGGCGGTACATTCCAATGTCGCTTCTGATGCCGAAACGCGGGAAGTCAATCGGCGGCTGCGCGATGATGTCAACACCTGCCTTGCGCAAGGCGCGGACGGCTTCGGCGCGGTCAGCGGCGGCCAAGAGGTAAACGCCCGGGGCGATGGTTTTGCGCACAAGCGAGCTGAGCGGACGAGCCTGGGCGAGGTAACGGCGGTCTTCGGCTAACGTGAGTACAATGCCTTGATGAAGGACAACACTTGAATAACGGGTTTCCCAGTCGTTCAGCGTCCACTGGAGGTTTTCGTCAAGGCGGTTGTGCGAAAGGCGGTTTAAAAGTTCCAAAATCGCCGCCGCTGTCATTCCCTGATCAAAACCCCGCACAGCCGAAGTTCGAGTGAGCTCAAAACAGATTGAAGCGCCGTTTTGCCAGTTGTCTTCGGCGGGAGCTTTTATTTCGCAAAACGAAGCAAGCGTTACCGCATCTTCAAACCCGATTTCCGGGTACAAGAGAAACGAGAAAGCCGTGTCCATAACGATAACAGGCGCCGCCGCTTCTTTTTCGCTTGAGCGGGATTTTTTTGCCGCCGGCAAGGCCGCCGAGTTCGCCGCCGTTAGATTCGCTGTGCCCAACCCCTTGCGGTTGGCTTTCCATTGCTTTTCGCCTTTGCTCGAAACAGCGGCTTTTTCCAGAACACCTGATTTCTCCAAAGCCGCAAGGAAATGCGCAAAAGGCAGATTTAAGCGCTCATCAAAAAGGCGCGCTCCCCACGCCAATCCCTGCCTTCCGTCATCCTTCTCAAGCAAATCGGAAATGCGCTTGAGGGTAACTTCCGGGTACATTTTGTCGTTCTCGATGTAGCCCATAAAACGGTGCATTGCGGCGGCGACTCTGCGCAGGCGGCTGCGGCGCAAAGCTTGTTGTTCATCCGTTTCCACTTGTTCTGTCCGGCAAAGGTACAACGCCGCTGCCCAATATTCCTGACGCTCAATCGCCGAAAGCTCACAAAAACTGGCGATGCGCTCGGCATTTGGGGTAAGGCTCGAACCTTGAACAAGAAAAAGCTCAAGGTGGATAAACGCCTTAAGCGCGCAGTCCAAATCCTGATGCGGGAATAATTTTTTTCCCGCATCAAGAACTTTTTTGCGAAAGCCTGAAAATTTCCCATCGGGTTCTATCCGCAGCGGCTCATCATCGCTGTGTCCGTAAAGAAAGGCAAAAAACGCAGCCATTGCCCTGTCCTCACAAAAGCACGTTTCGCTTGCGTTTGATTCACTTACAGGAGGTTCGCCGCTTTTTTTCTTGCCGGCACCGGCTTTCTGCGATCCGCTTTTAATAGGCGAACTTGGAAACAGAAACGAAGCGTCGGAAGCAAACGGGGCAAGCACGCTTTCCAAAACGGGATTAAGTGTCAAGCGGGAAATGCTTTGCTGCCCCTTGCTGCCTGAAGGCGCGTGCCCTCGTTCGCCGCCATTGTCCCTATAACGGTACAGGATGAGCCGCTCTTCAAGGTTTAAAACGATGGCGTGGACTTCGGCAAAAGAGAACTCACCTGAAAAAAAACTTTCAAGTTCGCCGGGCGCCGGCTGGTTAAGGAGCGCGACTGCCGCAATGACTTTTCGGTCATCATCATCGATGTATGCGGCGATGATCTTGCGGATGTCTTCGGATGAAAGAAAATTAAAAAGATCATCCATAAGCTTTTGTTTACTGAACGGCGTTTTGATGTTCCCAAAAACGCTGCGCAGCAACTCAAAAAAGCCGTTATCCGGCAGCGTCATCAAGGCGGATTTCCAGTCGTTAATAGAGCGAAAGGCGGAAGTGCGTTCGTTCATAGTGCGTTTACCTCGTTTTTCTGCGTTGTCCAGTGTTGTATCGAATATTTGTAACCTTGCTCGGCGAGGAATTTCTGGCGGTTTGCGGCGAACTCCTCCTCGACTGTGTAACGTGAAACCAGCGTGTAAAACCACGAGTTGCGGTTTTTCGGGCGCAAAATCCGCCCCAGCCGCTGTGCTTCTTCCTGCCGCGACCCGAATGAGCCTGAAACCTGAATCGCCATCGAAGCATCCGGCAAATCAATTGCGAAGTTGGCAACTTTGCTCACCACGATAATTCGCAGCTCGCCGTTTTTGAACGCCCTGTAAATCTGCTCTCGCTCGTTGTTGGGAGTTTTCCCCGTAATAATCGGAACGTTCAAAATCTTCGCCAGGTTTTCCAGTTGCTTGATATACTGCCCGATAACGAGAATGCGGTCATCGGCGTGATTTGCCGTCAACTGCAAAACCGCCTCGTCTTTTAGCGGGTTCTCACTTGCGATGCGGTACTTCTCGCGCTTGGTCGCCACCGCATAAGGGATTTTCAGTTTTTCAAGCAAGTCAATGCGGATTTCAGAACAAATGGCTTCGGCAATCCAGCCCTTGCCTTCAAGGTCTTTCCATGGGACATCGTAGCGTTTAGGACCTACAAGGCTGAACACTGCATCTTGAGCATCGTCTTCCCGCACGAGCGTTGCCGTAAGCCCCAAACGCCTGACCGCTTGAAGCTCCGCCGTCACGCGGAACACAGGAGCGGGCAGAAGATGAACCTCGTCATAAATGATCAGCCCCCACGCGCGCTCGCGGAAAAGCTTAAAGTGGGGAAAATCCGACCCCTTATCAGCGCGCCACGTAATGATTTGGTAAGTAGCAACGGTAACAGGAGCGACCGATTTGGAATCGCCTGAATACTCAGCAATTTGGTCGCGCGATAATTCGGTTTTGTCAAGAAGCTCATCCATCCACTGGTGAACGGCCGCAACATTGGGCGTTAATATGAGCGTATTGGTTTTTAGGAGCGACATGATGAGCATCCCGACAATCGTTTTGCCCGAACCGCAAGGCATTACCACAACGCCGTATCCGGAACCCGGCAGATTGACTCCCGCTTCAAGAGTTCCCAGCACCGAACGCGCGGCTTCTTGCTGATAATCGCGCATGGTAAAGTGCCGTCCGGAAACGCTCGTTTCGCGCAAGGTGAGTTCCAGCGGCTGACCCGGTACAAACGGCGCTTCGTCTTTGACAGGCCAGCCCAAACGTATCAGTTCCCGCTTGACAGTTCCCCGATCCGTTAATCGTAGTACAAAGCCTTGCTCCGTTTTAGAAAGATAATTTGTGAGACTTTTTGCCGCTCCAATTTCTGCAAACACCGCCTCATCATCAGAAGTGAGCAAAAGCATTTCAGGCATCTTGTCGCAAGTACCTTGCGCGTCGCAAGATGCTTGCGCGCCGCAAGTACCTTGCGCGCCAGCGCTCCGGGGTTCGGAAATAAGCCTGATTTTCCCGTAACGGGACATGGTATCGCTAAAGCTTTCGGTAATGCCTTGCGGGATTTCGTAGCGAGTGTACTCGTTCAGTGTGCGAACAACGTCGGCGGGAGTGAAGCCCGCGCTGGCGGCGTTCCACAGCGAAAGAGGCGTTATATGGTAGGTATGTATGTGTTCGGGGGATTTTTCCAGTTCGGCAAACGGCAAAATGGCGGCACGGGCATCTTCAGCCTGTTCAGCGTGGACATCCAGGAGGATAGTTCTGTCGCTTTGTACGATAAGGGGCTTGCCTGAATCTACTGCCATAACCGTACCATTGTACACTAAATGCGGGGAGAAAATCAAAGTAGGGGTAAGGCTTTTTAACGGGGAACCTCATGCCCTTTTGCGCCGCAAAACTAAAGCCGCACAATCCTTGAGTTGGTCAGCACTTCCGCCCCGTTTTCAGTTACAAGCACATCGTTCTCAAGACGGCAGCCGCCGTAAACCGGATCATAAAGACCGGGTTCTATAGCGACAATCATGCCCGCCTGTAAAATCCAGTCGTTGTCGGTGCGGCTGCGCAAAATCGGCGCTTCATGAGCTTCCAGCCCTATGCCGTGCCCCAATGCGTGGGGCATCGTTTTTCTGCTTCGCCCAAAAAGACTTTCAACCGCCAAACTCAGCTCTCTCGCGGGAGTTCCCTCTTTTACAAGCGATATGGCAAGGTGATAAGCTTTTTCAACAAGCGAAAGCATTTTTTCCTGCGGCTTTTCCAACGGGTCTTTTGCGAATGTCATTGTAACATCGCTTGTGTAACCTGAATATTTAAGCCCAAAATCCAAAATGGAAAGCCCTTTTTCGCCGAATGTATCTCCTGAAAAAGAAGGAAACGCGTGAATGCCAAAACTCCGCGTCGGACCTGCGGCAATTGTGTGAAAGCCTGTTCCCTCACAGCCCATTTTTCTGCATTCCGCTTCAATAAAAAGCGCAACATCAACTTCTGTCTGCAAATTGCCTGAACGCACTCGCGTTTCAACCTGATCTATAATCTCATTAGTCATCGTGCATATTTTGCGGTAAATATTTATTTCTGCCTCGTCTTTCACCGCACGATTTTTTTCAATCTCCGCTTGCGCACCGCCTTCCCGGCAGATAATATCAAAGTCCGAAAACTCCTCAACAAAGTTTAAAAAGCGCGGATATGAAGTTGTGCAAGGAATCTCAATTTTCACTCCGAATGGAATCTTAAAATACTCGATTGCTCCCCGCAGAGCGGTAATTGGCTGCCTGCCAAACTCGGCGTAAGGAACTAAAGCTTCCACATTTGCATGAAGCATAGCGAGGTTAATGTCCCAGGGAACAATCAGCGAGCGGCCGTCTGAACAGAGGAAAAGCAACGCATCGCCGGGATGTCCTGTAAGCCAGCGAATGGTCGGATCGCGGCGGGCTTCGGTGTCTTCAAAAAGAAGCAGATGTATCCTTTCCTCTGCCATCCATGCAAAGATCGACTCGCAACGTTTCTGGAAGGCGCTCAACAATCAGCTCCGGCAAAAGCTTCCCTGCAAGCTTTCAGTATAATTTCAACTTCATCATCCCCAATCCAATAATGCGTGGCAAACCTGAAAAGCCCGCCGCCGCGGTGGCTTATCACAACATTGTGCTTCTTAAAAGTTTCAATGATAGCCGCGGATTTTTTCGGGTCATTTGCCGCGCTCCATGAAAAGAAAATCATGTTGATGTGCACTTCCTGCGTGTTTATAACAATGCCTGGAATTTTTTCAAGCGCGGCGGCTATTTTTTTTGCCCGCGCATGATCTTCGGAAAGTCTTTCCGTATGATCTTTTAAGGCCAAAATTCCTGCGGCTGCAAGAATACCTGCCTGACGCAATCCGCCGCCCATAATTTTCCGCTTAAGCCGCGCTTCATCAATAAACTTTTTTGTGCCTGCAAGCAAAGAACCCACAGGCGCGCAAAGCCCTTTTGAAAGACAAAACATAACCGAATCCGCGTGCGCCGCCACATCTTTTGCCTTGCAGCCCAAAGCCGCCGCCGCATTAAAAACCCTCGCACCATCCATGTGTATGGGCAGTTTACACTCATCGGCGACAGCGCGAACTTCATCAAGCGCTGCAAGCGGCACAACTTGCCCCATTGCGTGGGCGTTTTCGGTGCAGATTAAAGAAGTGGCAGGTGAATGAAGCTCGCGCGCGCGCAGTCTCTTGCGCAGCGCCTGCGCAGTCAATATGCCGTTTGGCGCGGAAATCGCCCTGGTTTGCACACCTGCGATAACTGATGCCGCCCCCGCCTCGTGTTGTATTATGTGGCACTCCTCGCCCAAAAGCACTTCGCTTCCGCGCTGGCACCACGTAAAAAGCGCAAGCTGATTGCCGAAAGTGCCTGACGGCACAAACAGCGCCGCCTCTTTGCCAAGCATTTCCGCGCCCATTTCTTCAAGTTTGGTGACTGTGGGATCTTCGCCATAAACATCGTCCCCGACTTCGGCTTGAGCCATTGCGCTACGCATGGCATCTGTCGGTTTTGTTACTGTATCGCTTCTTATGTCAATCATGCGCCTAGTATGTTACAATAATCGCGTGGAAAACAAGGGGAACATTTCCAGTGTTTTTTATGCTGTGGTAAGCACCGTTTCCGGTAATCACCGCATCGCCTTGTTTGACTTCCGTTTCCGCGCCGTTATCGTCTACAAGTCCTGTTCCTGAAATAATAAGATAATATTCAGTTTCCGCATCATGCTGATGGTAACCTATGCTTGCCCCCGGCTGCAAAGTAATTTCCGATACCAATCGGGCATTTTTTTGTGTATCGGGGCTTGCAAAGTGGGTAATTTGAGTAATCCCTTCTCCATCGCGCATCTTTTCTTTGTTTTCAACCATCATGTCACTTCGTCTTACAATCACAAAATCCTCCAACCCTGCTAAATATAGCCTTATTATTAACAAAAACACTTGACAATGAATAGTCAGTAGCGTACATAATCAGTTATGGTACAAAAAGAAAATAAGCGGTCTTGGATACTCGCATCGTTACAACGGGCTTTATTTGTTTGCCTTCTAACGCTGGGAGTGATTTTAGTTGGCGGGACGGTTTACAGTGTGGTATCAGGAACTTCGGCTTCCGGGGATTTAGCCGCTTACCGTAATGCGCAGGCTTTGCACGGCGGTGCTCAAGGCGGCGGCGCTTACCAGCAGACATTCACCGGTCTTGGGCGGCTTCGCATTCCCACCGCCGATCCTGAACCCGGCATGGCAATACTTTTTGTGACGTTTAATTTTAACCCTCACGACAGCGCGTTCACCGAAGAGCTGGCGCTCAGGCTTGGCGAGTTACGGGAAATTATCAGGGTGTATATCGGTTCGTTTCCGGCGGTGGAACTGCAAACACAGAACGAGGAAGTTTTGCGGGCGGAGCTTCTTCGCAGAATGAACGCCATTTTACGGCTCGGTCAAATCCAAACATTGTTTTTCAGCGACTTTGTTGTGGTGGGCTGAAAGCAAGTGCCTTTTACGCCGTCAGTATAGAAAGTTCCGTTTCCTTCTCAAAATACCGGGCTTTTTCAAGGCGCGGGGAAAAGCTTGCCGTGTCGCCTGAATTAAACTCGTGATGAGGTTCTGTGCGCGCAGTTACAGGCTGATTGTTGGCGGAAAGCAAAAGGTGTGTTTCCGCGCCAAGCGGCTCGACAACATTGACTAACATTGGAATGATATTTTCTTCACCCGCGTTCTTTTGAAGGATTAAGTCTTCCGGCCTTATGCCAAAATACAGCTCCTTGCCCAAGTACGATTTTAATTTTTCCACATGCTCTGCGGCAGGGCGGATTTTAAACGTGCCGCCGTCAAGGGCAACCGAGCCGTTTTCTTCCAGCGCTTTGACAACAAGAAAGTTCATGGGCGGCGAGCCGATAAAAGACGCTACAAACTTGTTTGAAGGAAAATTATACAGATTTAAAGGAGAACCGATTTGCTGAATCTTCCCGTCCTTCATTACAACGATTTTATCTGCCATTGTCATCGCTTCAACCTGATCGTGGGTGACGTAGATCATTGTCGCATTAAGCCGCTGATGAAGGCTTGAAAGTTCAGCGCGCATTTGCACACGGAGCTTCGCGTCAAGGTTGGAAAGCGGTTCGTCAAAAAGAAAGACTTTGGGATTGCGCACAATCGCGCGCCCGACAGCCACTCTCTGCCGCTGTCCTCCCGACAAAGCTTTTGGCTTGCGGGTAAGCAATTTTTCAATGTCAAGAATGCGGGCGGCTTCGTTGACGCGGCTTGCGATTTCGGCTTTATCGACCTTTTTTATTTTAAGGCTGAAAGCCATGTTGTCATAAACTGACATGTGGGGATACAAGGCGTAATTCTGGAACACCATCGCAATATTTCTGTCTTTTGGCTGTACATCGTTCATGAGTTCGCCGTCTATATAAAGCTCGCCTTCAGAAATCTCTTCAAGCCCCGCAACCATTCGCAATGTTGTCGATTTTCCGCAGCCGGACGGCCCGACAAGAACCACAAATTCCTTATCCTCAACAACTATGCTGGCATTATCCACCGCCCGGATGCCGCTTTCAAAGATTTTGCTTATCCCTTTAAGCTCTACTTTCGCCATGTAGCCTCCTTGGGGGCTTGCCCATGTGGTCAGTATAAAGCAGCTATGAGCGGAAGTCAAGAAAAAGCCAAATCCCCGCAACGGCGGGGTGAGAAAACATTTGCATGGCGAACCTGCTCCGCCCCGTGCGGTTTTCTAAACCCTAAACAGCGAAACCGCCTGCGCCAATGAAGATATATTGTCCTTGGTTTTGCCGCTTAACTCATTGACAGCGCTCACCGCCTTGTTCACCTGTTCCGTGCCGGCTGCCATCTCGTTCATGCCGCTGGCTATTTTCTGCGTCAGTTTTTCTAATTTCTTGCTTTCCTGAATAACTTCCTTGCTTCCTTCATGCATTTCCAGGGTTTCGCCTTTTACCTGCTGCGTTATTTGGCCGACTTGCCCGGATGCCTGCAGCGCCCGCTGACCTTCATGGTTCTGCTCTTCCATCGCGACACGGATGCTCTGGTCTTGTTCGGCAACCGTTTTTACACTCATATCTATCGCCTCAAACCTGTTTATAACATTATTGATGGAACGAGTGATTTTATCGATGGAGCCTTTAATCGTTTTTAATACACTGCCGATAGTCTTGGATTGCGCACTGGCAGATTCCGCAAGCTTGCGTATCTCGCCCGCTACAACCGCGAAACCTCTGCCTGATTCCCCGGCATGAGCCGCCTCAATTGCCGCATTCATTGAAAGCAGGTTTGTCTGGATAGCGATGTTCTGCATCACCGAGTTAATTTCCAGAAGGGACTCAGACTCGCGTGCGATTTCCTGAATGTCCGACACCGCTTCTTGCAAACTGGTTCTGCCCGTATCCGACGATTCCTGAAGCTCTTTTACGTTGGCGGCGTTATTGGAGAGGGTCGTGGTAACGGCATGAATATTCGCCAGTACGCGATTCAGGGCGGCAGCGGCATCGGACACAGCGCCGCTTTGATGTTCGACATTACCGTTAAGCTTATCAATGTTGACAGTAACCTGCTCCATCGTTGCGTTTGTTTGGGTAACGCTGGCACTTTGGTTTAACACCCTGCCTTTGATGCTCTGAATGTTAGCGGCAATTTGGTTCATCGCCGATGCCGTTTGGGAAATGTTATCCGCAAGTTCGTTGCCGATTTCCGACAGCGCACCAGCTTGAGATTTCACTGAACCTATCAGTTTGCCCAGCCCCACCATGGTCTTATTGAAGGAGCGGGAAGCCCTGGCTATTTCATCCCCGCCTTCCTCCGGAAGCCTTTTTGTAAGGTCGCCGTTTGCGGTGTAGTCAAGCGTCTGCGTCAGAACACCAATGGGACGGCTGATCATGCCGGATATATAAATAGTCAAAAATATGGTAGCACATAACGCAATAAACAAAGCGGCAATGATTGTGACAAGAAGCGTTTGCGCCAGACTTATTGCGGTCTGTGACAGTGTTTGCCCATCGTATACCATAGCTCTAAAACACCATGCAAAATTTTCAAGAATTATATCACTGTAGTAGCGGCAAAGTTCCATCGCGGCTAAAACAGCGGGAATGTCGGCTATTCGGGATGCCTCGTATATAGATATGACAACAGGCAAAAGGCTGTTTTCGTATAATAAGCGGGCCTCATCAAAAATGCGTATCACTTCAGGATCCCTTATTAAAGCCCTGTAAGCGGTCATGTATTCATCCAAAACAGGTAACAAGTTTAAAATGTTTTCAAACTCTATCTCGACTAATGCAAAGTCTCCCATCATCGCCGCCATGACCATTTCGCGTACATGAATCCGTATCATAAGCAACGTTCGTTCAGCGCTGGATAGATGCGGCATCGGTTCGATTATGTTTTCATACTTATAAGAACCGGAGTCGGAAATTTGCATCATTCCGAAAACACCTACTCCGCCTACCGCTACAGCCAACCCGCCAACAATCAAAAAGCTAACGATCAGTTTTGTAGATACCTTCATATTTTTCATATAATACCTCTCTTATACTCTTATACATCAGAAGTTGCCGTGAAATTTTAGTTTGCCTGTCTTTGGCGGTACAATTCCAAATTATTTGTAATTGTTATAAACCAGTGCCACGTACAACCGACAACATAATTGCCTGTTGCGGCGGGCTTGGAATTCATTGTGTTCTGCCTGTTAGGTCTGTGTGTTTTCATACTGGTTTCATGAGGTAATATTGAGTTTTCAAGACAGACAAAAAGACGTAAATATTTTCAAATAATTACCAACTGTTTGAACTATACCCACTGCCGGAGAAAAGATCAACGTAAACGTATAAAAAACGTATAAAAAAAGCAAAAATCACAGCAACTCCGCGCCAAAAACTCTCGCTTTGCCTGAAAGGTCGCTGAAAATCCTAAACCCGCCAAATCCGTGCGCCGCGGCAATAGCTTTAATCTCAAGCATTTGTGCGGGGTCAGCCTCGATGAAAAGCCACCCGTCTGCCGCAAGGTATTCCCCCGCCTGTGCGATGATTTTTCGTATAAGGTCTAACCCGTCTTCACCCCCATCGAGTGCAAGGTGCGGCTCACCGCGCACTTCAGGCGCAAGACCGGCAATCGCGTTTGAGCAGATGTACGGCGGGTTGGAAACGATAATGTCGAACTTGCAGGAAATGCCTTCCGCACGGAAGTTATCAAACAGGTCGCTTTGAACAAAGCGTATGTCATCGGGTGTTTCAGGCAAAAGGCGGGCGGCGTTCAAACGCGCTGTTTCCAGTGCGGGCGCGGAAATGTCGGAGGCGGTAACGGTGAGAAATGGGCGTTCGCTTTTCAAAGAAATCGCCGCCGCCCCGGAACCTGTACACAAGTCAAATACGGAAATGCCTTTGCCTGCTTCCGCATTCGTTCTCCGGTCAACGATCTCAAGAGCCGCTTCCACAAGCGTTTCTGTGTCCGGGCGTGGAACAAGGACATGGCGGTTCACGGCAAACTCAAGCCCCCTGAACTCCTTGCGCCCCAGAATGTACGCAACGCATTCCCCGTCAAGCCGCCTTTGAATAAGACTAAAAAAATGCGCGCTGTCCGCTTCACTTACCTCATCATTTTCGTGCATAAGCAGCTCGGCGCGGTTTTTGCGCAGCACTTCGCCAAGAAGCAGCCCTGCATCCAACGCGATGATATTTGACTCACCGGCATTCGGCATACTGCGAAGAAGCCGCTTCCCCTCCGAAAGCACTTGGCGAATCGTCCGAATCGTCATTGATGCAATTTTTGAGATTTACGCAGTCGGGTCGCGCAAAAGCTCTTCCCGCGCGGAAAGTTTTAGCGTGTCAAAAAGTTCTTCGACATCGCCCTGCATGACAAGGTCAAGCTTATACAAGGTCAAATTGATCCGGTGATCGGTCAGGCGGTTCTGGGGGAAATTGTAAGTCCGTATACGCTCGGAACGGTCGCCGGAACCGACTTGACTCTTGCGCGCTTCGGAGCGTTCGGCGGCGGCTTTTGCTTCTTCCATCTCATAAATCCTCGCCCGCAAAATTCGCATTGCCTTCGCTTTGTTTTTAATCTGGCTTTTTTCGTCCTGGCAGTGAACTGTAATCCCGGTTGGAAGGTGGATGATGCGAACGGCGGAATCTGTGGTGTTGACGCTTTGCCCGCCCGGGCCGCCCGCCCGCATTACGTCAATGCGCAGGTCATCCTGGCGGATGTCAATTTCCGTCTCGTCAGCTTCAGGCAAAACCGCAACGGTAACGGCGGACGTGTGAATGCGCCCTGAAGCCTCTGTTGAAGGAACGCGCTGTACACGGTGAACGCCTGATTCATAGCGGAGGTTTTCGTACACGTTTTTCCCGCTTATTGAAAAAACAATTTCCTTAAAGCCGCCAAGTTCAGTTTCGTTGCTGTTCATAATTTCAAACTTCCAGCTTTTCGTTTCTGCAAAGCGGGAATACATACGGAAAAGGTCAGACACAAAAAGCGCCGCTTCTTCACCGCCGGTTCCAGCGCGTATTTCCATGATGATGTTTTTCTCATCCAGCGGATCACGGGGAATAAGAAGAAACTTCAAGCGCTCCTGCGCCTGCGAAAGGCGCGCCTCAAGTTCGCGCATTTCCTCTTTTGCAAGCTCGCGCATTTCGGCGTCTTTTTCCTCAGAAACGAGCACTTTTAAGTCCTCATATTGTTTGGAAAGCGCCTTTACCTCCCCGTCAGCCGAAGCAATTTCTCCCAAATGAGAGTATTCCTTCATCACTTCCCGGTATTTGTTGTGGTCTTTAGAAAGATTAGGATCCTGCGCCAAAAGTGCAAGTTCTTCGTAGCGTGTAAGCAAGGAATCAAGTCGTTCATTCACGTTCGGAATTCTCCTGAAAAAGCGGGCAGGAATACACCACCAGCTCCATCGGGTTGTCCGATTCCGAAAACTCACCAACAGTCTGCACAAGCCTGTCCTGAACGCGGCATTTTCCGGACGAACTACACAAAGGACACGCCCCATTTCCGTGCGAATTAATTTCTACCGTCATGATATTGAGTATAACAAAAAGAACGGATTTCCGCAAAGGGCTGATGCAGACTTTCCATTTCTCTTTTTTGCGTATATACTTTTGGTAAGTTTTGAAAATATTTTTGATTGGGAAAGAGATAGCGCAAAACTTACTCAAACAATCTGCAAATGCGTTGCAGGCATTGATGCCTGAGGCGAAAAAGGCGGTCGATAAAATGGGCGCCTTCATAGTCAAACTGCCGCAGAACCTGGGTTCGATCCGCCCTGCGGCAAAGCAGAACGCTGCGGCACAAGAAGTTAATGAAAGTGAAGCGGATGAGTTTGAAA
>JAIRQD010000106.1:0-13103 GCA_031256655.1 Treponema sp.
TAACTGTCACAGGCTGACCGTTGAGGAACGCAAGCCCGCCGACAACAGCGGAATCATCGCCGAAACAGCGGTCGCCGTGAAGCTCCGTGAAATTGTCGAAAATGCGGTTGATGTAATCCAGCGAGTACGGGCGATCCGGATGGCGCGCAAGCTCCACCTGCTTCCACGTAAGTTCGGTTTTTGAAGAAGCCTGCACTTTTGTTTCAATCGCTTCAAACTCCTCAGGCACATCCAGCCCGGATTCGTCAAGAAGCTTCTTTAATTCGCTTAGTTTTTCCTGAATCAGTTCGGTATTCATTTTTGCTTTTCCTTCGCGCCGCTTGCGCTCGCAGATTGGTGAAAATCCAAAAGCCGCGAAATCAAGGCACGTTGCTCCTTGCGCGGGCTTATGATGTCCACAAAACCCTTTTGAAGCTGAAACTCCGAACGCTGAAACCCTTTGGGCAGACTTTGCCTTATCGTCCCCTCAATTACGCGGGGACCGGCAAAACCGATGAGCGCGCCGGGTTCGGCAAGCGTTACGTCGGCAAGCATAGCAAACGAAGCGGTAACGCCGCCTGTTGTCGGATCACACAATACGATAAAAAACGGCAAACCGGCTTTGTCCAATTCGGCAGCGGCGCTTGAGGTTTTTGCCATCTGCATAAGCGAAAAAACTCCCTCCTGCATACGGGCACCGCCGGATGTCGCGTAAATTATCACCGGAAGTTTTTCCTCAACGCCCTTCAAGAGCGCACGGCTGACTTTTTCGCCGACAACCGATCCCATTGATCCGCCCATGAACTTAAACGACATAAGCCCCAAAATAACGCCTTTGCCTTCGATTTTGCACGTTCCTGTGATAACCGCTTCTTTCATTTTGGCGCTGGCTTCCGCTTCGGAAAGTTTTTCCTCATATCCTGAAAGTTCAATCGGGTTAAGCGATCTAATTCCCGCGCAAAACTCCTTAAAACTCCCCGGATCTGCAAGATAGGCAACCCGATCACCGGGCTCCATGCGGTAATGGTGTCCGCACGAAGGGCAAGTGTGCAGTGCCTTGGCGATTGCCTTTTCGTCCTGCGGAATTCCGCAGTCCGGGCAATTGCCTTTTTCTTTGTTAGACATTATCCAGCTCCTTCTCAATGCTTCCGTAGAACGCAGTCCCGAAATCGCCTGAGCCGAAAACTTTGTTGGCAACAATTTGCTGCTGATGCCTGACATTTGTTTTGATGCCTTCAATAACCAGCTCACCGAGCGCCCTTTTCATTTTCTCTATCGCAAAATCACGGGACTCCCCATGCACAAGCAGTTTGGCAACCATTGAGTCATAATTAGGCGGAACCATGCAGCCTGTTGTCAGGAAGGTGTCAAAACGAACGCCGGGGCCGCCGGGGATTTCCAGCCGTGTAATGCGGCCGGGCGTAAAGGCGTTGATGCGGCATTCGATTGCCCAGCCCTTAAGCGGGATGGGGCCGCTGGGGATTTCCATGCCCTGCCCGGTGCAACCGAGTATCTGCTGGCGGATGATGTCAATACCGGTTACCAGTTCAGTTACCGGATGCTCAATCTGAACGCGGGCGTTTACTTCCATGAAGTAAAAATCATCGCCGTCTACCAAAAACTCTATAGTTCCCGCCCCCTGATATTTAAGGTCGCGGAACATTTTGGTCGCCCCTTCTCCCATGCGTTTGCGCATTTCGTCGTTTACACCTGGCGAAGGCGCTTCTTCGATAAGCTTCTGGTGGTTTTTCTGTGTCGAACAATCGCGCTCGCCCAAAATCGAAACGTTCCCCTGCCCGTCCGCCAAAATCTGAAGCTCAACGTGGCGGGGGTTCGGCAAATATCTTTCAATAAAAACCCTGCCATCGGCAAAGTTCGCTTCCGCCTCACGGCTTGCGATTGAAAGGTTTTCCGCCAAATCTTCGCGCTTGCGGACAATACGCATACCCTTTCCGCCGCCGCCTGCAGCCGCTTTGATAATCACCGGAAAGCCTATAGCTTCAGCCGCGTCGATAGCGGACTTGTCATTGTTTACCGCGTCAGGCGTCCCGGGTGTTATTGGCAAGCCGAACTTTTCAGCCGTTGTGCGCGCAAGGACTTTGTCGCCCAAAAGCTCAATTGCCTCTGCGCCTGGCCCGATGAAGATAAGCCCGCTTTCGCGGACGAATGCGGCAAAACCTGCGTTTTCTGAAAGAAAGCCAACGCCGGGGTGAATTGCCTCACAGCCGGTATTACGCGCCGCCATGACAAGATTGCTTCTTGCAAGGTAACTTTGCGCTGACGGCGGCGGACCGATGCAAACGGCTTGATCGGCAAGCCGTGTATGAAGGCTGTCCTTGTCGGCGGTGGAATAAACCGCCACAGTTTCTATGCCCATTTCCCTTGCCGTGCGTATTACGCGCACCGCAATATCGCCGCGGTTAGCAATAAGCAGGCGCTTGATTCCCTTTGAGGGTGAAGAATTAGATTTAGTTTTTTCTGCCACCGTACACTCCTATTGCCGTTTTACGGTGAACAGCGCTTGGCCGTACTCGACTAAATCTCCGCTGGATGCATGAACAGCAAGAATCTCACAATCAAATTCCGCTTCCAAATGGTTCATCATTTTCATCGCTTCAAGGATGCAAAGCTTATCGCCTGCCTTGACTTTTGATCCGACCTTTACAAACGGCGGCGTATCAGGGCTTGCGGCGGGATAGTAAGTCGCCACGATGGGGGAGGTGATTTTTTCGCCGCCTGAAGCATCGTTTGACGCGGCGGCGGAAATACCTAAATGCACAGCGGAATCTGCCTGAGCCGCCGGGGCTGCGGGTGCGGCTTGGACGGGCGCTACCGTAACTTGATCCCTTCTTATCGACAAGCGATATGTCCCGTCAGTAAGATCAAGTTCCCCAATAGAACCGGCGGCAAACCTTTCAACAATCGAGAGAATTAGTTTTTCGTTCATCTTAATAAGCTCCTTCAAAATTGTATTACGTACACTTTATTATCTATATGATCACTTCTAACGGATTTACATCCGCTTCGTAGTCAACACCCGGAACTTCAAAGCCATGTACTTCCATAAAGTCACCCCTGAAACCGGCTACATCCGCCAGTTCCGTAAGCGTTTGGTCAGTGGCTTTTTCCATTCGCGCAGAAGTTTCCTTCTGCACGTCTTCGCGCATTTCCCAGTCGTCAATACGTATGCGGTTTTCGCTGTCGGTAAGCGTTTTGCCCGCATCGCCGACAGCTTCCGCCGTGTAAAGGCGATCTTTGTAAAGGCGCACAATTTGTTCGATACAACCTTCGTGTAATCCCATTTCTTTCATTACCTTAAAAAGCGTTGAAACGTAAAACGGGATGATGGGAATTACCGCACTTGCGCGAGTTACCAATGCCTTGTTCACCGACACCCAAGCGCCTGCAATTGTGCCTGCATATTTTTTGTTTATTTCGCGGCAGGCGCGCTCCAGATCTTCTTTTGCCCTGCCTATGGTTCCGTTTTTGTAAATTGCCCACGACAATTCCGGACCAAGATAGGTGTATGCAAGTGAACGGCTTGAAGTGGAAAGCACACCTTCTTTTGCAAGTGCATCCATCCACAGTTCCCAGTCTTCGCCGCCCATAACTTTGATGGTTCCGGCGATTTCTTCTTCTGTGGCGGCTTCCGCGCTTGACTCAAAAATCGTGGCGTTCATCATGTCAACGGTTTTGCCTGAAAAGCTCCTCCCGATGGGCTTAATTGCCGAACGGTGAGTAATGCCGGTTTTTGGATCAAGGCGCATAGGCGAGGCAAGGGAATAAATGACAAGGTCAACTTTTGCAGGAATTCCCGCACGTTCGGCGGCTTTACGTATAGCCTGCACGGCTTTGGCGCGCGCCTCATCGGAAAACGCATCCGCATCAAACGTTTCTGCCACCAAGCCCACTTTCTCAGCTTGCTTGTCAAAAGCCGCGTTGTTATAAAAACCAGGCGTTCCGGGTTTTGACTCAGATGCAGACCGTTCAAACGAAAGCCCGACAGTCGCCGCGCCGTAGCCGAAAGCCGCGGCAATTCGGCTGGCAAGCCCGTAACCGGAAGAACAGCCAATTACAAGCACAAGTTTTGGCGCGCCCTCAGTGGCTTTCATATTCGCGCGCACGTAATCAATTTGCCTTTGCACCGATTTTGCACAGCCGGCCGGATGGCTGTTCATGCAAATATTGTTGCGAATCATTGGTTTTATGACCATTTTATACACTCCCTACCAAGCACATCCATTCGGCTTCCGCGGCGAGATCTTCGCCGACAAATGCTTTGCCGGATTGCTTTATCATTTTTGGTGAAACACGAAGGTTTTGGATTTCCAATCGCACTTCATCGCCGGGGCGAACCTGACGGCGAAACTTCACACTGTCAATAGTTGCAAGGAAAAACAAGGCATTATCGCCCATAATATTACGTTTACGCAAGCCTGCGCCGCCTGCCTGCGCCATCGTCTCAACAAGAATTACGCCGGGCACAACCGGATACTCAGGAAAATGCCCTTTGAAAAAAAACTCTTTTTCGGTGAAAAGGCGGCGGGCAACAATCTTTTCTTCGTCCGATGAAAGTATCTCATCCACAAACAGAAACGGATCTCTGTGCGGAATAAGCTTTTCAATCTCGCTCATATTGTCCTACCCTTCATATTTCCTGAGCACCACAACGCCGTTGTGCCCGCCAAAACCAAGAGATGTGGAAATTGCGGCTTTTACTTCGCCAAATTGGGCTTTGTTGGGAACGTAATCCAAATCGCATTCAGGATCGGGATTGTCAAGGTTGATGGTCGGCGGGAAAAAGCCGTCACGGATGGCTAGAATGCAGGCGATTGCCTCAACAGCTCCGGCGGCACCGACACAGTGTCCGGTCATGCTTTTGGTGCTTGAAACCTTTAACTTGCTGGCGTGATCCCCAAAGGCATATTTGATCATCCGCGTTTCTGTGGGATCGTTGATTTCCGTTGAAGTGCCGTGCGCATTGTAATACTGAAAATCCTCAGGTTTCATTCCGGCATCTTCCATCGCAAGTTTTATCGCTGTCCCCCCGCCAACCCCCGAAGGATCAGGCGCGGTGATATGGTAGGCATCTGCGCTCGCGCCGTAACCTGCAAGTTCAGCAATTATTTTCGCGCCGCGTTTTTTCGCGTGTTCCTCGCTTTCAAGGATGAGAACGCCTGCGCCTTCGGAAATGACAAAGCCATCGCGGTCGGCATCGAATGGGCGGGAAGCTTTTTCAGGCTCATTGCAGCGTTTTGTGGAAAGCGCCTTGAGCATCTGAAAGCCGCCGACAGAAAACGGAATTATGCAGGATTCCGTGCCTCCGGCAATAATCGCATCACAGCGTCCGGCGCGGATGAGGTCGAGCGCCTGACCGAGTGCGTCAGTGCCCGAAGCGCAGGCTGTAACTTGAGTGAGAGCGGGGCCTTTTGTGCCGAACAACATGGAAATGTTTCCGGCCGCTTCGTTGGGGATCATCATGGGAACGGTAAGCGGGAGCATCCTCTTGGGGCCTGAGTCAAAGAGCTTTTTAAACGATTCAGCGACAACTTCAAAGCCGCCGATGCCGTTACCCATGACAATGCCTGTTCTTTCAGGGTTGCTTTTTACCTGCCGCTTGCCTTCCGCGTCAGCTTCGCCCATAAGATTGGCGTCTTCAAGGGCTTGAGCGGTTGCCGCCACCGCAAACTGGGTAAAGCGGCACATTTTGCGGGCTTCTTTTTTGTCCATCCACTTGCTGGGATCAAAATCTTTGACTTCTCCGGCTATGGTAACGTCAAAACCTGTGGTGTCAAACGCGGTAATCGGCGCGACTCCACTTTTTCCGGCTTTCAGGGAAGCGCAAAATTCTTCAACCGAAGTTCCAATCGATGAAATAATTCCCATTCCTGTGATAACAACTTTCTGTTTCATCTATAAATCTCCTCATATAAACATACCGCCGTCAACGGCGATCACTTGTCCTGTAATGTACGAAGCCCCATCAGATGCCAAAAACAGCGCCAGCTCAGCGACATCTTCAGGCTGCCCCATTTTTTTAAGCGGAATGTGCTCAAGCATTTTTTCCCGCATTTGTTCAGGAATAACATCTGTCATGTCTGAAACGATAAAACCCGGCGCGATGGCGTTTACTCTGACCCCGCGCGCGGCTGTTTCCTTCGCAAGGCTTTTGGTAAGACCAACAAGCCCGGCCTTGCTTGCCGCGTAATTTATCTGACCGCCGTTGCCGTGAAGCCCGATGACACTTGACATATTGACGATGGAACCGGCGCGGCGGCGAATCATGTCGCGTCCAACCGTGCGGGCAACCAAAAACGACGCGGTGAGGTTCACATCCAGCACTTTCTGGAAGTCTTCAAGGCTCATCCTGAACGCCAAATTGTCTTTGGTGATTCCCGCATTATTTATGAGAATGTCAAAACCGCCTGATTCTTTGATGAGGCTTTCGATATGCCCTTCAAGCTCGCTTAAATTTCCCAAATCGGCGCTGCTCCAATGCAAACGCCCGCCTGCTTTTTCCTGACGCTCTTTAAGATCGGCGGGTTCTTTTGTTCCCATGCCCCAAACTTCAGCGCCTTCGGCAAGAAAGGCTTCCGCAACTGCCTTGCCGATTCCCCGTGATGCGCCTGTTACAAGCGCTTTTTTTCCGCTTAATCTCATTTGTGTTACTCCAAAAACTTGTCGATGTCCGCTACGGTTCCGGCAAGATGGCAGGGCAATTCACTGCCGGTTTCCTTCCAAAGCCCTTGCAGAACTTTGCCCGGGCCAACTTCCAAAAGACAATCCATCCCGCCTGATGCCGCAATTGCCGCCTGCTCATCAACCCAGCGCACTGGGCTTGTGATGTGCTCAAGAGCCAGTTTTTTTGCTTCCTCGCCGGAAGTTACCTGCTTTCCTGAAACATTGGAAAAAAGCGGAATATTTGGGTTGTTAAACTTCACGCTGTCCAAAACCGCCTTAAACTGCTCGGCGGCTTTTGCCATGAGCGGTGTGTGAAACGGGCAATTAACTTGAAGGCGCATAAAACGCCGTGCACCTGCGGCGGTGAAAAGCGCTTCGGCTTCGGCAAGTGCGGCGGAACTTCCGCCAACGACCGTTTGCTTAAGCGAGTTAATGTTCGCCGCGTATAAGTCCTGCAAAACGCCTGCGCCGCCTGATTTCCATTCGGCGATGAGCGCTTCCACTTTTGCAGGTTCAAGCCCCATAACAGCCGCCATGCCTGGTGCGGCACCGCCCTGGGCTTCCATTTCGTCCGCCACAGCCTGCATTGCCTTTCCGCGCCGGCTTATCAAACTAAGGCAATCTTCTGTATTGATAACGCCTGAAATCGCAAGCGCGGCATATTCCCCTGCGCTGAAACCGGCGCAGCCAACCGGCTTTATGCCTTTATCCACCAAATAAACGGCGGCGGCAAGGCTGGTAAGCGCAATTGTAGGCTGGGCAACTTCGGTGCGTTTTAGGGCATCCGCGTCCAGTTCCAAAAGCGCTTTTGCGTCTTTGCCGTAAATATCAGAGGCGTTTTCAAAAAGCTGTTTTACCACCGCGTTGTCTGAAGCCAAAAAGTCCAGCGCCATGCCCTGGTATTGAGCGCCTTGCCCCGGAAACAAAAAAAATGCTTTACCTGTTGCCATATAATCCTCACTGGTTTTGAATGACATAATTTCTTATTTTGTCATGTCAATAATACTGAATTCCCCGCGTTTGTCAATGGAGAATTCATCCTTTTTGCTACCAAACTACAAGATTTGCGCCGTAGGTCAAGCCCGCGCCAAAGCCCATAAAAATAACCAGGTCACCGCGCTTCAACTTTCCTTCGCGGTTAAGCTCATCAAGGGCAATGGGAATTGAGGCGGCAGAAGTGTTCGCGTAATTTTCGATGTTCAGATAAAACTTTTCTTCCGGGATTTTCAGCCGGCGAGCCGCCGCCTGAATTATGCGGGAATTCGCCTGATGCGGCACGATCCACGCAATATCAGTTGAAGGAATTCCTGATTTGGCAAGAATCTCCGCAACCGTATCCGTTATTGCCTTCACCGCGAAGTTGTACACAGCCTGACCATTCATAGCGATATGCGGCGGGGCATCGATCACTTCGCCTGTTTTGTACGGGTTTCGGCTTCCGCCGCGCCTGCAAACAAGGTGTTCAGCCCCCGATCCGTCGGCTTTGAGGATGGATTTAAGTATTCCCCGCCTGGCTTCGCCTTCCTGTGCGGCGTCAGTTTTGTCAAGCACCACTGCCCCCGCGCCATCACCAAAAAGCACGCAGGTTCCCCTGTCGCTCCAGTCGGTAACGCGGGAAAGCACTTCCGACCCGATAACAAGCGCGCGTTTGCGCCCGCTGTCCATCGCTAGAAGACCGGCGGCTGTTTCAAGCCCGTAAACAAAGCCTGTGCAGCCTGCGACAATGTCCATCGCGCTGGCGTTTTTCGCGCCAATCCTGTCCTGCACAAGACAAGCAGTAGACGGCACGGAAAAGAAGTCAGGGGAGGCGGTTGCCAGTATTATCACATCTACAGACAGCGCGGCCTCCGCCATTGCCGTTTCGTCATCCGCATCAATGCCTGAAGCCATCGCAAGAGCCTTTCGCGCCGCTTCAAGGCCGAGATCACTTGCGGCAATGTCGCTTGCGGCGATGTGCCGCGCACCTATGCCTGTGTGGGAACGAATCCATTCATCGCTGGTGTCAAGATTCATTTCTGCTGCAAGTTCGTCGTTGGTAACCCGTCGGGAAGGCACTGCGCGCCCTGTCCCGGTTATTTCAAATGCCATAAAATTCCTCGGTTGTTAAAATTGACATAATAAGAATATTTGTCATATTAACAATTTTTTAACTTTTGTCAATATGGCACATCGCGCTTTTTCAGCTTCATCTTAATGGAGAGCTTCACAGTGAAAAAAGTTGCGAAAATGCGCCACATTGCAAAAATTAAACGGTTATCAACCGTACATAACAAACCCAAGAATAATATAGCCAATCGCGGCAATAAACGCGCCGATTAAGCCAAAAGGAATCTGTGTAATAGCATGGCGGAAGTTGTCGCATCCGGTCGCCGCTGATGTGAGTATGGTTGAGTCAGAGTAGAAGCAGGAATGGCTGCCGAACACACCCGCTGAAACAACCGCGGCGGCGGCAATGTACGGGTCAACGCCAAGACCAATCGCCACGGGAATCGCAATCGGCATGGCGATAACGTACATCCCCCAGCTGATGCCCATTATAAACTCGGTGAACACAAAAACCAGGAAAATCACCACAAACAGCATGGCCGGTGTAACGTTTCGTGTTGCGACATCAACGACATAATGAACAAAACCGATTTGCTCGCTCATGTCGGCAAACGAAAACGCAAGAACAACGAGCAAAATCGGCATAAGCATATTTTTCAAGCCGCGTAAAAGCTCATCCACAAAATCTATAGGTTTCATTCCCTGAAAAACGAAAAACACAAAACAAAAGCCAACTGTGGCTATAACGCCTTTTTGCATATCAAAGTCAAAGAAAATGGTTGCCGCCACTAAAACGATGACAGGAAGAAAAAAGTTGCGAAGTTTGGGGTTTTCAGGGGCTTTCATTTCCTCCTGACCAGAACGTATGTCGATGCGGCTGGAGCCTGCCGGAGCCAACGGTCCGCCCTCCGCCACGCGCTTGAACGCGCCGCGCATCGGCCCGAACGTGGGAATCACACCGGCAACCACAAGCGTCAATACAAGGAGCGTTGCTATTGCGTAGAAGTTAAAAGGAATGAGTCTTGCGTACGTGAGAACCTGCTGCCCCGGCTCTCCCAGACCGTTGGCGACCAGAAGCCCGCCGATAAAAAGCGACCAAGTGGAAATGGGGTTCAAGACGCAGGCCGGCGCGGAAGTGGAGTCCACAACGTACGCGGTCATTTCACGCGGCGTGCGGTGCTTGTCGTTGACGGGAGTCATTGCCGAGCCTGACGCCAAAACGCTTAGGTAATCGTCTATGGAAAGCAAGAGCGAACAGAGCATTGTTGAAAAAAGCGTTGGTTTTGCGGTTTTTGCGATTCGCACGGCAAGATTGCCGAAAGCAAACCCGCCGCCGCTTTTTTCTATGAGCGCGACAACGCCGCCCATAAGCCCGCAAACAATTATAAGCCACGCCATGTGTTCGCTCATCAAGGTGTTTAAGACCATGTCGTTAAACGAAGCGAAAAAACCGCCGCGGTGTCCAACGATGAGCCCAAGAAGTGTT
Source organism: Treponema sp. (assembly GCA_031256655.1). Taxonomy (GTDB): domain Bacteria; phylum Spirochaetota; class Spirochaetia; order Treponematales; family Breznakiellaceae; genus WRKT01. The sequence goes on from JAIRQD010000106.1 coordinate 10,193, forward strand.
CCCAGCGTCAACGCTTCGATAATGCGTTTTGTCATGAAAATGTAGACAATCAAAAACAACGCCGGAAGCATTACCCAAAGCCCGAAATGCTCCGCAACCGCGGCAAAAACGGCGCTGCGGGCGCGATCCTCAATTGCATAATACACAGCGGCGGCAATTTGCTCACTCGCCGCATCCGCATTTTCTTCAAGCATTTGCGCCGTGACAGCGGCTGTCACTTCGTCGCGAACTTCTTCGCGCACGCTTGCGGCAACTTCTTCACGCAGCCCGCTTACATCAGGAACAACAATACCTACGATGGCAAAGGACAATACCAGAGCGACATACAACATGATATTGGTTTTTCTGTTTCCGGGAAAATTGAGTTTGTGCATATTTCCTCCACTTGTTGTGCGCTACATCGATGTAAAATTACTCAGCGAAGGTGCACTTGAATTCTTTAAGGCACTAAGTATAAGAAATTTAATAAATATTGTCAACAGATCGAATTTTTTGCGCGGTAGCCGGAAAAAGCGTTCCTCTTGCCGGCACTTGATAGCAGCGGCAATTCCCTGTAGGCTGAACAGATAATATTAAAGTTTTTGAGGTGCTTTTATGGTAGACATCTTGCGCGAAACAATCCCTGTTCGGTACGGAAACGTTGATCGCAGCGACCGGCTGACCCTTGACTGCATATTCAGTCTTTTTCAGGAAGCGGCAATCAGCCATGCCGCCGACCTTGGCGTAGGCCGGGATGCCATGTCAAACAAGGGACAGGGTTGGATTCTATCGCGCCTTTCACTTTTTGTTCATCGCCGCCCTCTTTATGAAGAAACCATTCAGGTTAGCACATGGCCAAGAAAATGGGAAAAGCTTTTGGCTTTAAGGGATTATGAAATTCGGGATGCCCAAAATGCTGTCGTTGTGCGGGGGCGCGGGGGCTGGCTTGTTGTGGACATAGAAAAGCGCAGACCGTTAAGGGCGCAATCGGTCATGGAACCATTGCCGCCGAACGAAGGAACTGACGCGCTTCCGTCAGGACCTACAGGTCTTGGCGCGGCTGAAAATCTGGTCAAAAAAATGGAACGCACAGCTTTATATTCTGATATTGATTACTATGGTCACACAAACAACGCCCGTTATATACAGTGGATACAGGATGTTACCGACATGGACATTCTCACAAACGCCAATCAAATACGGCTGGACATTAACTACCTAAGCGAAGTTTTGCCCGGTCAAACGGTGGAACTTTTTGTCGCCCCGCTTGTGAATAACGGCGCTCCCTCTGAAAGCAATGCGGCGGATTATCCGCAATCAGCCGGGGCGGGTTTTGCTTACGAAGGGCGAAGACCGGGTGCCGGGGAGCCTGTGTTCCGCGCCGAGCTTCGCACAGGTGCATGACAACCGGACATTGAGAAAACCGTTCATCCTTTCAGCAAGTCGATAAAACCGCTTAAAAGTTCCTGTCCTTCTTTGCGCAAGGTTAAACCTGAAAGTACCGGGGCGGAAAAAACCGCCTTGCTTTTCTGTATATACTCAAGTCCCTTTTCGGCTGCTTCTTCCAGAACGCCCGCTCCTTCCAAAGCGCCGATAAGCTCTTCCACTTCAGGCGCGCCTGTTCCAAGAGATCGCGCCGCGGCAAAACAGCGGGCGGTAAAATCGCGCTTTTCAGGATAGCGGTGCAGATAAAGCAACAACGGAAGGCTTTTTTTCCCTTCGACAATATCATCGCCGCGCTTTTTACCGGGGTTTCCTGAACGCAAGTTTTTTACATCGTCAAGGATTTGGAAGCCCACCCCCAATTGCTCGGCGGCGGCGGCGAAATCGCCCGCTAAATTGTTGAGTTGGGCGGATTCAATATCATCTCCTCCGGCGCAGAACACGCCAAGCACCGCCGCAAGCCGCGCGAGATAGCCAGTTTTCAGGCGGCACATACGGTCGTACTCCTCAAGAAGCGGAAGCACCCGGTAATCCCGGTGCCACGCAATATCCATCGCCTGTCCGAGGTGAAGCCCCATCATGTGGAAAGTCCACGCCGTCCAAATACGCTCCTTGACAACCGGAGAAATTGAGTTTGCCCGCTCCTTCGCCCACTTATCAAGGCAGGCAAGCGGCAGAAAGTACATAAACGAGCCGCCGTTTAAAGCCGCGTCAATGCCGTAGATGAGGTGAACCGCGGGTTTTCCCCTGCGCTCATCGGAATTGTCCTCTATGTCGTCATGAATGAGGCTTGCGTTGTGGGGAAACTCAATCAAAGGCGTTAAAGGCAAAGCCGCCTCCGCTCCGCGCCCTCCTGCAACGCTTTCGGCGGTAAGCAGCATCAACAAAGGCCGCCAGCGTTTGCCGCCCCGCTTCACCAAATCCCAGCCGGGGCGGGTGAGAGTTGCCGCCAGTTCCGGCGCGACAAAGACTTCATGCGCGATAAACGCTCCGCCGGAACCGCCCGATGATGAACGATCAAATGTCATTTCAAGCCACGCGGCATCAGGTTTTTCCGGAAGCCACTTATCAAGCACAGCCTCAATTTTTGCAAGGCGATTGGTATACTGGGTGTCCATATACGGGAATTATATCACAACACAAATCGTTACGAAAACATGTACAGCTTCAATTCTTTGTGGTATAATTAACGTGGGAGCAGACGATGACTATTCGAGAATCCGTGAAAACCGAAATTGATGCGTTGCCGGACAATGCGCTTTATGCTGTGCGAGATTTCCTTTTATTTCAAAAATACCGCGACATTCTGGAAATGAGTGATAACGATTACTTAACCTCACTCCCCGGAATGACAGATTCAATCAAAAATGGCGTAGAAACCCCGCTTTCTGAATGCCTACCTCTGTCGAAACTTTGGTCGGATGTATAATATCGTTCTTTCCCGTCAAGCGATAAAAGATGCGCGTAAATTGGAACAAACAGGATTGAA
>JAIRQD010000130.1:0-10998 GCA_031256655.1 Treponema sp.
CTAACCTGTCGGTTCTGTATGTTTCCATATTGCTGTATGGAGGCAACTTCGATTTTTTAGCACAGGCTACTGGTTGTAGATATTTTCGGATAATCACCTACCGTTTATATTATATCCACGAATGGTTTGGAGATCAATAAAAACGCAAAAAAAAATTCGGCAGGTGCTACATCTCTTGCCGCCCGGCGAAGCGGAGCGAGGGATAGGCGCTGTGATGCCGCCCTCCCTCGCAGGTACTCCACCGCTATTCCGCTCCGGCAATACCCGCAGGTGCCAACGAGACATCAGGAAACAGCACCATTTGCGCAAAGTTTCCTTCCAAAAGCTCACTCATTATCCGCACAATGTCGGCAGGTGTTACCGCGTCAAGCATTTCCGGGCGCTCAGTCAGGCGGCTTAAGGGCGAGCGGAAAATAACGGCTGAATTGGCAAAGCTCTGCGCGATGTGCGCATTGCTCTGTATAGCCTGCTCGTGTCCGCGCAGCTGCGCCTGGACCGCGTTATTAAAAACGCCTAAGTCAATGTTTCCGCGCCCGATTTCACGGAATTCCTCTTTTGCCGCAGACAAAAGCTCTTCCACGCGCTCCGGGTCTGTTACAAAAAACAACCCCCCGGAAAGTTCACCGCCGGAAAAAGGCGAAAGCCCCACCCACGCCGATATTGTGTAAACGCCGCCAAGAACCTCGCGTATTTCATCAATAAGGCGAATGTCAAGGTAAGCGTTCAAAACCGAAACAGCGGAAGCAGCCGCTTCCCATCCGGCGTCCCACTGCAAAAGCGGGTGCGGGGTAAACCAGCCGGCATACACGATGCTGCGCTCTTCCATGCCTAAGTAAATGTCCTGAACCATATTTTGCGGGCGCTGTCTATCCATAACCGCCCATTCGCTGAAAGGTTCGGCGGCGGGAATCGAGGCGATGAAAGTTTCGGCAAGAAAGCGGATCGTCGTAAAATCGATGTTGCCAACAAAGACAAAGGTGAAGTCAGCGGGGTTAAGACCGCCCCGGACAAAGGCGTAAGCGTGGTCTATGTTAAAGCGCTCAAGGTCTTCAAGTTCCAGCGGGTGAAAGCGCGCATTGCCGTGCGTGTTTCTGGTAATTTCCCTGCTGAAAAATGCGTTGGGATCATTTTCCACAAACGCCATTTGCGATCGGCGTTGATCCATCGCGGCGGCGACCGCATCTTCGTCAAAGCGCGGCTGGGTAAAGCTTATGTAAAGCATTTCAAAAAGCGTCTGCAAATCATCTGTGGAAGACAGCCCCTGAAAACCGCGCAGGAAGTTTTGCGCCCAAAACGACATCATAACTTGCCTGTCCGCAAGCATACTGATAAGCTCCGTGCGGCTGTGCGGGCCCAACCCCGAAGCGTTAAGCATTTCGGCGGCAAGTTCGGCAGAAACTGACATTTCTTCCGGCACGCTTAAAACGCCGCCGCGGGCTTGCGCAAAAAAGCTAACCTCATTGTTTCTGTTTGCCGTCTCTTTTAAGATCACTTCCGCGCCGTTGCTCAAAATCAAGCGAATCGCGCCCGTTTCTTCGTCAACGCTTTCTGCGACAATGCTTCCCGGCTGCGGCGCCAAAGCCAAAAGTTCCCCGCGAACGCGGTTTATCTGCGGGCGGGCAACCTGCGCCCGGCGCGTTGCCGCAACCATCGCCGTAATTTCAGAATCAGCCGGCAGGCTTGCAAGTTCGGCTTCCGGCGCGGTGATAACAACTGTCATGTCGTTTTCGGCAAAATAGTTTCTTACCGCACGGTTAATTTCGCGTATGGTAATGCCGGGCAAAAGGTGCTGGACAGCATCAAGTTCCCACGCGGCGCTTGTTGCCATTCTCCCGTTCAAAAAATAGCGGGTGAAAGTGCGCACAAACGTATTGGAATTCTGGCGGTCATTCTCGGCAACGGCGCGGCGAAGATGCGAAAGGAGGAGGACAGAAGCGATTTCCTTTTCATCTTCGGAAAAGCCAAAACGGGTGATGGTTCTGTGCGCGGTCAAAAGCGCCTGCAATGTATCTTGTGCGCGTCCGGTTTTCGCCTGCGCTGTCAGCATGTAAAAACGGGAAGAATAGGCGAAGTTGATTGTACCGCCGCCGGCAAAAACGTAGGGAGCCAGAGGATTGGCAGCTGATTCCTCAAAGCGCAGGGAAATCATCGTGCCAATTAGGTTATCAACAAGAAGCTCCCTGAACGCCGCTAAATCACGCGCTCGGCGTTGCGGTGAGCGTTTCCAGTAAATGTCTACGCGCGTTTGGCCAATTTCAGGATCGGTGAGGACGAGCGTTTGGAGGCTGCCGCGTGAAGGCTGGCGCAAGTCGTGGCGCGGGCGGTTAAACGGCTCGGCGGCGGCTTCTGCCCTTGCCGGAAAATGCCCGGCAAGCCGGGCTTGCAGATAAGCAGCGTCAAAATCGCCCACAATAACAAGCGCCATGTTTTCAGGTCTGTACCACTTTTCGTAAAACGCCCTCAATTGTTCGGGAGTCGCGTTTTCGATAACGCTTAAAAGCCCAATCGGCATACGTTCAGAATAAAGCGAATCGCGGAAAAGCACGGGAAACACCTGGCGGTTAAGCCGCTCGCGCGCGCCCATGCGGAAACGGTATTCTTCGATAACAACCAGCCGTTCGCTTTCCACAGCTTCCGGGTAAAAACTAACCGCGTGCGACCAGTCGTCAATCAGCTCAAGTGCCCTGTCAGGAATCCGCCGCCTGCCGTCCTCGCCGGTTTCAACGGGAACTTCGATGCGGTAAACCGTTTCATCAAAGGAAACGTGAGCGTTAATTTCAGGGCCAAAACGCATTCCAAGTGAACGCAGGTAATTGATAACTTCATTGTCCGGGAAGCGCGTTGTGCCGCGAAAAGCCATGTGCTCGACAAAGTGGGCAAGTCCGCGTTCCTCCTCGGTTTCCAAAATAGAGCCCGCATCCACCGCCAGCGTTAAAAACGCCCTGCCCTCAGGCATTGAATTTTCAAGAAGGAAGTAGCGCATTCCTGAAGGAAGTGTGCCTGTTATAGCCCCTTCCATAAAAGGAACGGGATCACTCGGCTGCCCAAGGTTGCCAAGTGCCGTAGTTCGTGCCGCGCCCGCACAGGAGATGACGGCGGTGAGAGCGGCAAAAACCGCCAGCAGTTTGAATAATTTTAAATTGGTCTTTCTAAAAATTTGTTGTTTCATATTATCATTATACCAAAAACAAGCCATTTTGTAAATTTCCCAAAAGCTTGAAGCTCCCAGTGGATTTTTGAAGAAAAATGCGCTATAATGGACGTCAGGGATTACAAAAGTGTGATTGCGTTAAGGAGGGTTTCATCATGAGGCTTATTACGAGATCAGATTTTGACGGCTTGGCTTGCGGAGCATTATTGCTGTACTTGGGAATTATCACCGAGTGGAAGTTCGTCCACCCAAAGGACATTCAGGACGGTCTTGTCGAGGCCACGGACAACGATATTATCGCTAACATTCCGTATGTACCCGGTTGCAAGATCTGGTTCGATCATCACTCAAGCGAAACTGAACGGCTTGGAAAAAACTCGTATTTTGAAGGGGTTTCCTGCATTGCCCCAAGCTGCGCCAGGGTTGTTTATGATTACTACGGTGGGGACAGCAAACTGGGGAACTTCGCCGAAATGGTTCACTACGTTGACAAAGTCGATTCTGCTGACCTTACCGCCGAGGAGATCGCCAATCCCACAGGTTGGGTGCTTTTGGGCTTTATAATGGATCCCCGCACTGGTTTGGGGAGGTTCAAAGATTTCACCATCAGCAACTACGATTTGATGAAAAACCTGGCTGCGGCGTGTGCCACCAAAACCATCGAAGAAATCCTTGAAATGCCTGATGTGAAAGAGCGCGTGGTTCTTTATTTTGAACAAAAAAAATTATTTGTTGATATGATAAAAAAAGTCGCACGTGCAGAAGGTACTGTTATTGTTGCCGATTACCGTAATGTTGATACCATTTATGCCGGAAACCGTTTTCTCATTTATTCGATGTTCCCCGAACAAAATATTTCTGTCTGGATCATGAACGGTAAAAACAAGCAAAATTGCATCATAACTGTGGGTTACAGCGTGGTACGGCGCGATGCTTCGGTTGATGTTGGCAGTATGCTTTTGGGATACGGTGGAGGCGGGCACAAGGCTGTCGGAACGTGCCAGGTGCCTTATGAAGACGCAGACCGCATTATCGCGGAAATTGTCGCCAAGTGCAAAACATAAACCCTAAAAAGTCACTGAAAACAGGGGAATTCTCCCTAGTAGTTGACATTTAAGCATATTTTTATTGACGATTCACGATGCCTGTGCTATAGTTTGGGCATCCAGTTTGGAAAAAAATATCTTACCTTGAATGGAAAACTAAATGCAGTATTTTGATACTCACTCCCATATTGGGCTTATTTGTGAGGATCCGATAGAACAACTCATTGTCGTACAGGAAGCCCGCCAAGTTTTTGTTTCGCGGCTGATTTCTATATGCAATAGCCTTATTGACTTCGTGAAAATCTACGAGAACCTCAAATCCGCAACGAATGTTTACCATGCGGTGGGCGTTTCGCCTTCTGAAGTAAAAAGTCCGGGCAGAAATTGGGTGCAGACCATAGAGCAAAGCGCCAAGCTCCCGCGAGTTGTCGCAATTGGAGAAATCGGTCTTGATTATTACCGCAAATTCGGCGATAAAAAGTCCCAGATTGAGCTTTTCATAACGCAGCTGGATTTGGCGGCGAAGCTGAATCTCCCTGTAATAATCCACAACCGCGAGGCGGGCAAGGATGTTCTTGACATTCTGCGCGACAGGCTTCCGCCCAAAGGCGGGGTTTTGCACTGTTACTCCGAAAACGCCGAGTACGCAAAAAAAGCGCTGGATTTGAACCTGTACTTTTCCTTTGCCGGAAACCTCACGTACCGGAACGCCAAAAACCTGCACGAAACGGTGGAAGTGCTTCCGCTTGACCGCATCCTAATTGAATCGGAAAGTCCGTTTATGGTTCCAGCCGATCATAGGGGCAAACGGAATATGCCAAAGTACCTTCCGATTACGGCGCGTTATTTAGCGGGAATGCTGCAAAAGGACGAAGCAGAAGTTGCGGCTGTGGTTTGGGAAAACTCTTGCAGGTTTTTTGGTCTGGAGCCTTGATTTCCGATGCCGGAATCTCTTTACCGCCCGATAACAATCGGTGATCTAAAACTTCCCGGTAACCTCTTTTTAGCACCGGTTGCCGGGTACACCGATTGGACGTTCCGCTCCATCTGCGCCGATTACGGGGCGGATTTCTCTTTCACTGAGCTTGCCTCTGCCGAAGCCCTTATTCGGGGCGGCAAACCAACGTTTGACCTTATAAGGCGGGGGAACAATACAAAGCCGTATTCTATACAGCTTTTCGGGCACGACCCGCAGACCATGTATTCAGCCGCCATTGCCCTTGCCCCCCTAAAACCTGAAGGTGTGGACATTAATTCAGGCTGTCCGGTTACAAAAGTGGTTAAAAACGGCGCAGGATCGGCGCTTATGAAAACCCCCGCCCTTTTGGGGCAAATTGTGCAGGCGGTGGTGCGCGCCTCAAAAGAAGCGCTTGGCGGCGTGCCTGTTACCATAAAAATGCGTTCAGGCTGGGATTCGCAGTCGATAAATTATCCTGAATGCGCCCGAATTGCTGTGGAAGAAGGCGCGGCGATGGTAACGCTGCACCCGCGCACAAGGGCGCAGGGCTACGAAGGCAAAAGCGACTGGTCGCACATAACCGATTTGGCTTCCCGTTTGAGCGTTCCCGTCACAGGTTCAGGCGATCTGTACACACCTGAAGATGCCCTTCGTATGCTTGGCGAAACCGGCTGCGCCGCGGTGATGTTTGCGCGGGGCGCTGAAGGCAACCCGTTCATTTTTCCCGCCGCCCGCTCCATTTTAACAACCGGCGAATGGACACCTGCGCCTTTTCAGGAGCGGATAACAACCGCCTTCCGCCACCTTTCCATGCTTGCCGAAGACAAGGGCGAAGAAACGGCGTGCAGGGAAATGCGAAAGCAGTTCTGCGCGTATGTAAAAGGGCCGCAAGGAAAGCCCGGGCTGCCGGGAAGTGCCGCGATGCGGAACAGGCTTGTGCAGGCGGAAACCATCGAAGGGTATCGGGTGATTGTTGACGATTTTATCGCGTCTTTGGCGGATAAACCTTAAACGCCGCAATATTGATTGCGCGCAATGTAATTGCGCACTATAGGCATTTTCGTAAAATAATCGTATGATAAAACCATGAACATCATAAGGCGCCCATTCAGGTATACGTACGACAACATGGTTTTTGTGCTTATCGGACTTAATGTTTTGGTTTTTGCGGCGATGCACTTATTCCGCGATATTCCCATAGTTTTTTACCTTGCCATGAATCCCATTCTGGTTATGCAGCGCGGCTGGGTTTGGCAGTTTGTCACATATATGTTTGTTCACAGCCCCGCGGCATTCACGCACATTTTGTTTAACATGCTTGCGCTTTTTATTTTTGGTCGGCAGGTGGAACAGCAAATGGGAAGCCGCGAGTTTCTTCTTTACTACCTGCTCACCGGCACGATGGCGGGAGTTTTTTCCTTTTTTGGTTACCTGTTTACCGGCAACTACATGGTTTTTCTTATGGGGGCTTCAGGGGCGATGTTTGCCGTTCAGTTGGCGTTTGCCGCAATGTTTCCCAGAGCCATCATTCACATTTGGGGCATACTTCCCGTACGCGCGCCTATACTGGTGCTGGGTTTCACAGGACTTTCGGTATTTTTTATCGTTACAGGTGCCGGCGGCAATGTGGCGCACGCTACGCACCTTTTGGGCTTCGTGTTCGGCTGGCTGTACTTTGTCATCCGCTTCGGGATAAACCCCTGGAATGCTATGCGCCGTTAAAGGTCTGCTGAACCTTCCAACTGCGACAGGAAATGCCGTGCAAGCGGGTCTTCACCGTCAAATTCAAGCGCCGTTTTGAAAAAGCCAATCGCTTTGTCTTTGTCGCCTGCTTTCATCGCCAGCACGCCGAGGTTGCAGATAATTTTTACGTTTACGGGGTCTTCCTGTAAAGCCTTTTCAAGTTCCCTTTGGGCGGCTTTATGATCGCCTGATTCCATAAGGCAAATGGCAATTTCGTTGCGCGTATCGCTGTTGTCCCCGCCAAGCGCTTGAGTTTTCCTGAACGCCTCAATGCCGTCAGTGTAACGGGCGAGTTTGCGCAGCGCCCAGCCAAGCACAAACCAGCCGTTCCAGACTTTCGGGTGCTTTTCGATAAACTCCCGTATTTTTAAAAGCCCCATTTCATCGTTTCCATTTCTGATGCAGTCGTAGGCTTCCCAATAAGCGGCGTCTTCGAGATGATGCTCGCCAATGTCGGCTATCATTTTTCCGGCTTCCCGGGCTTTTTCTTCGTTAATTTCTGTTTTGTCTGCCAGCGCCACATACTGCGAAAAGCAATGCTTCGCGCGGGCAAAATCACGCTGGCGCATAAAGAAAAAGCCTGAATTAAAAAGCGTGTCAGGTAACACCGGCTCTGTCGACAAAGCGGTCTCGTACGCCTGCAGCGCTCGCTGCGAATGTTCCCCGCCGCTGCCGGAACCATGCTCCAAAGTTTCCGCTTTCTTTTCCAAAATAAGCGCCTTGTTAAGCAGAACTCCCGGGGAGCGGGGAAAAAGCCCTTCCAAAATGGAGCTTATTTCCAGCGCCATATCGTAATCGCCGTTTTCACTTTTAGCAATCGCCGCAATTGTAAGTTCGGAAAAAATTTCAGGTTTTACGGCGAACACAAAATTACGGTAATAGTCTGTCCACGCTTGCGGCGTTTTTGCCATTTCCCTTTCTCCGGCAAGATCCCCGGCATTAAAAAACACCTCGTCTGCCAAAAAATCGCTTTTCCCCTTCGCCGCAATTACGCGCAAAACGCCTGAAAGTATCATTTCCCAGCTTAAAGTGCTTAAATCAAACGATTTTTCATCGGTATCTGCGCTTATTTCAAATTCCACAGGCAACGGGATTGCCGGATCAAGGGTGAAAGCCTTGAACTCACTTTTGAGAAATTCAGGAACGGGTAAAAATACGACCGATGATTCAGGCATTTTTTGACAAAACCTCACCTTTTAGGCAGTTCAAGGTCAAAATCATCATTGGCGGGAAAAGCCTCCGCACTCGCGGCAGGCGGCTGGGTAGAATCGGCTGTTGTATCGAACATAGATGCGCTTTCTGCCGCATTGTCCGGCGGCGAAATGCCGGCCGCTTCATCCGGCGTTGGCCATGCTTCCTCTTTCGGGGGCTGTTTTTGCGCTTGAGCTCTTGCTTGAGCGATTTTCTTTTCGTTTTTATTGTCGCCTGAAATCCGGTTTTCGACCCGGAACTGCGATAAATAATCGTTAAGCCTGACTTTATAACCCATAGGAACGACACTTTCATCAAAAAAAATCGCGAGGGCAATAAGCTCTTTGCGTGCTTCAACCGCCTCCGATCTGACAAATTTTCCTTTTACCAAAAAACTCTCGCGCGGATCTTCAAAATCAAGCCGCAATGAAGCTTCTTTGTCCACAAGAAATTTCGCCACACCCATCATAATAATTTTCGCCCCGGAAAAAGAAATATCGCGCAAAATGCAGCGTCTGGGCACCCCCTGAATAAAAGCTGCCGTTTCCTTGGACGCTATACTCAGTTTCCGAACCGATTCTGGAGTTATAAGAATGCGCTCATCTTTGCGTTTAACCGAATTAACGTTTGCATCAAGAATGCGCCCCATAATTTCAATCAAGTCATCCGGCGGGCGCTGGGTAAACTGCAACGTGAAAAGGGCTACATCGTTCGTTTTCCCATACGCCGAATAACCGACTGAACGGGCGTTCACAAAAAACGTTACAGGATTCCCCTTTTCGGCGCGCTTAAAACAATAGCGAAGGCTCACCACATTATTTGCTTTTTCCAGTTTTTGGAGAATCCCGGACCTAAGATTGACAACAAGTTTTGCACCCTGAAACGAAGTGGAAAAAACAACACAGGGCCAAAAGTCACCTACACATTTGAGATAAACCTGATTGGTAACGAGACCTGTCACCTGAATTAATTCTTTTGAGAATGTAACATCGATCGCCTTATAGCGCTCGTAGTACTCGTTTATCTTTTGACCAGTCAGAACACCCACTGTTCACATAATAGCGACTTTTTCACGCGCAGTCAATCACATTCATTCAAAAAATGGGCGCACCCGGATTCGAACCAGGGACATCTTGCGTGTAAAGCAAGCACTCTAACCAGCTGAGTTATGCGCCCGACATGGCAACGGTATCCTGAAAAGGGTTTTATTGTCAAGACGCGTTTTAAGCGACAAAACAGATTTTCGTTATACAGGGCACTAGTTTTGTCTTTTTATAAGATTTTTTGAATGTTTTTAATGAAAAAAAGCCAAAATAATTGACAATCACCAATACTTGATAGTATATTCCTTACTAATATGGACAAAAAGGTAGTTTTTAGCCTTATTTTGGCGACAGCAACAGTTTTTTTCGGCTGCGACCGCGGCGTACCACAGCGGTATTTTCTCTCTTCGCCGGTTGGCAACGGCTCTGTGGTGGAGATTACCGATTATGTGGGAAAAGAGTGGTCAGTTGTAATTCCGCACCGGATTCGCCATTTACCGGTTATCAGAATCGCGGATAGTGCCTTTGCCGATAAACACCTGACAAACGTGACCATCCCTGACAGTGTTACGCATATCGGGAACAGGGCGTTTTCAAACAACTATCTTGCAAGCATAAACATTCCATCAGGCGTTTTGCACATTGGCGATCACGCTTTCGCAGGTAACCGCCTGACAAGCGTTACGATCCCTGACAGCGTTACGCATATCGGGGACAGGGCGTTTTCCGGCAACATTCTTTCAAGCGTAATAATTCCTTCAAGCATAATCCACATCGGGAAAAAGTCGTTTAAGGGCAATAATCTGAGAACTGTTACAATCCCTAACACTGTTTCCTACATCGGACAGGAGGCTTTTTCATTCAATCGCTTGACAAAAATATCAATTCCCAGCAGCGTCACCTATATTGGAGGCGGGGCATTCAGTTACAACGTAAACTTTGAAGCGGTTAACTTTTCTTATGACAGTAACCTCGAAGTTATCGGCGGACGCTCACGCGATACAAACGGGACATGGATAGGTTACGGCGCATTCGAAGGGAACACAGCCATTGCGAGTATTACAATTCCTGCAACGGTTACTTTTGTCGGCAACGGCGCGTTTAAAGGCTGGACTGCTCTGCAAACGATATATATCCCGTTTTCCACGGTGGCGCAAGCGGACAGCGTCTGGGGCGAAGGCTGGCGCAGCGGCAGCAAAGCTAGGATCGGAACTGTTGACGTGAAACCGGCAAGCGAGTGAGAAGTAAGGCTGTTACAAAACTTAAGTTTTTGGGAAGGTATTTTTTTGCCACTTTTACGAGGAACAGCGAAAATTTATTTGACAAAACATCGCTTATGTTATATACTTACAGTGCCACTTGGGGAGGCGGCATTGTAGCCTCCTCTGCCACGATCCGGTCTGCAAAGACCGGGTTTTTTATGTGCCAACACTTGCCCGCAATTGGTCATACGACCAATGGTAAAGTTCTTCGGTAGCCTCGAAGTAGCAAATACAACAGCCTTTATCAACGGAACTGGTCAATTCTCCAGCGATTTTAGCCCGGACACTTTTAACGCTAAACGGTGCAAAAATACGCAAAAAAACTGAATGCTCTGCCGAAATACCATGCTTCTCAAGCAATGAACGCCCCTGCTTATAGCCGCGACGAAAGGACTTGCCTAAGGTTGTCCGGTTCCCTGAAACCGTTTTGATCTCAACGACCACCCCATCAATGACTGCATCGGCGTACATGTTGTAAAACACCCCACGTCAAACGCATGAATATTTTGTATTGAGGTTTTTTGCTGTTTTTGGGGTTTTCAGCATGAAAAAATGCCCGGTGAAGAAGTACTTTTAACGGGCTTTTTTGTAAAACAGGGATTTA
>JAIRQD010000131.1:0-7582 GCA_031256655.1 Treponema sp.
GGGATCATCACGGAATCTCCTGGTGGGAATACGCGCGTCAACATTAGTGCTACCTTGCCCGAGTACGTAAGCCGAACCGCCTGTAAACGTAACACGGGCCCTGCCCCATGTATAAAGCGTGGTATTGGTTTTTATCCCCGCCGAATGGTCGCGGCCGGCGCTTATCGTATCCCAGCCGAACTGGAGAGCAAACTGTATCGGTGTGGGGGTAAGAATATCAGATGTATGACCGGCAGCATGGCCAAGCTTCCCGTACTGACCACTTCCCCACGACCAGAGCCTGAAATCATCGCTGCCGCCTGGATCGTACTGTATAGCGAAGGAGTGGGACAGACCGGCGGCGACGGCCCGAAATTTGATTCCGGGAGGCGTTACCAAGGTGGGGTTTTGTACGGGACTTATTCTATTGCCTACGCCGACCTGACCGGCGGTGTTTCTTCCCCACGACCATACCTGGTGGTTCCAATCAATGGCAAGGACGTGGTCGTTGCCGACACTAACCTGCCGCCACTGACCCACCAGCCGTTCTCCTTCCACCGGGACGTCAATTTCCGCAAACACAGCGGGGTCTTGCACCGATGTAGCCCGTAGCCTCAGTGGGCTGTTTTCATAAGACTCCCTCTGGGCGACTGCAAGCTTTACCTTATGCGTTCCGGTAACTGGTACCAGCGCAGTTCCAAAAATGGTATTAGAGCTGATTGACCATGTAACTGCCTGACTGGGTGTTCCGATACCGGTAACTTCCGCGGAAAATGGCTGGGTTATTGCCCCCCTTAATGCCGGAAGATCTGCGGGAGGGGTTATTGTTATATCTTGTACAATGCTTGGAACAATCTCAACAAACGCCCATCCGCGTACACGGCGATCCCCCAGCGACCTTACCTGGATTACCACGGTATGTGGAACCTCATAGTTGTCGTAGGTTACAAGAGTGACCTCCCCGCCTGGACCTTGCTGAAGCTGGGTAGCGGGGTTTTTGGTATTGCTGTGAATAAGATACCACCGCACGTCCTTTGGGGCATACCAGTACGGATCGGCATCAAGAGTAAAGGAGAACTGCTGGCTGGATCCGGCAAAAATAACCTGGGGTTCCCTAGCAGACGAATAAGGGTACGGACGTATACCGTTGATTGTAAAGCCTGGGGAGTTTATCCGGACCTTGTACCTGCCCTCTACGGCGGGGTTTTGGGTCGAAACCGCCCGCACCCAAATATATTCAGGAACCTCGTCGTCGACTCCATCGTATCTTGCCACTTGGAGTAATCCGTCGGGGGTAATACGGCTACGGGTGATTTGCTGGTCGCTAAGAGCCTCGGCAAAAGCCCGGATATCAAACCCCATGTCCTCAGCAAATGCCGGCAGGGAAATATCCTCCACCGGCGCATGCGCCGCCTCTGAATAAGCGCTGTTGTAATTTTCATCTTCCATGTCGAGATACCAGCGAACCGTATTTGTAACGTTGACACCTAAAACTTGAGCGGAAAGTTGGAAGTCGCCCCCCCGAAAAACAAAGCCTGGGGAGTTAATAATTACGGAATCTACTCTTGTTTGTGGGCTTGTGGCGTCGGGGCAGCCAGACAGCGTTACGACAGCCGTCAACACAAAGGCTGCCAAAACAAAAGACCTGCAAAAAAATTTGAGAAATAGCATTAGTTCCTCCTGTAACTTGGTATAACTTAGCTGTACAAAAAAGCATCAGGTAGGCATATCCTAACATAAAAAAAAAATTGCAACCCCCGGAAATCAATTTTTGAAGTTTCTTTCCATAAGTCTCTCGCTAAGAACGCAAAAAAATGGTAAAAAATCTTGATAAAAATATTAAAACGTTTGGCGGGAAACAATTGCGGAAACAGTTGCCTTTCCACTAAAAATCTGCTAACCTGAAAACAAAGGGCAAATTATGTCAGTGAGAGAACTAAACGAAACAAACATCCTTTTGGGCGATGATCAGGAGTTGAAAGAGCCCGGCGATTATGTGGTTGTTTTATTGAACGATGACTATACTACAAAGGATTTTGTTGTTGATGTTTTGAGGATGATTTTTCATAAAAGCCCCGAGGAGGCTAATCGCATCATGCAGAGTGTCCATAATTCAGGGCGCGGTGTGGTAGGCGCGTATACATGGGATATTGCGAACACCAAAGCATGGCAAGTTCACTCAGTCGCCAAAGAGCACGATTACCCGCTCCGCTGTGTTGTTGAAGAGGCGTAAGATTTATGCGTTTATGTTCCATTAAAAGATAAATATGGAACATGGAGGAAAGAATGGAAATATCAGGACCTGTAAAAAACATCATAAACCGGGCGTATAACGAGGCGAAATCCCGCAACCACGAGTACCTTACGCCTGAACATATATTGTACGCGGCGCTGGACTTTAACGAAATACAGCTCATCCTGCAGGCGTGCGGCGCTGACGTGCGGCACTTAAAAGCCGGCATGGAAAGCTTTTTTGAGCGAAAAGTTCCGGCAATTGCAGGGGCTGAACCCATACAGACAGTCAACTTCCAAAGCGTGATTGAACGGGCGGTCATGACCAGCCAGGCCGCGCAGAAGGCGACTCTTGATGTAGCGGACATTCTTGTCTCGCTGTACGATGAGGAGCGCAATTACTGCGCCTACTATCTGCGTCAGGTTGAAAAAATAAAGCGCTACGATCTGTTGAGTGTCATTTCCCATGGCTACGGCGGCGGTAAGCCGTACGAAACTCCCGGTGCGCCTGAACACGGCGACGGCGAATACGCCGGAAGGGATATTCTGCCTGATGAGGAAGGAGCGGATGCAAGCGGCAAAAACAAAGGTGTCAAGAAAACCGCGCTTGAGAAGTTTGCCACAGAGCTCACCGCTTTGGCACGGGAAAACAGGCTTGAGCCTGTTATCGGCAGGGAACCTGAGCTTGACCGTACTGTGCAGGTGCTTTGCCGCAGACTCAAAAACAATCCCGTTCATGTAGGCGATTCCGGTGTAGGGAAAACCGCCATCACCGAAGGACTTGCCCAGCGCATCGTGGCGGGTAAGGTTCCCCCAACGCTCAAGGATTTTTCCATATATTCACTTGATATGGGCGCGCTTTTGGCAGGAACCAAATACCGCGGCGATTTTGAAGAACGTATCAAACGGGTGGTTGAGGAAGTCCTAAAGAAAGAAAAAGCTATTCTTTTTATTGACGAAATCCACACGCTTGTTGGCGCAGGTTCCGCGTCAGGAAGCGCACTTGATGCCTCTAACCTCCTCAAACCCGCTCTCACAAACGGCCGCCTGCGCTGCATCGGATCGACTACGCACGAGGAATACAGCAAGTTTTTTGACAAAGACAGGGCGCTTTCAAGGCGCTTTCAGAAAATCGACATCAACGAACCGACCGAAGATGATGCGGTGAAGATTCTTCTGGGGCTCAAGCCCAAGTACGAAAATTACCACAAAGTCCGCTATTCAGAGGAAGCGGTGGAAGGCGCTGTGCGGCTTTCCGCCCAGTACATCACCGAGCGCCGGCTGCCGGATAAGGCTATTGACGTGATTGATGAGGCAGGCGCTTTTGCCCGCATCGAAGCGTACAAAAGCGGGCATGGCGAAACAAGCAAAGCGGACGAAGCGGAAACTGAAAAGCCTGAAATGAGCGTGTTTGCCGAGGTGGACGCCGAGTTGTCCGCAAGTGTTCAGGAAGGATCGATTGAGATGATAGACATCGGGCTTCCGGTCATCGAAACGGTCATCTCAAAAATCGCCCGAATTCCTGAACGTTCAGTTGGTGAGAATGAAAGGGATAAACTTAAGCTTTTGGAGGAGCGCCTGCGCGGGCGCATCTTCGGGCAGGATGAGGCGGTCACGGCGGTGGTCAAAGCGGTCAAACGCTCACGCGCGGGCTTTAGGGAAGCGAATAAACCTGTGGCGAACTTCCTTTTTGCGGGTCCCACCGGGGTCGGCAAAACCGAACTTGCGCGCAGCCTTGCCGATGTGCTTGGCGTGTCCATGCACCGCTTTGATATGAGTGAGTATCAGGAAAAACACACCGTTTCCCGTCTTGTGGGCGCTCCCCCGGGTTATGTTGGCTATGAGGAAGGCGGGCTTTTGACCGATGCCATCCGCAAACAGCCGCATGGCGTGGTGCTGCTTGATGAAATAGAAAAGGCGCATCCTGATATTTACAACATTTTATTACAGATAATGGATTACGCAACGCTTACTGATAATAACGGGCGCAAGGCGGATTTCCGCAATGTGGTGCTTATTATGACCAGCAACGCAGGCGCGCGCGACATAGGCAAAAGTTTGATCGGCTTTGGCGACCGCGAAATGGATGAAACGGCAGTTGACGGCGCTGTCGAGAAAATCTTTACTCCGGAGTTCCGAAACCGCCTTGACGCGGTTGTCCGTTTTGGACATTTGTCAAAGGAAATAATGATTTCCATTGTCAGCAAGGCGCTTGACACCTTTAAGGAACAGCTTGCTGAAAAAGGCGTAACACTTGAAGTGACATCCGCCTGCCTTAACCAGCTTGCTTCTGATGGATACAGCAAAGAGTTCGGCGCGCGTAATGTGGGGCGCATCGTTGAAGACCGCATCAAGGCGTTTTTTGTGGACGAGGTGCTTTTCGGCAGGCTTGAGTCAGGCGGACACGCTGTGGCTGATTATTCCGGCGGAGAATATCGCATTGATATAGTCGAAGAGCGGAAGCCGGAACCAGCTTTGGATGCATAAAAGCCTTGTCTTTACCTCCAAGCGGCACTGATCCGAATTTCCCGTACTTAAGTGAGGTTGAGCGCTTTGTCTTTCCCGATCCGTTAAAGGCAAGGCACTTCAGCGTTGTCGCGTGGGGCGGTAATCTTTCGCCCGGGATGCTGCTTTCCGCGTATGAGCAGGGAGTTTTCCCGTGGTATTCAGACGGCGAACCGGTAATCTGGCACTCGCCTGACCCGCGCTTTGTGCTTTTTCCAGAAAAACTTCATGTTTCTTCTTCCATGGAAAAAGTGCTTAAGCGCGGGAGTTTTAAAATAACGCTTAACAATGATTTTCCCGCTGTCATTACCGCCTGCGCGCAAACGGAGCGCCCGGGGCAAGGCGGAACATGGATAACAGACGACATGATAGCCGCATACATCGAACTCCACCGCCTGGGCTGGGCGCTTTCGGCAGAAGCCTACTTTGACGGGGAGCTAACAGGCGGCTGTTACGGTGTACGCCACGGGGACATTTTTTTCGGTGAGTCCATGTTCAGCCGCAGGTCAAACGCAAGCAAGGCGGCGTTTCTCACCCACGCGCGCCTGCTTTTTGAAGATGGTGTTCGCTTTATCGACTGTCAGGCGTATACCAGCCACATGGAAAGCCTTGGGGCTGAAGAAATATCCCGCAAAGAGTACATTTCACTGCTTAAAGAAACGCTAAAGCCTGATTCCGCCGCTTAGCCTTCATTATAAGCTAAGCGTTATAATTGAGTAGCAGCTCTGTTAAAAGCGGCATCAACTGCTTTTTACGCGAAACAACCCCTTTAAGTTCGTAAACGCCTTCGGCGGCGGCAGGAAAGTTAAAAAGCCCGGTGAAAGCCTTGTTTCCAACCACAAACAAAAGCGAATCAAGCCTTGTAACATCTGTGGCAAGGAGCGCAACAAAAAGGTGGTTTTCAGCCGCGCGCGCTTTTTCCAACGCCTCTGTGATTTCGCTTGAACGTTCCATCAGCGCCTCTGCATCGTCAATCTCTATCTGGCTTACGGCAAACGATGTCCCCTGCTCGGTGTACGCCTTGCAATCCATCGTGATTAACTCCTCCGCCGGCAAAGCGATTATTTTGTTCGCCACTGAATGCAAATCCTTTGACAAGGTTGGAATATCAAGCCCCGTGATGGAAGAAAGATATTCGGCGGCTTCAATATCAGTTTCTGTTGTTGTGGCGGATTTCAGTGTGAGCGTGTCGGTGAGAATTCCACAGAGCAAAATTGACGCAATGCCCTTTTCAAGCGGAACCTTTTGTTCACGGTAAAGGTTTGTGATGATGGTGCAGGTCGCCCCGACAACACGGTTAATAAATGTTATAGGGTAGCTGGTTGAAAGATTACCAAGCCTGTGGTGATCGATGACTTCAAGAATTTTGTAATTTTCAATGCCGTCAATGGCCTGGCTTGGCTCGTTGTGATCCACCATGATAACTTCAATATTCGGGTCTTTTGCGAGATCACCCTCAAAAATAACGCCTGCAACTCTGCCGTCAACGTCCGCCACAGGCAAATGGCGTGCCGGCGCTCTGGAAAGCGCCTTCCTGAAACTGCGCACCGCATCGTGCAGGCGGCAAAGCGGAACTGTGTCATCGCCGATTTTACCCACAGGAACAGAATAAATAATGAGCATCGCCGTTGAAGTTGTGTCAAACGGGCTTATAAACACCGTGACTTTTTTTTCTTCGGCAAGTTCCACAAGTTCCTTTGAAAGCGTATTCCCGTTTGAAAGGATCAAAGCGCGCACACCCAGTTCGATTGAATACCGCTGGACATCCCAACGATCCCCAACAATAACTATGGCATTTTCCACCCCTTCAATTTGAATGTTCTTTTTGAAGTCCGAGGTGTATGAAGCGGCAACTACAATGGGGGACTTTCTTACTTCTTCCCCGTTAAAAAGCGTCAAAGGTTGAGCGTGAATTGTCACCGCCAAATTATCAAGGGAAAGGGGAAACGCCGATTTTTTCATCGGGTTAATATTGTTTATGATGTACTGGGCGAAAACGCGGTAATGGAACATACTTTTGTACATCCGGTCATTATTGATAATTGGAAGCACCTTCAGGTTCATTTTCTGCAAGAGTTCAAGCGCATTCCACAAGCTGTCGTTTTCATCCACCGTTGCCATAGTCTCGGCAAGGTAATGCTCGGCTTTGGGAATTAAATCCGGCAAAAACTGCGGAACGCTCACCCCAAAGCGTTCAAAAATATATTCAGTCTGGCTGTTTAATTTTCCAGCCCTTGCCGGCAGGCAGTTATCATGCCCCTGAATCTGCTTAAGCCTTGCGTACGCCGCGGCTGAAACCACCGAATCGGTGTCAGGGTTTTTGTGTCCTATTACGTAGGTTTTCTTTTTCATGGTAAATAAAGATTATACACTACTGTTATAAATTATGGGAGTGGCAATTTTAATAATTTGCGATTTTTCTGCTAAATTTTGCCAGCCAATGCTGCTTTCCCGCAAGCCACTCAAACGAGTAATGCGCATCCCCTGATGGCAAAGGTCTTACGGCAAGGTTTGCCACAAAGCCAGAGCGGAAAGAAAAAGGCGGTGCTTGTTCAAACTGCTCAAAGTCAGCATTTTTGTCAGACAAAAGTGAGGCGCAAAGAACGGGAGAAGGAAAAACAGAAATGATTTTAGCGGCGGCTGTTTTTGGGAATATGTTTTTTTCAAGCCGGTTATGCAAAAAAATATCAAAAAAAAAGAAAAAAAACGAAAGCCCGCTTTTTGGGCAGTGAGCGATGCCGTTTGCGCCGCCTGATATTTTCCCGTTTGAGTTTTCAGTAAGTTTGCGTATGTTAACGCTTAGCTCTTTTAGCTCATTTTCGCTAAAGCAGCGGCTGACGCAGGCAAGCGGGGCTGCCAAAGGGAA
>JAIRQD010000153.1:0-18654 GCA_031256655.1 Treponema sp.
CCAAGGAGATTACAAAGTGACTAAGAAAAAAATCGTTTTTTTTGGAATGATGGCAGCCCTGCTGGTGTTCGCTTTTTCAGTGACGGGTTGTCCCACAGATGCCAGCGAAGATCCGGCAAGCATGACCTTTGTGCAAACCACGTTGATGGGAGGACATAATGTTCCTATCAGACAGTTCACCATCAATGAGCACCAGCAGTTCAGTGTAAGGTTTCTCGTAGAAGTGCCTGCTGGCGGAGGAGTGCCCTCTCCAATTCCCGCGGGCACGACTATCGGTGGAAGAGTTACAGAAGCAAGCAGCGTATGGGATCAGACTTTAACCGGCGTCTCAACTGGGAAGTCTACGACTTTACCGTGGCTCGATGACGTGTTAGGCGCTGTTAATGCAGCGGGACTTTCGGTAACGCTTACATATACGCCCGATGTGGGGAATATTACCGGTGTCACTGTTTCTTTTGCTCCTCCTCCTCCCACTGGTAACCCTGCTGTGGACGCTGCTAATAATGCGCTTGCCGCAAACGCAAATGGCATGATGGGCGGAACCTTCACCCGTCAATAACAATTTGTGGTTTTCAGTGTCGGCACATATATTTCATAAAAGGACTTTTGCATCGTGAAAAACATTTACATTCGTTTGTCCGTAGCGGCGGTTGTAGTATTTTCAGTCACAGTGTTGACTTCTTGCCCGCCGCCGCTCACGCAAACTGACGGTCTTCTGCACAGAATAGAAATAACAGGTATCCCATTTGTCGCTGCCCCTAATTCTTCCCACGGCGCGACTGATGAAAGCATAGGCTTTCTTGTGGTGAACGTATACGGCAGAACGGGTTTTGCTGTTGCCTTTGGGGAATTTCCGTCAGGTCTTTTGGGACCTTCCATAGAGAACTCCGGTGTTGTTCCCGGCGAGGCAAGCATCGTTACAGACCTGTTTGCCCATCCTGTTGGCTTACCGTGGTTTGAGTACCACAACAGGGAACGCCCCTCCGGCAGCGGCACGTTTACCATAGACCACAACCCAAGCCACGCTGAACTGCCGCCTGTTGGACATATAAGCATATTTTTTGTTCCCATAGGCAACCAGCGAGAGGTTGAGGGGCAGACGCAACCAAATGGACAACCTGCGCTGCCCAGGATGGAATTCGGGCAGTGGCACAGCGTCAACTTTTTTCAGGAAGTTAGATCGGACGAAGACGGCAAACATCGTTTAGTTTTACATTGGCGCGATTTACGCTAACAGAAGCCTTGACCTTTATATCTTTTTCCCGATGTAAAACACATAGCCGTAAAACTCTTTGTATTTTTTATACATTTCGTATTCATGGCGGTTCGCTTCAACAAAACGTTCAACAGTTTTATCTCCGCTGTATTTTTTGACGATGCTTTCGTTCACAGGAATTTGCGGAATAAAGTAATTATCAATCCAGCAATTTTCAGGCAAAGTAAATGTCGCAAAAGGAACAAAACCGCATTTTTGCATTGTATGCACATTGTTCGCTATAGTTGTAATGGCAGGGTAATGGTATGCCCAATATTCTTCAATCTCGGCCGGACGATCGACAGTAAACCATGAAGCTTCGGTAACCGCGATAAATCCTTCTTTTTTCAGGTAATTTCGCCATTCGGTTAATCCCCGCTCAAAACCAATATTGTAAATTGCCCCTTCTGACCAGATTATGTCAAATTCATCTTTTTGAAGCGGAAGGTCATCCATTGAACCAACAATACCCCTTACCCTGTCTTGCAAATTTTGCTTTTTCGCATTGTCATTAAAAATGTTTATGAAATCAGGGAAAATATCTACCCCGGTAATATCTGCCAAACAATTTTGCGCAAGCAGCATTGTTTGGCCTCCCGTTCCGCAGCCAATGTCGGCAATTTTTTTCTGCGAAAGATTATCAACAAAACCTAAAAAACCCAACGCCTTTTTTGTCATTTCAGGACTGCCGGGTCCCTGACGCTGCATGGCAGAAAAAAATTCACAAATTAATTCATTTTCAAAATCAGTAATGTGGGTATTATCAAGTTCCATCGTTTTATCACTGGTTCCTTAATCTTCCTTCGTTTTCAAGACCGCCAAAAACGCGTTCTGCGGCAGCTCCACATCGCCGACCATCCGCATCCGCTTTTTTCCCTCTTTCTGCTTCTCAAGGAGCTTTCGCTTGCGGGTGATGTCGCCGCCGTAACATTTCGCCAAAACGTCTTTGCGAAGGGCGTTCACAGTTTCCCGTGCAATAACCTGGCTTCCGATTGCGCCCTGAATGGGAATCTTAAATTGCTGGCGGGGGATTTCGTCCACCAGCCGCTCGCAAACCAGTCGCGCGCGCTGCTGCGCACGCTCCTTAAACACAAGCTGCGCCAACGCATCCACAGGCTTGCCGTTCAAAAGGATGTCCAGTTTCACAAGCTCAGTCGGCTTGTAACCTGAAACATCGTAGTCAAACGATGCGTAACCTTTGCTCGTGCTTTTCAGACGGTCATAAAAATCAAAAAGCACTTCCGCCAGCGGCATTTCATAAACGAGTTCAACGCGCTTTTCGTCCAAATACGTCATGCTCGTCTGAACGCCCCGCTTCTCCATGCAAAGCGACATGATGTTCCCAAGAAAGGTCGAGGGCGTGATAACCGAGGCGCGGATGTACGGTTCTTCGGCGCTTAGGATGCGGGTTTCATCGGGGTAGTCAACCGGATTGTCAACCATGATTTCCTCGCCGGTTTTCATGTGCACCTTGTATTTGACCGACGGTGCGGTAAAAATAACCGACTGATCGAACTCGCGCTCAAGCCGCTCCTGAATTACTTCAAGGTGCAAAAGCCCCAAAAACCCGCAGCGGAAGCCAAAACCCAGCGCCGCCGAAGAATCCTTTTCGTATACAAGCGAAGCATCGTTGAGCTTGAGCTTGTCTATGCTCGCTTTTAGTTCCTCGTAGTCGTTTGTGTCCACCGGATATATCGATGAAAAAACCACAGGCTTCACTTCGCGGAAACCCGGCAAGGCTTTTTCGCAAGGAGCCGCCGCATTCGTTACAGTGTCGCCAACGCGGACATCGCTTACGGTTTTAATGCCTGCGATAAAATAGCCGACTTCTCCAGCGGCAAGTTCCGCCTTCTCCACAAGCCCAAGCCTGAAAAAGCCAATCGTTTCAACTTCGTATTCAGCGCCATTGGACATAAACCTGATCTTCATGCCTTTTTTTATAACGCCTTCAAACAGGCGCAGATGAACCACCACGCCCCGGTACGGATCGTAGTGGCAATCGAAAATAAGCGCCTTCAAAGCCGAATCGGCGCTTCCGCTTGGCGCGGGAATTCGAGCGACAATCGCCTCAAAAAGTTCGTCAACGCCAACCCCGCTTTTACCGGACACCAAAAGCGCCTGCGAAGAATCAAGCCCCAAATCCTTGTCGATTTGCGCCCTTGTGCCAGGAATGTCCGCCGCTGCCATATCGATCTTGTTGATAACAGGGATTATTTCAAGGTCATGCTCAAGCGCCAGATACATATTAGAAAGCGTCTGCGCCTGTACGCCCTGCGCCGCGTCCACGAGCAAAAGCGCCCCTTCGCAGGAATTAATCGCCCGTGAAACCTCGTATGCAAAATCGACATGGCCTGGCGTATCAACCAGGTTAAGCTTGTATTCCTGCCCGTCCGCCGCCGTGTAAGGGATGCAAACCGCCTGGCTTTTTATCGTGATGCCACGCTCCCGCTCGATGTCCATGTTGTCAAGAATCTGGTTTTGAAAGTTGCGGTCATCCACAAGGCGGCCTTTTTGAATCAGCCTGTCCGCCAGAGTTGACTTCCCGTGATCTATGTGGGCGATGATGCAAAAGTTGCGGATACGTCCAGTTGCCATAATTATCCTTTGAGCCGTATAACGCCTTCAGGCACCACTTTCATGTCTAAAGGTATTTCGGAGTAAGACAAAACGGCGAGACTTGGGAATTTCAGCCTTGTGGCTTCTTTCACCTGTGTTCGCGCTCTGGGCGAACACAGTATCACAGGGGGAAGACCTTTTTCTTCCATAACGGTCACCGCTTGGGCTATAGAGTTTTCCGCATCCTCAAGCTCCGCCTCTTTATCAGAAACGCTGCCTGATTCTGAAACTGAAACAAAGTTATCTTCAATTTTCTGCTCAAGTGTGAGCACCCGCAAAGTCATTTTCCCGTCAGCGTACTCAAGGCAAATCTGGCGCTTCAAAGCATTGCGGATTTGCTCGATGATAAGCTCACTAGGAGCCGGACCCAGGTTTGCCCAATCGGCAAGCGTCTCCAAAATTACGTCGATGTGGCGAATGGAAACCTGCTCGCTCACCAGCCCCTGCAGAACCTCCCGCACAATGCCCAACGGCAAAAGGCTTTTCACCTCGCCGGTGACAACAGGATACTTTTCCTCTGCTCTGTCCAATATGACTTGAACTTCGTCCCTGCCCAAAAGCTCCGCTGCGCGCTTGCTGACAATTTCGTTGACGTGGCGGACAATTGCCAACGTTACCGCCTTTGCCGCCGCCGCTATATTTTCGCGCTTGTTCATGATGTCCGGGCACATAGCGGCGGGAAAAAGTTCATCGCCGGCTGAATACCAGCCCAGTTCCATGCTGCCGCGCCCCGCTTCAATCCCCTTGAATAGTATGCGGTATTCGTCCGGTTTCAGTTTTTCACACAGTTTTATGCGAAACGCAGGAAGGGGGAAACCCAAAAGCCGCATGAGTTTTTTCCGCGTTGCTTCCAGCGGATTTGCCAAAAGCGCCTGCAAACCGCGTCCTTCCCCGGCAAGTGAAAAAATACTAACGCCGAGTTCCACCAAAAGCGAGCGGATTTTCTTCGCCGAAACGCCTGAACGGCCTTTCACAGCAGGGGATTTAAGCGAAATATGCCGCCGCTTATTCGCCCCAAGACGCGCAAACAGAATTGAAACTTCGCGGTAGTACGCTTCAGGTATTCCCTCACCCGGCTTGCAGGAGGAAAGGTTTTTCGCCAAAAGCGCGTTTACGGCAACAGGAATGCCTGAAATTTCAGCCGTTTGTATAAGAAAATCCGCAGCGGCGTCTTTTTCAGAAAACACGACTATGGGAACGAACATATTCTCTTCGTCGAACTTCAGACCAACGGCACTATCGTTGCCGGAGACGAAGCAATCGCAAAAGAGGACGCAGGAATTGAGAAGCGTAACACTTGAAGCTTCGTCCTCTGCGGGGCAAAAGGGCATCTTTTTCATGGAAGTTTAAGTTTACACCGTATCAGGGGTTTCTAGCAAGGCATGAAGACGCATGGCTCCAATCAGGAACCAGAACCTTAAACTCTGTTTAGCCCTCGCTTTTTGCCGCCGTTTCAAACTCATCTTTGACCTTTTTAAACACTTCCACCAAAAGCGGATCAAAGTGCGTCTGCGAACCGGCGATAATTATGCCGCAGGCTTCCTCATGGGTAAACGCTTTTTTGTAAGGGCGCTGTGAGATAAGCGCATCATATACATCAGCCACCGCCATAAGCCGCCCTTCCAAAGGGATGTCCGTACCTTTCAAGCCCTTCGGATAACCTGTGCCATCCCATTTTTCATGATGCGTTCCCACAGTCAAAAGCGCATGATCCAAAAAAGCGTGCTCATCGGCGTTTTGTATCATCTTCTCCACAGCGGCAACACCAGCTGTTACGTGGGTTTTCATAATCTCAAATTCGTCTTCGGTAAGTTTGCCGGGTTTGTTCAAAATTAAATCACTTATCGCGATTTTGCCAATATCGTGAAGCTGCGCAGAAGCGAGAAAAAAATTGATGTCCCATTTACTTGTTTCTTCAGCATAAATGCCTTCGCACACAAGCTCATCTGTCAACGCTTTCAAATAACGCTGCGTTCGCGCAACGTGACCGCCGGTAAGCTTGTCACGAAATTCCACCAAATCGGCAAATGTTGTAAGCACTGCGTTTTGTAAATTAATTACTTCCTTTGTTTTATCGTGAACTTTTATCTCCAGATTATCAGCGTAATCTTTAAGTCTTGCGCGGCTTTCAAGCAAATCATTTCGCTGCTCAACAATCAACAACTGATTTTGAATGCGCTTTAAAAGCAGCGGTCCGGAAAACGGCTTTGCGATGTAATCAACCGCGCCAAGTTCAAAACCTTCAAGTTCGCTTAATTCGTCATTTTTTGCGGTAAGAAAAATTACAGGAATTTCTGAAAATCTGGGATCGGCTTTCATTTTTTTGATTGCCTCATACCCGTTCATTCCAGGCATTTCAATGTCTAAAAGAACAATGTCAGGAATCACATTTGAAAGAATTTCAAAAAGCTTATTCGCAGACGGAGCAGGAAATACTTCGTAAAAAGATTTAAGCATATTCCTGCCCATGGTGAGATTTGCCATATTGTCATCAACAAAAATTATTTTATGCCTATTTTTGCCCATACTTTTCCTCGCTTACAAAAGAAAGACGTTTTTCGATTTCATTAAACTCCATACGATCCAGATGCTCCCTTAACCATAAAGCAAGCCCGTCATCGTTTGAATACTCACAGCTTTCAATTTCTTCCATCGCTGAATCTGCGCCGTCCATGTCGTAATTAAGGCACGATGATAAAAGCCTAAAAAGCAAAAGTTCATCAGGCTTTTCTTTCAAGGGCTTCCCGCTTTTTTTCAGGCTTTCACCTAACGCACTTTCAATGCTGCAGCAGAGTTTGAGAGCCGCTTCGCTAAATATTTGAGTATTCTCGCGGACATAACCGGCATCGTTTTCTTTGGCAGCCTTTTCAAGCGCCGCAGCTTTATCACCAACCGCTTCCGCGCAAATGCCCAGGCTCGCCCCTTTAATCCCGTGCACCGTTATTGCGAAATCCGCAAGGCTTTTATCGCTCTCCTCACTTAGCTTTTCGATAAGTCCCCGAATGTTTTGCGCGTAAACCCGCAAAACATGATCATATGATTCCGCATTGTCACCAAAACGCTTAAGCCCTTTTTCAATGTCAATGCCTGAAATACCATTTTTCAAAAAAGCAAAGCGTGAATCTGAAATATCCCCGATAGCCGGTTCTTGCGTTTTTGAAGAATCACCCTGCCCGGCTTCCGAAGCAAAATCACGTATTGTCATATTTGGATTGAGTTCACTTTCAATTTCCTTGTTTCTCACCCACCGCTTTATTATTGAATCAAGGCGCGCCATCTCAATTGGTTTGGGGAGAAAACCCTGAAAACCATTATCCAAAAACATCTCTTCATTACCGACAATTGCATTGGCGGTAAGCGCAATAATCGGCACGGTTCTCGCATAGTCAGTATCAATTTCTGTCCTGATTTTTTTTGTCGCTTCAATTCCGTCCATGCCGGGCATCATGTGATCCATAAAAATTGCGTTATAAATAACTTTTTCAGCTTTTATCACATCAATTGCCTGCTGACCGCTTGTAACACAATCAATCCGCATATCGTATGGTTTCATCATGCCTTTGGCAACATCAAGGTTCACAGGAACATCATCCACAACAAGCACACGCGCATAAGGCAGGCTGATGCGCTGAATCTGCGACATTTTGCAACGCTTGTTTTCAAGGTAATGAAACTCTTTAAGGCTTTTTGCGGCATCAGCGCCAATCGTTAAATCTGAAACCAAACGCTGCAAAAACGTTACGGTAAAAATACTGCCTTTTCCGTATTCACTTTGAACCTGAACTGATCCGCCCATCATCTCAGCAATTTGTTTTGTTATTGGAAGCCCAAGACCCGTTCCCTCCACTTTGCGGTGAGACTTAACATCAATTTGTGTGTAATTCAGAAAGAGGTCATTTAAGTTTTCTTTACGGATTCCAAAACCTGTATCGCTGACCCTGATTGTCATTTCCACCAATTCACTTGAAAGATCGTTTTGATTTTCTTGATCTTTTTTTGCGCAGCTAATGTGGAGTGTTACTGTTCCTTTGTCTGTGTATTTAAATGCGTTTGATAAAAGATTATTCAAAATCTGCCTGATGCGTAAATCATCTCCATAAAGGCGAACCGGAAGATTTTCATCAATATCAAGAATAAACTCTATCGATTTTTCACCAACGCGTATTATGCTTTGATTTATTGCATCGTTAATTAAACTGGAAATATCGTATTCATCCAAAATTAATTCAAGCTTTCCGGCTTCAATTTTTGAAATATCCAAAATATCGTTGACAGTAGAAAGAAGAGCTGAACCCGCGTTATGTATTTTTTCCAGATTAAGATTTGCATCATTGCTTAAACCTGAAGATTCCAAAGTTAGTTCGGACAACCCAATTATCGCGTTAAGCGGCGTGCGCATTTCGTGGCTCATGTTTGCAAGGAACTTGCTTTTCGCCTGACTTGCAGAACGGGCTTCTTCCAATACGGCTTTTAGCTTAATTGATCCTTCATTAATTTCTTTCATCATTTGCTGGCGCTCACAACCTGCCCGTTCAATTGTCCGTGCAAGTTCCCCAATTTCATCATCCCTTGCGCTTCCGTAAATCCCGTTTTCATAAGAATCAGAGCTTGAAACGCTTTGGGTTAATAATTTCAGCGGTGTGAAAAAAAAGTGATTCATAAAAAGATTTCTGCTTGCAACATACAAAAATAACGCAATACCTGCAATAAAAAATACCGGCAAATACGCGCTGCCTGAAAAAATGTCGCTACTGTAAAAAACCACAACAGACCAATCGGAACTAAAAACCGGCGCAATTGAAACATGGCGGTAAGTGCCTTTTGAAAGACGCACAATTTCAGGCTGAGCGTGCGGATCAAAAAGACCGGAGATATTTTCAAGATAAGAATTAAGCATGGCGGCAAACACAGGATCGTCGTTTTGGTTTAAGACATTACGCTCAGGCATTTGATAAATGCCCTCAAAGGCACTTGCAAGCTGAATGACGCCATCCCTGTTTATTATATAACCGCGCACTTCCCGCCTTCCTCCAAATACCTGCCGGAACACATTAGGTATTTCAAGTGCGGAGCAAAAAATGCCAACAATGTTTTCGCCTGAAAAAACTTTGTGGTTGATCCACAAATGCCACGTATTACTGAACAAATCAAGCCCAATGTTTAAGTTATACATACTGTCGCAATCTATGCTCTTAAAATACCATGCATCTTCAATAATGGACAAATCAAGATTGTCAACGGGAACAAAATCGGCAAACGTCATGCCTTTCTCGACACGGTATTCGTTTTGCGATCCGCTGATCCCCAGATACAAGCGGGCGTCAGGCATTACAGAGATATAATCCTTCATACCATAAAACGCCAGAAGGCGCTTTTCGTCATTTTCCTCGTCCGCCGCCCATTGGGTGATGGCGTGAGAAAGCGCCGCTTTGCGCACCAGAAAAAGATCGCCTGAAAAATACGAATAAAAAACCTGCGCCGCTTCAATTGAGTACGCACGAACCCTGTTCACCGCCGCTTCTTCGCCCATTCTGCGAATTATAAATGTTGCCACCACTGTCAATAAAACGAGCACTGAAAAAAGGAGTAACACATTTACCGCCCGTGCCCGCGCGGCGATTCTGCTTTTCGCCTTTGGGTTTCCAGACAGGGTATTATTCATCCTAGGCGCTCCTGCATTTTTTAAATAAATTGTGCGACAAAAATGGCTCTTAAATTTATTATAATTGTTTCACCAATAATTTCCAGCATTTTATGGCTTTTGCAAAACTACAGGGGCAAAGCAAACGATATTTACATTCTGAATTCGCTGCCCAGATAAATCTCTCTTACCATTTTGTTTGCAAGAATTTCGTCTCTGGTGCCGCGCGCGACAATTGTTCCCTCGTTAATAATAAACGCGTCAGTTGTAATTTCTAGCGTATCCCGCACATTATGGTCAGTGATTAATATCCCAATACCTTTTTCCGCAAGCCGCCTGATAATCTGCTTTATTTCGTAAACGGCAATTGGGTCAATACCGGCAAAGGGTTCGTCCAAAAGCAGGAACTTTGGTTCAGTTGCAAGGGAACGTGCAATTTCTGTCCGCCGGCGCTCACCGCCTGAAAGCGTGAAACCAAACTGCTTTCGGATGCGGCCAATGCCGAATTCCTCAAGTAATGATTCAAGCCGCTCCTGCTTTTCCGCCTTGGTAATGTCCTTGCGTGTTTCCAAAATCGCCCAAATGTTCTGCTCCACGGTGAGCTTTCTGAAAATTGAAGACTCTTGCGGAAGATAAGCAATCCCCTGACGCGCGCGGCGAAACATTGGCTTTGCGGTGATGTTTACATCGTTCATGAAAACACTTCCCTTTGTTGGGCGGTAAAAACCGACAATCATGTAAAAAATGGTCGTTTTTCCCGCGCCGTTTGGTCCCAAAAGCCCCGCGACTTCCCCGTTGTACATGGAAAAGTTCACTCCCCGCACAACCTCTTTAAGACCGAAGCGTTTTCGCAGTTCTGTAACAGACAAAGTGTGCGTGGCGTAACTTCCGTCATAAGACAGATAGCCGAAAGTCGGCGGAGGCGGGGAAATCATCTTAAACGGAGGGGTAAAGTTGTGATCCATTATGCTAGTTTCGGATTGAGCCTCGCACATCTCCTTCCATGACGATATCATTGGTATTAAGATCAACCATGATTCTATCGGCGCGGAACTCATCATCGTTTCGGTGTACGACAGGAAAACCCGAAAGCACCAGCGTTTGCTGTATGCGGTCGTACACGGCAAACTCCGCACGACACATAAGGTCATCACTGAAAAGGCGGACTGAAACCTGCAAAACGGCAATTTCGTTTACATCGTCAAATTCGATAAAACGGGCGCGGGCGATAACTTCATTTCCCCTATCCTCAAGCGTTGAGTTTCCTTCAAGACGGGCGATGCGCAATGTGCGGTCGTAACTAAGGCGGTCGGTGCGGAAAAAGATGTCTTTTTCAATTTCGTGTCCGACCACATTGCCAAAGCCTTCGATAAACCTGTTGTCGTTGCCGTGTATTTCGATCCTGTCCGCCCGCAAAAGGAAGTTGTCCGCAAGGACTTCGGCATTTCCGGTAAGTACGGTGATCTCTCTGCCGGTTGCCCTGCCGCCGGACATACTGTCCGCCCTGAAAGAAAACGTGTTTGTAAAAACGGGAGCGGCAACGACAGAAAAAAGTACAACAAGAAAAAACAGTATTCGGTACTTCAAAAGTCCTCCATATCGGGCGCTCTTCAAACGGCGCTTTAGTTTAGAATTGCGGATTCCGCAACCAATGAGTAATCCTGCCCATTTTCGGCATCCGCAAAAATTTCATCTTCTTCATCGTCTTCAACGTAAGTTCCGGCTGCTCCGCCTGAAAAAGCCCACGTCCTGTCCCACAAATTCATGGAAAAGCCAACTCCTAAGAGGCTTGTTCCGTCAAGGCGCTCTACCACAACAGTGTCTTCAGGCGCGCCGAAAAGATACCGCTCATGATCCCGCCATTCAAGCTCAACGGTGGTGATAATAAAATCCTCAGATTCGATATTGATCCTCACCCCGTCCCGCATGGAAACGTTCATCGTATCCAACTGAACCGAAGCCTGACCTGCGTGCCCTTCAGCATTAACTTCAGCGCCTCTGTTTTCCAGCTGCTCAAACGAAAAATCCCATAGCTCCATCATGCGGATGTCTTCCCAGCGTTCAGCCCTGTATGCCCGAAAGCGCACAAGGTGTTCCCCGCCCCGCACCCGCACATATTCAAGGTCTTCCATAACGATGTCAGGCCGCGGCACAGCAACTTCTATAAGGTCGCTATAGTCGAAGGAGCAGGCGGCAAAAAGTAAAACAACGGGAAAGATTAAGGGTAACGATAAGCGCCTTAAAACTCCGTTTGTTTGTGTTTTCATTGGCAGATACCCTTTTGAGAACAGGCGGCGGCGATGAATTCGCGGAAAAGCGGGCTTGCGGATGTCGGCTTTGACTTGAATTCAGGGTGAAACTGAACGCCAACGCCCCACGGGTGATCCGGCCATTCCACGCTTTCGACCAAGTCATCTTTTTGGTAAACTCCGCCTATGATAAGCCCCGCATTTGTCATTTCATCGCGGTATTGGTTTGAAAACTCATATCTGTGGCGGTGGCGTTCGGACACGTTCTCCTCACCGTACGCAGCAAAAAACTTTGTGTCGGGTTTTGCAAGGGAAACATACTTTCCAAGCCGCATTGTTCCGCCGTAGTTTTTAACGCCGACTTGCTCTTCCAAAAGGCTTACCACAGGCTTTTTCGTGTTTTGGTTAAATTCAGTGGAGTCAGCATCTTCCCAGCCAAGCACGTTCCGCGCCCAGTCAATAACCATGATGTGCATTCCAAGGCAGATGCCGAAAAAGGGGATTTTGCTCATGCGCGCCCACTGTGAAGCAAGTATCATGCCTTTAATACCGCGCTGCCCAAAACCACCGGGAACCAAAATCCCGTCAACACATTCGCCGCCTTCCCCTTTCCCCAAAATTTCGTCCGCCGCTTGAACCTCTTCAAGGCGGGCGGAATCTATTTTTATTAGCTCCACTTCCACACCGCACTCAAGCCCCGCGTGAAAAAGCGACTCGTACACGGATTTATACGCATCATGCAGTTCGATGTACTTACCGACAATGCCGATGCGGATTTTTTCCTTTGCGGAAGCCGCCTTTTGTAACACAGCCTTCCACGGCTCGATGTTGGCGTGGCGTGCTTCGACACCCAGTTTTTCAAGGACAACCTGGTCAAGTTTTTGCTGGAAAAAGGCAAGCGGGATTTCGTATATTGTAGTGCTCACGTTGTACGAAGTAAAAACCGCGTCACTTTCGATGTTGGTAAAAAGGGAAATTTTTCTGCGACTTGTCTCATCAAGCAAAACCGGCGCACGGCAGATGAGCACATCAGGCTGAATACCTTGCTCCTGCATAGCCTTGACCGAGTGCTGAGTGGGCTTGGTTTTCAGTTCCCCGTCCCCGATTTCGGGGATAAGTGTCAGGTGCACCGAAATTGCATTGCGCCTGCCGTATTCATGGATAAGCTGGCGGGCGGCCTCCAAAAACGGAATGGACTCGATGTCGCCCACCGTTCCCCCGATTTCAACTATGATAATGTCCGTGTCGGCGTCCTCTTTGGCGACCGCCATTATGCGCGCCTTTATCTCGTCGGTGATGTGGGGGATTACCTGCACACAGCGGCCAAGATAACGCCCTTCCCGCTCTTTACGGATGACGGCGTTGTACACCTGACCTGTGGTTATGGAGTTTGCCTGCGTCAGGGGGCTTGAGGTGAAGCGGGCGTAGTTGCCAAGGTCGAGGTCTGTCTCCGCACCATCGTCAGTAACGTACACCTCGCCATGCTGATAAGGGCTCATCGTGCCCGCATCAACGTTAATGTATGGGTCGCACTTTACCATGCGGACGTTAAAGCCCCGGGCTTCCAGTAGCGCACCTAGAGACGAGGCGGCAACGCCTTTCCCAAGGCTTGAACACACGCCGCCTGAGACGAAAATCATCTTATTCATGCCACACTTAGTATTGTGTATAAGTAAGAGTTGGTCAAGGGCGGCGCTTCGGATGGGAACATTTGCAGTGGTTTTCTGTCATCAAATAATAAAAAGCAAACCTACCCAATAAAAAATAAATATGACAAAAAAATAAAAAAAGCTTGACTTTAAGAAATTTGTGGCTGAGAATATCTTATCACTCAAGGCCCAATCTGTAACAACAATTGGCTAATTTCAGTTTTTTGTGACACTGGAACAGGTGGGTGGCGTGGTAAAAATCTATTTTAAGAAGGATGGTTATGAGCACACAAGAGAAAAAACAAAAACCGGGTGAAGGTTTGGAAGAATTGGCCGCAAAAATGGCTACGGTTCGGGAAGCTCAGAAAGCCTTTGCGACTTTTACGCAGGAAAAGGTTGATGAAATCTTCAAAGCCGCGTCAATGGCTGCAAACAAGCAGCGCATTCCTCTTGCCAGGATGGCAGCAACGGAGACAAGCAAGGGAATTGTTGAGGACAAAGTAATTAAAAATCATTATGCAGCTGAGTACACCTATAACAAGTACAAAAATACAAAAACATGCGGGGTCATCGAAGAAGATACCATGTTCGGTATCCGCAAAATTGCGGAGCCTGTGGGGCTTATAGCGGCGGTCATCCCGACCACCAACCCGACTTCCACAGCGATTTTCAAAAGCCTTCTCGCTTTAAAAACACGTAACGGCATTCTCATAATGCCGCACCCGGGCGCGAAGCAGTGTACGGTTGAAGCATCGAAGATTGTCTACGAAGCGGCGGTTAAAGCCGGAGCCCCTGCGGGGATTATGGCGTGGATCGAGAACCCGTCCCTTGAACTCTCCCAGGAAGCCATGCGGAGTTCCGATTTGATTTTGGCGACCGGCGGCGGCGGAATGGTGAAAGCAGCGTACTCCTCCGGAAAGCCCGCGGTCGGCGTAGGTTCAGGAAATGTGCCCGCGCTCATTCACAAATCAGCAGACGTTCAAATGGCTGTAAACTCCGTCATAGTTTCAAAAACGTTTGACAACGGTATGATTTGTTCCTCCGAGCAGTCGGTAATCGTTGATGAGAGCATCTACAACGC
Organism: Treponema sp.; assembly: GCA_031256655.1. Classification (GTDB taxonomy): domain Bacteria; phylum Spirochaetota; class Spirochaetia; order Treponematales; family Breznakiellaceae; genus WRKT01. The sequence continues at coordinate 14,492 of JAIRQD010000153.1, forward strand.
CGTCAAGAAGGAATTTGCCTATCGCGGCTGCCACATCCTCAAACCGGAAGAAATCGAAAAAGTGAGGAAAACCATCATCGTTGACGGAGCCTTAAACGGAAAAATCGTTGGACAACCTGCGGCGGCAATCGCGGCGATGGCGGGAATCACTGTTGACCCCAAAACCAAGATTTTGATTGGTGAAGTGGAAAGCGTTGAAGCCACCGAAGAATTCGCCCGCGAAAAGCTCTCCCCCGTACTGGCTATGTACAAGTACAAAACCTTTGAAGAAGGGGTAAAAAAAGCCGAAACACTTATTGTCGGCGGCGGCTATGGGCACACAGCATCCATCTATATCGACACGCGCGAAAATCAGGATCTGGCGAAGTTTGAAAGCATGATGAAAACCTGCCGTATTCTCGTGAATACTCCTTCATCACACGGCGCTATCGGTGACCTGTACAACTTCAGCCTTGCACCCTCGTTGACGCTTGGTTGTGGTTCGTGGGGTGGAAATTCCGTGTCTGAGAATGTTGGTGTCAAACACCTGCTTAACATTAAAACTGTTGCCGAAAGGAGAGAAAATATGCTGTGGTTCAGAACCCCGCAAAAGGTCTACTTTAAAAAAGGCTCGCTCGGTGTCGCGATTTGCGAACTGAAAGATGTCTATGACAAGAAAAAAGTGTTTATTGTTACGGATGAGTTTTTGTACAAAAACAATTACACGAAACCTATTACCGATAAGTTGGATGGGATGGGCATCCGCCACACAACATTCTTCAAAGTTCTTCCCGACCCGACACTGAAATCAGCTATGGAAGGCGCAGAAGCAATGCGGAACTTTGAGCCTGACTGCATTATCGCACTCGGCGGCGGCTCGGCTATGGATGCCGGAAAAGTTATGTGGCTTTTGTATGAGCACCCGGAACTTAACTTCCTTGATATGGCTATGCGTTTTATGGACATCCGCAAGCGTGTGTACACCTTCCCGAAAATGGGCGAAAAAGCTGACTTTATCGCCATCCCCACTTCAGCGGGTACAGGAAGCGAAGTAACTCCGTTTGCCGTTATCACCGAAGACGCAACCGGCACCAAGTATCCTATCGCCGACTACGAGCTCATGCCTGATATGGCGATTATCGACATTGACTTTATGATGGAGATGCCCAAGCCTCTGACCGCGGCATCAGGTATTGACGCGCTCACTCACGCGCTTGAAGCGTATGCGTCCATGCTCGCCAATGACTACACTGACGGGCTTGCGCTTGCGGCGATCAAAAACGTCTTTAAGTACCTGCCTGCAGCATACAACGACGGCAGCGATGTGGAAGCGCGGGAAAAAATGGCCAACGCTTCAACCATTGCCGGTATGGCTTTCGCCAACGCGTTCTTGGGCATTTGTCACTCGCTGGCACACAAGCTTGGTGCGTTCTTCCACCTGCCGCACGGCGTTGCCAACGCTCTCTTAATCGGTGAAGTTATCAGGTACAACGCCACAGACAACCCCGTAAAAATGGGTGCGTTCTCCCAGTACAAGTATCCCAAAGCGGTCGCACGCTACGCGGAAGTTGCATCGTCCATCGGCATCGAAGGAAAGAGCGACGAAGAAAAAACCGAAAAGCTCGTTTTGAAAATCAATGAGCTGCGGGAAGCTGTCGGCATAAAGAAATCCATACAGGAATATGGCATTGCCGAAAAAGACTTCCTTGCCAAGCTTGATCAGATGGTAGAGCAAGCCTTTGACGATCAGTGCACAGGCGCCAATCCGCGCTATCCGCTCATGGCCGAAATGAAGGAAATCTACACGAAGGTTTACTACGGTAAATAAAAAGGCTTAAGCATTTTTAATGCGGGGGTTCTTGAGGCGCTAAACGCCTTAAGAACCCTTTTTTTTGTTCTCAAAGCTTATGGCGTTAGGTTTTTCCAGTGCCAGAGTGGCTGCGAAATTCCCTGCGGAAAGGGATTTTCCTTTGAAAAATCCGGCAGCCAGTTTGCCTCGCTTACCAGTTCCTGGCAAAAGCCTTCGGTTATGCCGAACTCATCCAGCATGGAAAGAACGGCATCGTATTCGCTTTGGGAAACATAACGATTGGGAATATCAGTTTTTACTCCAGGTATATACGCTGGCGTGTATTGAGTCATAAGCGAAAGCAAAACGCGTTGATCGCCAGAGCCGTTACAATGTTCGGCAAACCAGCGCAGCACTTGCCGTGTATTTTCCAAAAAGCCCGGAAGGATAAGATGGCGGATCATCACGCCTGAAAGCATGACATTTTCCGCGCCTGACTTTCCGGGACTTTTCCCAAAGCGCAAAGGGCGGTATTCAAGCATTTTGCGAATCGCGTTTTCCGCGCAATCAGGATAATCAGGCGCGTTGGAAAATTGCCGCGCAATTGACGCATCAAGCGTTTTAAGATCGGGCAAATAAACGTCAACAAACTCTTTTATTATTTCAAGGGTTTCCTCTCCGTCATAACCTGACGAATTCCACAGTGCAGGAATTGACAAGCCCTGATCCCGTGCCGACTTAAACCCGCTTGCAACCGCCGGGGCAACGTGGCTTCCGGTCACGATGTTGATGTTCTCCGCTCCCATTTCCTGAAGTTGAAGACACATTTCTGCGAACTCACTTGTATCAACTTTCCTGCACATTTCATGCCCGCTGTGTTTTTTTTGAAAAATATCATTCCCCTGCGATATTTGAAAACACTGGCAAAATACACAGCCCAAATTGCAGCCGTAAATAAAAATCGTACCCGAACCGCCTGCACCTTTAATGGGCGGCTCTTCCCCGTTGTGTATCCCGGAGAAACCTATTCGCAAATCTGATGTTTCACCGCAGTAGCCGCGCTCGCCTGCATTGCGGTTTACGCCGCAAGATCGCGGGCAGAGAAGGCAGTTTTCGTATGCTGTCATTGTTGTTTTACAGTTGACCGTCATCGTTCCATGCGCCGTACATTTTGCCCTGGCGTGTGCTGTCTATAAATTTTTGCAGCCGTTTTGTGTACAAGTCAGTGTCCTTAATTTTCAGGCAGGATTGAATGGTGTCTATGCGGATGCGCCTGTAAAGCTCCGGTAATTCAAGATAGTTTTTCCATACTTCCGCTTCAGATTGCAGAGCGCTTATGATTTCCGGGTGGATTGTGAAGGATTGCGGGGACATATCCGGCAGGCAACTTCTGCCCATGTCGGTCATGAGCCCGAGTTTTTCAAGGCGGCGCACACGTTCTTTGTTTAGCTCTGTCCAGTTGCTGTTCTTTTTTCTTGGTGTGATTCTCTGTATGTTACCTTCTTCAATGACTTTTTTTGTGCTGTCTATCCACCCGAAGCAGAGAGCTTCTTCTACAATCTCCAAATACAGTAATTTTCCGGGCGCGGGTTTGATGACGGAAAATACCCACGCTTCTTTTGCCGTTATTGAGTGTTTCATCAGCCAGTCACGTAGTTCTTGCCGTGTTTTTACTTTTAACAAGGTTTCCATTGCAGTTAATCTCCCCAACTAAAGCCGCGAGGCGTGTTGTAGTGTTGTAAATGTAGCAAAATTGGGAATGCTTATCAAGGTAATTGAGGCGTTTAAGCGGCTTGAAAGCCGCTCGCGGTGCGTTGCGCCGTGCGTTGCGCGGCGCGTTGCTTCAAACGGCGGTATTCCTCTCCCTTCCCGCCGCATACGAAACAAAAAACCCCGCAAAAGCCGCCGCCAAAGAAACCGCCGCCCCAATGCCGCTTCCCAAGCCGCCGGGGAACAGAACTATAAGCGAACCTGCCACCAGCCCCAAAACAGTGCCGTAGGTAACGCGGGGCGCTTTTGCCAGGAGATAGCGCACCAAAGCCGCGCCTGCAAAAAGACCAAAAACAGCGCCTGCCGCCAGCGGCGCAATAAGCGGGATATTCAAATCGGCAACGGCTTGAACGGCTGTGCGGTACAGCCCTATCACCAGCAATACGAACGAGCCTGACGTGCCGGGAATGATCATAGCCACACCTGCAAGCGCGCCGCCTGCCGCAAGTGTGCCCAAAACTTCAGGCGTAAGGGCGGTGTGCAGCGGCGTTTGCGGCGAAGGTCTTGCCAGCACCATCAACGCCATGAGCAGGAAGGCAACAACGGCGCAAATGGCTGCTGGCAGGGAAGGAAACGGCGATCCCGGACGGCAAGCCCTGCGGTAAACCATGGGAAGACTTCCGGC
>JAIRQD010000181.1:0-2863 GCA_031256655.1 Treponema sp.
TGGGTACGCCGGGTACGCCGGGTACGGTGTGCGTACCTCCCGCACCTCCTGCACCTCCTGCACCTCCTGCACCATTAGACGCACTGGGCGCATTTGACGCGCCGGACACGCCGGTCGGATTTTCCTGCTTAAAGCGCTCGCCGTCCCAGTCGGCTGTGTCTTCAAGGTAATCGCGTATGAGGGCGGAGAGCGTTTCACCTGGCTGGCTTTTTACGCGCTCAGTCCGCAGCGCGTTCATCGTTTTTAAGTATCGCTGTTTAAAGTCAGGCACGGTTTTAAACCGCTCTTCGGCGCCAGGCTGCAAATAGCAATAAAGCCCCAAGGCATCGAGCATTTCGACAATTTCACGGGCGTGTGGTGAGTGAATAATTTTAAAGATTTCCTCCGTAAGCCGTGATGGGGAAATTGCCGCCAAAAGGCCGGACTGGCGGCGTATGCGCCATCTGAGCGAAATGGGTAGTTTAAAGCCGGCGACCACGCTGTACTTTGCCGCGCGGATCATGCGTACAGGGTCATCGGTGAAGATATGCGGCAGGGCGATGATGGGGCGTATAAGGCGCTTGCGTATGTCTTTCATGCCGCCCACATAATCTACCACAAGCTGTTTTTGCGGATCGTAGAAAAGCGCGTTAAGCGAAAAGTCGCGCCTAAGCACATCTTCTTCTATCGTACCAAAAGTATTGCTCGTGGGGCCATCCTTAATCGAACGGAAGGTGGAGACATCAAAAATTTTATCGCCAAAGTACACATGAACCAGACGGAACCTGCGCCCTATAATGCGCGCGTTACGAAATATCTTTTTTATGCGGGTTGGGCTTGCGGCGGTGACAATATCAAAATCTTTTGGTTTCTTCCCAAGTATAAGATCCCTGACCGCTCCGCCGACTATGTAGGTCTCATAACCGTTTGCCTGAAGCCGCTCGGTTATGTACACCGCTTGAGCATCCACATCGGAAGAATTGATACAGTGCTCGTTGTGTGTGTACACAACCGCTTTCTTCACAAGTTTGCCGTTCTTCTCGGTTGAATAGCGAAAACGCAAAGTGCCTCCAAATTAGGGTTTGCAACGCTGGAGCAGCCATACGGCCAAACTCTCCTGCACTTCTTCCCTGTTTGTTTCGTTCAGGGGTTCATGGCGGGCATCGGGATAAAGCACGGTCTCCAAATCCTTTATTCCCAAATGCCGATACGCGACAGACAAAGCCGCGACGCTCTCACTCATTTCCCCGACAGGATCGGCGCTTCCCGAAAATATATAGATAGGAAGCGACTTCCTGATTTTTTCCATTTCTTCCTTGCGGTGGATGCGCTTTAGGGCGCGCGCCATATCCCTGTAAAAACCCACGGAGCACAGCGTTCCGCAAAGAGGGTCGGCAATGTAAGCGTCCACTTCTTTTTCATCGCGGGAAAGCCAGTCAAACGGCGTCCTGTTGGGGCGGAAAAATTTATTGCTTGGGCCATCCACCGCCGCGCGCACAAGCCTACACTTAAATCGCTGTCCAAGGAAAAACGCCTGAACAGACAAAATAAACGCCCCCAAAACGGCTTTCTTCATCGCGTGAGGTCCCCTTGTGCCGGAAAGAAGACAGCCGGCAAGCTCAAGCGAATCCCCGTAGACCGAGAGCTTTGCGTCATAATTTTCGATATAATTTTGAGCGATAAACGATCCCCACGAATGCCCGAACAGAAAAAGGGGAACGCCCTGCCTTTCTTTCTGTATAGCCCTGTTGATGATGTCGATATCAGCCGTAACACGGGCAAAACCATCGCCGTCAGCGCAATGTCCCAAAAGCCCGCCTTTGCCGGGATCGTTTGCCGCATCAGCGTTTTGCCCGTTGGCGGTTTGCCCATGCCCCCTTTGATCCGCCGCCCAGACTTCTATGCCGCTTTCATTGAGCCGCTTGGCAAGGGCGTCATAACGCAGGGAATGTTCAGCCATTCCGTGAATTATGTGCAGAACCGCCGAAGGGCGTGTTTCGTCTGTCGCGTTGCCTGAATTCCATCGTCGTAGAAAAATTTTTGTCCCATCATCCATGGGGATCCAGGTGCAAACACAATGCGCACCCTCTGTCTGTTGCCAGTTCATACCCGCCCATTTTACTCCTATACCAATGTTGTTTCAATATGTGTTATACTTAGTTTTGCAATGGCAAGAGGTGAAGTCTTTACCGCTGAAATTCAGCGCATTGCCGCGGGGGGAGCAGGCATTGCCCGCCCGGATGGCAAGAGCGTTTTTATTGATCTTACAGCCCCCGGAGATGTGGCGCGCTTTCGCGTCACCGCCGACCACAAGACGTGGGCGGAAGCTGAGCTTCTGGAAGTGCTGGAACCTTCTGCCCAACGTACTGCCGCCGAATGTGCCCTGTACGGTCGTTGCGGCGGATGTAACCTACAGCATATAAATTATCAGGCGCAGGTCGATATTAAAGCCGCCATACTAAAAGACGCTTTCGCGCGTATAGGCGGCTTGTTGGCGCCCGAGCCGCGCATTCGTACGGGCGAGCCTTTTGGGTGCCGCAACCGGTTTAGGTTTCACACCCGCCCCGCGTCAGGTGAATCGGGCAATGTCGGCGATGGAGCCGTTTGCGGTTTTATGGAACGAAAAAGTTCCAATTTCATCGCCGTAGACGATTGCCCCGTTGCCGAAAGCGGAATACGAAAAGCCCTCAAAGAAGGAACGCTTGCGCGACAGATCAAAGAATCGAACAAAAATCCTGACAAGGACAAGTTCACTGTTTATTCGCGCGGAAAAACATTTCTTGTTGAGGGAGAAACGGAAAGAGGGTGTGTTTCGATTCTGGATAAGGAAATCGCGCTGGACGTAAAAATCTTTTTTCAGAGCAACGCCTCTATGCTGGAACTT
>JAIRQD010000037.1:0-8806 GCA_031256655.1 Treponema sp.
ATAAAGGCGCTGGGCTTTTCCTATGACTGGGACAGGGAAGTTATCACATCTGACGCGGATTATTACAAATGGACGCAGTGGATTTTCCTCAAGCTTTTTGAGCGTGGGCTTGCGTACGAGGCGGAAAGTCCCATTAACTGGTGCCCTTCATGTAAAACAGGGCTTGCAAACGAAGAAGTTGTCGATTCAGGACTTTGTGAGCGGTGCAAAACTCAAGTGGAGCGAAAGCGCATCCGCCAGTGGATACTCAAAATAACCGCTTACGCCGAGCGTTTGCTTGAAGACCTGGAAGTGCTTCAATGGCCTGAACCTGTAAAACAAATGCAGCGGAACTGGATCGGGCGTTCGGAAGGCGCAAACGTTACTTTTACGATTGACGGACACCAGCAAACGATTGAAGTTTTCACCACCCGCGCAGACACGCTTTTCGGCGCAACATACATGGTTTTGGCTCCTGAACATCCGTTCGTAGAGAAAATCACCTCAGCCGAACAAAAAGCCGCGGTTACTTCGTATCTGGAAGATGCGGCAAAAAAAAGCGACCTTGAACGGACTGATTTGGCAAAGCAAAAAACGGGCGTTTTTTCAGGCGCTTATGCGGTAAACCCTGTGAACGGCGAAAAAATTCCCATTTGGATTGCCGACTATGTTCTCATTTCCTACGGCACCGGCGCAATTATGGCGGTTCCGGGTCACGACGAGCGTGACTGGGAGTTTGCCAAAATGTTTAATTTGCCAATCGTTCAAGTTGTTGCCGAAGAAAAAGAAGGCTGCTCCAAAACGGGAGTCTCTGAAGCACCGTACTGTGAGGACGGCTATTCGGTTAATTCCGGTCTTATAAACGGGCTTCCAACCGCCGAAGCCAAAGTAAAGATTACAGAGTGGCTTTCAGGGCGGGGTCTTGGAAAAAAAGCGGTAAACTATAAGCTTCGCGACTGGATTTTCAGCCGCCAGCGCTACTGGGGCGAGCCAATCCCTGTGATCCACTGCTTAAGTTGTGGAATAGTTCCGCTAAAAGAGGAAGACCTTCCCTTAAGACTGCCTGATGTCAGCTCTTACTCGCCCACCGGCACAGGCGAATCACCCCTTGCGGCAATTGATGAGTGGGTGAACACAACATGCCACAAGTGCGGCGGCGCTGCGCGGCGGGAAACAAACACGATGCCCCAGTGGGCGGGCTCTTGCTGGTATTATCTGCGCTACCTTGACCCGCATAACGGCACTTCCTTTTCCGAGCGCGAAAAGCAGGATTATTGGGCACCTGTGGATTTGTATGTGGGCGGCGTGGAACACGCGGTTTTGCACCTTTTGTACAGCCGCTTTTGGCACAAAGTGCTTTACGATTCAGGGCTTGTTGGTACAAAAGAGCCTTTCATGCGCCTTGTAAACCAGGGCATGATTGTTTCGTTTGCATACCAGCGCAAAGACAAAACGCTTGTGCCCACAGACTTGATTGAGAAGCGCCAGGACGGAAGATTTTTTGAGAAAGAAACCGGTGAAGAAGTGACCGAAGTCATTGCAAAAATGAGCAAAAGCCTTAAAAACGTGATAAATCCCGATGACATAATAAGCGAGTATGGCGCGGACTCTTTGCGCGTTTATGAAATGTTCATGGGACCTCTTGAAGTAAGCAAACCCTGGAGCACCGCGGGGCTTATCGGCGTTTCCCGCTTTCTTGAAAGGATTTGGGCTATAAGCAATAAGGTTTTGGTTTCTGAAAACTCCCCCGCGCCACAAAACAGCGATGCCGCGCCATCGTCTCCCAGTATTGAAGAACTCACAAAACTACTGCACAAGACAATCAAAAAAGTGACTTCTGATACCGAAAGCCTTAACTTTAACACCGCCATAAGCCAGATGATGATATATTCAAACGAACTTAGCAAACTGCAAATCGTTCCCCTTAATCTGTGGAAGCCTCTGGTTATAATGCTTTCTGCGTACGCGCCGCACTTGGGAGAGGAGCTGTGGGAAAAAATCGGGCACGCCGAGTCTGTTTCAAAAAGCGAGTGGCCGCATTATGAAGAAAGCCTCACCATCGATGATGAGGAAACAATTGTCGTACAGGTAAACGGCAAAATCAGAGACAAGTTCAGCGCAGCGGCGGGAACCGGTGCCAAAGAACTTGAAGATACGGCAAAGGAACTGCCGGGCGTAAAAAAATGGCTGGACGGGAAAAGCATTGTTAAAGTTATCACAGTCCCCGGTAAACTTGTAAACATTGTGATAAAGTGAACGGCTTAGCGGATTCTGGTGCTTCCCATGATTTGCAGGGGAATGTCCAGTTTCCCAAGACCTTCGCTGTCCGCAATAAAAGTGACATTTCCGCGATTATCATACGCAACGTTGCTTCCTTGACTTAAAACCGTAACCAGCTCTTGCACAATAACAGGCGCGGTGATAACAACATTAGTGGAAATGGCTGTCCTGCCATTCGCGGCAATTCGTGGCGTGTTACCCAAGCTGCTCTGCGTCCACGCACGGTTGTTAACGGTGAATTCGTAGTTGAACTCACCAACTTCAAAGCCAAAGTTGTTTCTGTTGTGCACTTCCCAGCCAAGTTCAAACTCAAATCTTAGCATTCCAAGCGATCTTCGTGTTATGCCAGTGAAAAAAACTTCAGGAGGTCTTAAAACAGGGATTGCTAACGGAGCAGACACAGCATTGTTTGACGGCATTGCGAAGTGATCATCTTGAAGCTCAAGTTGAGGAAACCCCATGTCTTCGCGGGAAACCGCAATTGAAAAAACGCCATGGGCTTGATATGCATTAAACTCATTCCCAAGAGAGCGTAAAATATCTTCATAGGGCATATTGATGCTGACAAGCGTTTTATAACGGGAAGTTGGAGGAATTATCGCCCGGTAGCCAAAGCTGCCTGATGAAACTATCGCGTCATTGATATGGTAAACCCAGATGAGGGTTGGGAAAGGAATGGGAAATGTATTGGGATTTTCAACTTCCACATCCCATGACAACTGAATGGCAGAAAAATCATAGCTTACAATGCGTTTATCTCCAAGATGGAGAAGCGGCAATTGCGGAGGGATGAGAATTCCTGAAACCTCAAAGATCTCTGGTTCAATTCCCTTGTCAGAATGCTTGAAGTTTATTGAAAGTTCAATGTGGTATGGAACTTCCTTCACCGGGAATAAATGTGCAAATTGATTGTAAAAATCTTTAAAAGCAAAGCTCACAGGAATTGAAACGTGCGCTGCTCTTCTGCGTCCAATAGTTCCGGTTAAAGATTGCGTACCCGAAATAAACCTTTCACCATCAACAATCAGTCCCCATTCAATACTAGGCATGGGAAGCGGAGAGTGACCTGGATTTTGTATATTCAGGCTGACAGCCAATTCTGTCCTATCAAAACCTGCCTGTGTAACATCTACAGAAACCAGTGACACGTTACGCCCTTGCTCTGCGTTATCAAACGATTGGCAAGCAGAAAAAACAAAAAGAGCAACAAAAAGAAAAAGAAAACCTCGAATCAATTTAATCCCTCATTTGCTTACTTTCAATTCTCTCAAATCCGCAGTATGGAACGAGCGCCGAGGGAATCTTCACAGAGCCGTCAGGCTGCTGAAAGTTTTCCAGAATGGCAATAATTGCCCGTGAAACGGCAATTGCTGTGCCGTTTAACATATGGACAAACTTATTTTTACCGTTTTCATCCTTGTACCGGATGTTTAACCTGCGAGCCTGATAATCAGTGCAATTCGATGTGGAAGTTACTTCTCCCCAATCGCCTTGAGTTTTCGACTGGACGCTTGCCCTCCCGGGCATCCACGCTTCCAAATCCCACTTGCGGTACGCAGGCGCACCAAGATCACCTGTACATGTATCCACCACACGGAATGGGATTTCAAGACCTGAAAAAATTTCCTCTTCTATAAGGCGCAGTTCTTCATGCATTTTATCCGATTCCTCAGGTAGACAATAAATGAACATTTCAAGCTTGGTGAACTGGTGAACGCGGTAAAGCCCTTTTGAAAATTGCCCGGCAGCCCCTGCCTCGCGCCTGAAACAGTGGGAAAGCCCCGCCATGCGAAGGGGAAGTTTTTCCCTTCCGATAATCGTATCCGAATAATAACCGCCAAGCGTAATTTCCGCAGTTCCCACAAGGCAGGAGCCTTCCCCTTCAAGTGAGTAAATGTTGGACTCTTCCCCGCGCGGGTTAAACCCTATGCCTTCAAGAATTTCCTCCCGCGCTATATCCGGCGTAATAAAAGGGGTAAATCCTTTTTTTTGCAAAATATCAAGGGCATAACGGACAAGGGCAAGCTCTAAATACACACCTTCGTTTTTCAGGTAATAAAACTTGGTTCCTGAAACCTTCGTGGCAGTATCAAAGTCAACGATGTCCAAATCCTGCCCGAGTTTCACATGATCATGCGGCTGGAAATCAAACACAGTCGGCTGCCCTACCCGCTTAACCTCAAAGTTGTCCTTATCCTCGCTGCCAACCGGAGCGTCAGGATGTGCCATGTTAGGGATTTTACGCGCCTCTGCAAGCAGTTCAGCTTCAGCAATAGACAAATCAGCTTCAAGAAGGGCAATGCTGTCTTTAAGCCTTTTCCCTTCTTCCACAAGTGCGGCGCGGGAAGAGTCTTCAAGTTTTCCCTTCATTGCCGCCGCATTTGCGTTCCGCTGTTGCTGGAGCGTTTGCAGGGACGTGGAAAGCTCCGTACGCGCGGCAAAAAGCCTTGCCACTTCATCGGCGTCAGCATCCATGTGCCTGTTGGTGATATTTTTTTTGACTTCTTCGATGTTATCGATGATAAAACGATAATCAAGCATAGCTGACAAGAATATATCAAGAATATCTAATTTAGTCTACCCGCAAAAAAAACCGGCTGTCAAAAGATTCTTAATCTTTTGACAGCCGGTTTTCGTAAGTCTTCAGGCTAAACTGCCCGAAAAATTATCCTAGTCGTCGATACCTGTCGGGGGTGTAAACCCAAATCGCGCCTGCTGATCCGCACCATGAATTGGATCCCAAGGAGATCTTGTCTGAATTTGAGCTTCCACGAAGTGGAGGATCTGGTTCTGACCAAAGCGCTGCATCTCAAACATTCGCCTTTCTGCTTCGCGGTCGCGGATAATGCCCCACAGAGCCTCATCGTCAATATCCCTTTCCTGGTCAAGAACGGCAAGGTCATAAATAATGCGCACGTCTTTGAAGTACACAATAAAGTCACCGCCGATGTGAGAGGCATCCCTATCAAGGCGGAAACCGCCGAACTTCACGAAGGGCATTGAATGGGGATACAGAGGGAAGAGCCTAAGGTCGCGGTGGCGCACATCAAAAATGTACTGGGGGTTGTTCCAAACAAGTTCGCCCCAGCCGTCGAAGTTAAGGCGTCCCATAAACACGGTCTGCTCATTGCCCATGCTGTCAATGAGAATTACGTTTAAGGCGTGGGGAAAGTTAAGCCCATACACGTTAACAGCGACAGACCTGATGGTTCCAACGTTTTTCACAACACCGAAGCCGCCCTCAAAGCGGGTCGGACCCGCGAAGCCGTTACCGACCGGAGCGCCGATGTTGCCTTCATCGTCAATATCAACCATTGCCTCATAAGCCGGAATCTCAAACGGCGGTCTAATGAACGCGTGTGAAAAGGCTTGAATAAGCGGGAAGTGAACCCGCGCGCCCATTACTGTTCCGAAACGCCTGGAAGGCGCCTCCCGTGTATACGATCGGGTCATGTTGTGGATCGTGCGAGCGGAGGAATTCAATTCGACATTCCAGTTCTCTATCGCAAGCGATGTCCTCATCAACGCCCTCTGGCTGGCAGTGAAGCTGGCTCCCGCCACTTGACCGTAGTCCATTACGGTACGGCGGTTCTGGTTCGGCATAGTGCCCTGATCATCTTCGCTTATGGGCACGCGGATATCCGCAGCCAGCAAGGAAAAATCAATCAACACACTTTCGTTCGCGAACAGCATCCCAGCAGAAAACACCGCGACGGTAACAAGAATGATAATCCGTTTCATTCAAAGCTCCTTTCAACTAAAAGTTTTCTTAAACCATTATTAAGTAAGTATATTATATACCCTTAATTTGTCAACACCTTATGGTGAGGTTTTACGTCCTACTATTATCGGCAGGATCTTCAAAAATCCGGCGAAATTCTTCAAAAAAAACTTGATTTCCGCCGATAAATATTCGCACATCGCTTACTGAAGAAAAGTTGCGCCGTATCCCTTTGTTCAAGGTCAAAAGGCTTGTGAAAGCGCTACCCCCTTGCGGAGGTGGTAAGGCTGCCTGGTTACTTAGGCTTGCAAACACAACGCCGTCTTGATATATCAAAGACAAAAGCTGCGTATCGCGATAGAAAAGAAGTTTGGAATCGTGTGCCTGCGGTCCCAAAAGAACCTGCTCCACATAACGCCGCACATCCGTCTCACGGTTTCCAGAGCGGTTAATAAAACGCTCCTCCACAACCGGGAAAGAGTCCCTCATTGCGTAAAACACAAAAGTTCTTCTGGTAAGTCCCATACTCGCAAAATCAACCAGCGCTATAATAACAAGCACCGCCAAATATACAAGGCGGCGGTTTATGCTGCTCTTAAAAAACTCACCAATTTTGGATAAAACTTCGCTCATGCTCCCACTCACTGTGATCCGGCCAAAGCTCCTGACCGTTCAAAAAAGGCAATAAAATCAGATATGCCATTATACAGTGCCTGAGTGAGCAAGTTCAAGTGTGAAGGGCTTTCCAAAAGGAGCGCGTCAGTTTCGTTGGTCTTAAACGCCAGCTCAACCAGCACCGAAGGCATACGGGCGTTTCGGATCACAAACCATTCGGCGGGTTTTACCCCCCGGTTCGGTTTGAGATGCCCCACAGACTGCCCAAGCCGCGCAAGAATATTATTCGCCAAAAGTATGCTTTCGGTGGCAAGAGTCTGCTCCATCATGCTGTTTAAAATCCATAAAACTTCTTCGCTTCCGGCAGCGCTTTCCAAATCAATTACTTCGCGGCGGTAACCGGGGCGCAGGTAAAAAATCTCAAAGCCTCGCGCGTTTCTGTTAAACGAAGCGTTTGTGTGGACGGAAACGAAAATCGCCACCTCGTTCTCCGCCATAGGAATCGCGTTTGCGAGGTTCACCCTATCCTCAAGGGACACGGTTACGTCCCTGTCACGGGTAAGCAGCACCTGCTTGTCCGGGAAAGACGCCGCGAGCTTTGCGTGAAGGCGGAGCGAAACATCAAGCACGATGTCCCGCTCAATAAGGGTAAACGTCCTCCCGGCGACTGTGTGAGTCGCTATCGCGCCCGGATCTCTCCCGCCATGCCCCGGATCGATTACAATTGCTGCGACTCTGAAACGGGAGCGGTTTTCTTCAATGTTTCGTAGGAGGGTGTACCTTACTTCCCTGATAAAACTTTCCGGAAACCTGATGTTTCCCTGTTCAGTGTAAGGCAAGGGAAGGTTTAATATATCCCTGTGATCCATGAGAACCGCGCCGCTTTCCCCCGCCCTGCCGGAGGCGAAACTCGCTTCGTGCCGCCCGACGGTGAATGTCCCGGAAGAGAAAAACGGATCCCAGCGAAATTCGGCAGTTCCGGCTCCTAAACTTGAAAGGCTTACCAGCGCTTCTTCAAGGCTAAGGGTATGAACACTCATACTTTGGGCGAAGGTGTGGGAAGACAGCGTTACAAGCAAAACAAAAAGAGCCTGAGTTTTGCGGGGGCGGCAAAGCATGAGTTTATCCATTGGTCTCCCGCAGTTTGTCAATAAAATACGCAGCCCCCTGATAGCCGCCGCGGACAAACGCCTTCCAGAAGGATCGCCCAAGGACAAATTCCCCGGCGTTTTTTTGCCCGGCGGCTGCCGCGCTTGAGTACGGCAGTTCCATGCCGGTAAGAAGCCGTACCGCGTCAAGGCTTGAGTTTACACTGCGCCCGACGTAATCAGTGATGCCGGAAGCGGCAAAATCATGGAACGGCACAATGGCAAGGCTTTCCACGGAGCCAACGCCGCCGCATTCTGCGCCTTCCGGTAAAGCGTATAAGAGCTGTAAAAGCCTTGAATCCAGGGCAAAGGCATCAGGGGGAAAAGGCTCCCCAAGGCGGGAAAGAAAAATTTCTGTCGCTTCGTCAGGTGCTTGAAGGCGTATAAGGACGGAACGCGCGGCGGTTTCGGCAGCATCTACCGCTTGAAGTCTGCCTTCGGCGGCGCTGATGACATTGCCGCATTTTGTGACGTTGTTTTGGGGAAAGTTCACGATGCTGCCGCATTTGACGCGGGAAAAAACATTTTTTACAAGCGGCATGTTCTGCGCCTTTTCAAGTCCGGTTATGGAATGTACCGTGCCCGGAATGGAAATAAACGCCCGTTCGGCGGATGTCCAGTTCCATTCAGGTTTTGTGCGGCTGGGCTTTTTGCCGGAAGCGATTTCTATTGCCCCCTGTGCGGGCATCACCCCGCTTGAGTACGGATACGTCCAGCCTGACATATAACCGCCTGAAAGCCGCGCCGCTATTTCGCCTATCATTGGGCCCTGCGGGGTAAGCTTGATGTCGCCTTTTGCCGCGCCGCAGGTTATTCCCAGCGCCTTAATACCTGCGGCAAAGGTTTCCAAAAGCGAATCAATTACAGCGGGACTTTGAGAAGACGGCATCGTATGTCCCATTTCGATAAAATACGGCGGAAAGAAAATGTGCCTGTCAGCGATGCCGCAGATAGTAATATCGCCTTCAAACACAAGCGCATCAACGGAAAATTCAGGACCTTCCATGAATTCTTCCACAATCACCCTGCCAGAACGCGAGAACTTCAAAGCCGAACTAACAGC
>JAIRQD010000040.1:0-2684 GCA_031256655.1 Treponema sp.
ATTTGCGTTCTGAATGCATTATCGCCCAGTTTCGCCAAAGCGATAATTGCCTCGCCTGCAAGCATATAATCGTCTGAATCGGCAAGCTCCCTGAGCAGGGGAATTGCCTGAAAAACGCCGTGGTTTCCAAGTGTGCGTGCCGACATAAACGCTGTTGTGTACGGGTTGTTGATGGTGTCTTCCATCAGAGCTTTTTCCGTGTCCTCATCAAGGCTTTTAAGCGCGTCAATCGCGCGAATGCTTTCCATACGCACAGAAAGCCGCGGAGATTTCGCCCTGTTAAGAAGCCCCCTAATTGAAAGCTTTGACGGGGTTCCGCTAAGTTCGACAAGAATCGCGGCTTCTTCACCCAGATTTTTGGTTTTGTTAAGCCTGTCCAAAAGGCTTATCGCCCTTAAGTCGCGGATGGAAAACATCACTTCAAGCGCTCCCCTAAATGGCAATGCACCCAAGGGGATGAGTTTGCGCATGAAGAAAAGCACAAGCGCGGTGAGAATTAACAACAGCGAATACAGTATTCTAAACGATATCGCAGGTGATCCGAAAAGCGCGGTGAGCGCATCCAGAAGTACGCCGCTTAAAAGTGCGCCGCCGGCACCCGCTATGCCAAAGCCCAGAAAATAAAGAATCCCCATGTCCATCATTTTTTCTTCGGGGATCATTCCCATAAAATACGTTTGCATGACACCTTCGGCTCCAAGCCAGCCGAAATTCATAACGAAAAAAACGAAGGTCAAAAACATTATAACGGTGTAATAACTGTCAAGCATTGACATGGGAAAAAACACAAGCGGAATCATGCTGACTAAGCTGATAATTACATACAAGCTGAATATGGGTTTTGCCCCAATTTTGTCCACAAGAAATTTAATCACAAGCCCGGCCATAAGAACGCCAAGCCCGCCGAACACCGCATACAGCGAAACCATGCCGTCTGTCTGCCCCAGCACTTCGCGGCTGTACACGATCACGAAGGTGCGGGCGACACCGGACACTAACGCAACCAAAAGCAGAATGTAAATAAAAACCCGCATGGACGGCTGTGACATTGCCTGCCGGATCAGCGTGCTTATCTTTTCTTGCCGGACGTTATCATCCATCGCCGGGGCGGGCACTTTTCGCATGAGCCAGCCTGAATAAATACCAGAGACTATGCCTGCGGCAACGATGAGCGCAAAAAGAAACAGCGGCGGATCCCGTCCCAAAATCAAAGCGATGACAAAGCCCGCAAACATACTGACAGCGCTGCTGATTATTTGAACCTGCGTCATGTAACTTCCGCGGTCGGGCCCTGTCGAAAGGTAACTTAAAATGGGATTGTTGCCGATAAGCCCGATGCCGCGGATAACGTGAAAAAGTGTTACACCAAGCAGGATGAGCATTAAAGCGGCGTTATGGTCTCCTGCTGCAAAGGCAATTGGGGCAAAAAGTACGGGAACCATGCCTATAGATCTGCCGATCCATGCGACAGAGAAAATTTTTATCACCGAAAAGCGGCGCGTGAGAATTCTCCCAAGAGGCAGAAAAAAGAACGACACATATAAAAGCGCGCTTAGTAATCCTATGTAACTGGATGTCGCGCCCATGCGCAGCGCAAAAAGAGTAATGATGTTTCCGACAAGAAATTGCCATGAAACAGCGGTAAAGGCAGTAAAAACGTTATATACATCCCTGGCTTTAGTAAGCCTGTACGGTGAAAGCGGTATAGACATAGGTTCTCTTTAACTATAATCACGCAAAAATGAAAAAACAAGAGAAATTTGCATTGATTAAGCATAAATTTAGGCGCAAATTCGCCTCGCTTCTGCGTGCCCTTGCTCCCCTGACCGGCTGTGTGTATATTTAATTATGGCAAACGAACAAAAACCCGCACTTATCGGCGTTATCGGTGGAATTGGCCCTTTTGCCGGGCTTGATTTTATGCGCAATATTTTCAACAATACTCGCGCCATAAAGGATCAGGAGCATCTTGATTGTATACTGGTTTCTTGCCCGTCAATGATTCCTGACAGAACGGAGTTTCTTTTTAGCCGCGATGATTTGGAAAATCCGGCGTTTGGAATGTTCAAAAGCGCGGAGAAACTTCACGCTGCCGGGGCGGGTTATGCGGCTGTTGCATGTAACACCGCGCATTCGCCAGTCATCTGGAAACCGTTCTGTGAAATGGCAGAAAAATCACTTCCTGACCTGAAAATAATCAATATGCTTGAAGTTTGCGCTGCCGAAGTCAAAAGCCTAAATCTAAAACGTGTGGGACTTTTGGCGACCAAGGGCACGCACAAAAGCGGAGTTTACCACGAATATTTTCAGGACGTTTGTGAGCTTTTGGAGCCTGACGCGGCGGGGCAGGAGAAAGTGCACGAAGCGATTTACAATAAAGCGTTTGGAATTAAAGCCTTTTCCCAGCCTGTAAAGCCACAGGCACGCGCGGCAATTATCGGTGAAATAACAAGCCTTGCCGAACGCGGTACGCAGGCTGTGATTCTCGGCTGCACGGAACTTCCGCTGGAAGTAAATCCAA
This sequence comes from Treponema sp., assembly GCA_031256655.1. Classification (GTDB taxonomy): domain Bacteria; phylum Spirochaetota; class Spirochaetia; order Treponematales; family Breznakiellaceae; genus WRKT01. Next base: position 2,522 of record JAIRQD010000040.1, read on the forward strand.
CGGAAGTTTCTGTTCCGCTTATAGACCCGGGTTTGATTGCCGCGCGACAGCTTATTCTGCTTGTCGCGCCGGAAAAGCTTTTGTAAAGCGTGGGCGAATTTTCGCAAACAATTCTCATTTTGACAAAATTATGCTACATAAATAGCCTGAACAATACCCGGTG
>JAIRQD010000202.1:0-23335 GCA_031256655.1 Treponema sp.
ATAAAAGTGCAAAAGCGCCTTGCCGAAAACCTCCCTTCAAAGATTGTCGGCATCACACCTGCGCTTACAGCCCTTAAGTCGTACAAGGTGATTGTTGTTACAAGGTTTTCCACTTCAAGCAAAATCCTGTTGAAGACTCCAAGGGCGATAACAAGCAGCTTTGAGCTGGATGTTGCATAGGGATCGCTTCCCGCTGTCCGCCAGCATTACCCGCTTGTATTAGGTGGTATACCGTTGGGGTTGCCCCCACCGCCTCACTCCCCGCCATACTCAGGCGGCTCTTCCGCCGCAAACGCTCCGCCTGCGGCAACCCCGCTCTTGCCGGCCTCTTCCGCCAGAGCCGCCGCATAGCCCTTTCCCGTAGGTGTTTTCGGCAAGGCCTTTTTCCCTGCGGGTGCTTTCCTCTCGGCGGCAAGACGGCGCTTCCCCGCCTCTCTGTCCTCCAGCGCAAGTGCCGCCGCAGCCCTTACCGCCTTTGCCGCAGTTTCGCCTATGCCGCATTGTCCGGCGATATCAAGCGGATCGGCGGCGGCGATTTTTTCAAGGCTGCCGTAAACGTTCATAATGGCGGCGGCTCGTTTAGCGCCTATACCTTCCACCGATTCCAGCGCATGGAAGCGAAGGTCAGCGGAACGGAGTTTTTGGTTAAAGCCGGTGGCGAAACGGTGCGTTTCATCGCGGACGAACTGCAAAACTTTCAGGGCTTCCGAACGGCGGGGAAGGCGTATCGGCCGGGAGGACTGGGGAAGCCAAATCTCCTCATCCCGCTTGGCAAGACCCGCCACAGCGCAGGGAAGGCGCAGTTCGTCCATAACACCGCGGGCGGCGTTCACCTGCCCTATGCCGCCGTCTATCAGCACCAAATCAGGCAGTTCCGTTCCTTCCTTTAACAAACGTGCGTAGCGGCGATAAACCGCTTCCCGCATGGCGGCAAAGTCGTCAACCTTTCCCACCACCGTTTTGAGCTTAAAGTAGCGATAGTTTTTACGGTCAGGCACACCGTTTTTGAATGATATAAGCGATGCCACAGGAAACCTGCCGTCAAGCTGGGCAATGTCAAAACCCTCAATCCGCTCAGGCCGTGCTTTAAGCCCAAGCACCCTCGCCAGCTCATCCAGCGCAGGCCCCGCTCCCCGCTCTCGAAGCCGCCGCCTTAGTTCCTCACTTGCGTTCTGCCTTGCCATAGCAAGTGCTGCAATATGCCGTTTTGCCGACCCGTCACCGTCGGAAAAGCCGGACGGAAAAACAAGTTCAGGCGCAACACCAAACTGTTTGGCAAGAAACTGGCTTAAAACACCGGACTCGAATTTCACCTCGCTCAAATATATGCGGGGCGGTGGAGGACGATCACCCGTGTAATAAGAAGCGATGAATGTCTCAAGCGAAACGTGCTCTTCGGCGGCGGAACGGGAACCGAAAAGCTCTTGCCCCGTCATGCGCCCGCCACGCATTGAAAGCACCGCAAACGTGGTGAAAATGCCTTCCGCCGCCCACGCTATGTAATCCCTGTCCTCCGCGATCATGTCCTGCACGGAATTGTTCTCCGTTAGGCTTTCCACCGCCTGAATCGCATTCCTCAAGGCGGCGGCTTCTTCAAACTTCAACGCCCCGCTTGCCTCAAGCATCCTGGCGGTGAGGTCTTCGACCAGCGCGGTATTTTCGCCTGAAAGAAGCTTGCGCACCCGCTCCACCTGCGCCCCGTAATCAGGTGTTTCCTTGCAACACGGCGCAAGACAGCGCCCGATATGGAAGTACAAACACGGATGCGTCCGCTTGCGGAGCGTGCGGCACTTGCGGAGCGGAAAAAGCTTCTTGACAAGTTCCAGCGTTCTATCCACCGCCTGTATGTTCGGAAAGGGCCCGAAATACTGGCTCCCGTCCTCTATGATATGACGGGTGCGGAAAACCCTCGGAAAATCCTCCGCCGTAATGCGTACCACAGGGTATGTTTTTCCATCTTTGAGATTTATATTATACTTGGGTGTATGTTGTTTAATGAGCGTGTTCTCAAGCAGAAGCGCTTCGTACTCGTTGGAGACGATAATAGTTTCGATTGCGGCTGCGTGGGTGATAAGCGCCTGGGTTTTTACGTCCTTTGCGCCGGAAAAGTAATTTCCCAGCCTGTGGCGGAGTATGCGCGCCTTACCCACGTATATGATACGCCCATCGTTATCCCGCCATATATACACACCAGGCTCAAGGGGCGCTTCCTTTGCGGCGGCTTTAAGGGTAGTATAGTTCTTGGCAAACTTAGTATCAGCCATAAATCAACATACCTGCACAATTTACCGATAAAGATAGAAGGGATATATACGGCATGAAAAAAATTCTGCTTGCCATAGCAGCATTATACTGTTTTCTCCTCCCGGTCGATAGGGCGTTCGGTATTGGGGAGAGAACCATCACAATAGGCAACGCTTCCTCATGGCAGGCAATGGAACGCAGGCTCGGTATTGCCGAAGCGCCGCTGGTTCGCCCGAATCCCGTATTGGTTCTGTCAGGTTATGCCGCCTCCGACCCCTCTCTTGACCTGCGGCTTTCGTTTAACGAAGGGGCTCCCGCGAACTTTCTCGATTCCCGCTGGCGCTACGATGTGTCCGCTTCCCCTGACTTGCGGGTCGCCCCCGTACCTTGGAATCGCACAGGCACAGGCGCGGCACTGTTTTCAGGCACCACCGGCATAACAGGGCAGGCGCCGCTTGAAATGCGCCCGCGCCCCCACGCCCTTTTCGCCCCGGGCAACTATATACAGGACTTTTCCATCGAGTTTTGGGTTTTTCCCCAAGTAATAGAAAACGGGGCGCAAATAGCAACCTGGACTTCCTACCTGCCGGACGGTCAAGGCGATTTCCTTTTCCAGCGCATTCAGGCAATTGTAACGCGGAACAGGCTGGAATGGACGTTTCAGAACTTCTTTTCAGCTCCCGGCGGAAGCCCGCATTTGTCAGTGAGACTTGAAGGGTCGCCGCTCATCCCCCGTGCATGGAGCCACCACCTAATCCGCTTCGATGCCGACATCGGCATTGTGGAATACTGGGTGGACGGCGTGCTTGAAGCGGTGGCTTACGCGACATCAACGGGGCGCGAAGGCGGTGAAGTCTTCACTCCAATCGCGGGTGAGGAAGGCCGCTGGACGCTTGGAATGCACTTTTCAGGCATGATCGACGTGTTCCACATCCACAACCGCCTTGTGGAAATCCCACAACTAACGCGGCTGCCATCACGCGGCGGACGCGTGGAAAGCGGCACACTTGATTTGGGCAGGTTGAACAGCCGCCTTCTGCGCATTGAAGCTTTTGGCGGGCGCACCACAAATACCGCCGGAAGAACCGTAAACCGCTACACAGGGAACGCGCCATTGCGTTTTGGGGATCACGCCGAGATCAATTTTTTTGCCCGCGCCAGCAACGAGCTGTTCGCCTGGAATAACTCGCCGTGGATTCCCATAGCCCCTGGAGCGCCCCTGCCTGACACGTTTCGGGGCAGGTTCGTGCAGATAGCGGCTGATTTTTATCCCAGCGCGGACGGGCAAACCTCGCCGTTCCTTTCAGAAATCCGCCTTGTCTACCAGCCCGCCGAACCGCCGCCCGCCCCAACCAATCTTGTGGCTGTGGCGCGAAACGGCGCTGTGGAGCTTTCGTGGCGGGCAAGCGCCTCACGCGATGTCGGCGGCTACTTTGTTTTTTTCGGTACTTCCCCAGGTGAATATTTTGGATATCATGTTATAGTAGATGGTATGATTTTATCATCGCCGATTGACGTTGGGAACAGAACATCTGTCCGCATCGAAGGGCTCTCAAACGGAACATTGTACTTTTTTGCGGTGGCTGCATATGGTGACACGCCGATAATCACAGCTAATGGGGTATTTCCTGAAGTTGGCGCTTTCTCACGGGAAGTCGCCGCTCGCCCCTTGCAGCTTCCCTCGGAGGATAACTCATGAAAGTTGATGTACAAAACATCCTTGAACGTGGTAAAAAATCTTCCCGTGTCGGCGATCACGAAGCGGCTGAACGCCATTTCAAGAGTTATCTGGATAAAATTCCTGATAGCCGCGAAGGGCGGTTGCTTTTGGGCAACACCTACGCCAAACAGGAAAAACTTAGCGAGGCTGCGGAGGAGTTTTTAAAACTCTTAAAGCTTGATCCGCTCGATGCGGAAGCGCTGAATAATGTCGCGGTAATTTACCGGCGTCAGGGAAAACTTGAGCAGGCGCTTGGGTATTTGATGGATGCCATAGATGCAAATCCCACAAAGGCTGAATTTCACTACAATGTCGGAAACATCCAAAAACAGCTTAGTAAGCCCAAAGAAGCGGCGAGCGCGTATGCGCGGGTTATTGAGCTTAATCCCAGCTTTGTTCCTGCATATAACAATTTGGGAACGATTTATGAGCAGTCAGGCGAATACGAAAAGGCTTATGAAATATTCGCCAAAGGGCTGACTCTGGATAAAAACAATCCCACTCTGCACTTTAATTACGGGGTGGCGCTTGAAGCGGCAGGCCGCCTTGAAGAAGCAGCCGAACAATACCGTGCGGTTCAGCGCAGCAAACCCGGCTGGCCTGACCCGATAAACAACCTGGGAATCGTGCTTTTTAAACAGGGGCGCCACGATAAAGCGCTTGAGACATTTAATCAAGTGCTGAAAATGGATCCTTTTAATGCCGAAGCACACAATAACATCGGTGTTGTTTTGACGGATCAGGGGCGTACGAAAGAGGCGATCAAAAAATACCGTGAGGCAGTGCAGGCAAATCCCCGCTATGTTAAAGCTGTGCTCAACCTTGAGCGCGCGCTTGAGACCATCGGCGATTTTGCTGATGCGGTAATTGAGCTTGAAAAACTCGTTAAGCTTTCTCCTGACAGCGCCGCCATCCGCAGCCAATTGGCGGGACTTTACTTTAAAATGGAGCGCTATCCTGAAGCGCTCGAACAAGCGGAAGCCGCTCTTCAATGGGAACCTGAAAGCATATCGGCGCTTCGTGTTCAAGGCGCAACGCATAGAGTTCTTGGAAACGTTGCGGAAGCGCAGGCGGCTTTTGAAAGAATTCTAGAATTGGATCCCGGTAATTACTCGTTTTTACTTGATCTTGCTGACCTTCATTTTCGTCACAAGCAATATAAAGAAGCGGAAGAACGCATTCAGTCCTTTCTTATTCAGCGTCCCACCGACAGAACCGCAAAAATGCTTTTGGGCAGACTTTACGCGGAAACAGGAAAAACCGCACACGCCATTCAGGTTTTTGAAGAGTTAAGCAAAGCCGATCCGAATGATACTGAAGCGCTTGCCGCGGTTGCCGAACTTCACAAAAAATCAGGTTCGGTGGAAAAAGCTTTGCGTACAGCGGATACGCTTGTGAACCTTCAAGGCAAACGCGCAACCGCAAACGATCTTTCAAGTCTTCGCAACTCGCTTGAACTTTACGAAAACGTTGTGGGCGCATATTCGGCTTCAGTAAAGGATGTGTGGGCAGAAAATATAAGGCTTATGGACGGTCGAGGTGATGAGGCTCCTGTGAGTGAGGATATTTCACCGCTTATGGATTCTGCTGATGCGACATTCATTATTGACGATGATGAAACAGAGCCCTTGTTCATCGAGGAACCTGAAACTTTCTTTGAGGAAGAAGAAGAGGAATCAGATTTATTTTTGGAAGAAGAGGAAGATTTTGTTCCGCCGCCGTACGAAGACCCTCTTGATGAGTTGGCAGATTTGGCGGATGAAGGCGCAAAACGCGGCTCGGATGATGAGTCGGCAGGCTTGGCTGACGAAGGCGCAGATCCGGATATGGGTGATGAAGAAGTTCTTGACTTAACTCCGGATTCTTCTGACCAAACGCCGGAGCCTTCCCCGCCGCCTGAACCTCCTGCCGCGCCGTCGCCTCCACCGCAGGAACCACCACCGCAGATGCCTCCGCAACCACAGCCGCCGCAAGCGCCACACTTGCCGCAGATACCACAACAACCGCCGATGTACCCGCCGCCGCAACAACCCCAGATGCCACAACAGCCACCGGTGTACCCACCACCACAACCGCCGGTATACCCGCCGCCACCACAGGTTTCGCAGCAACCGCCGCCTGAACCGCCGCCGCAACCACCAAAGCCCCAGCCGCCTAAACCTGAAATGCCATCACAACCACCAAAGCCTCAGCCGCCTGAACCGCCGCCGCTTGAGGAAGAGGAAGATTTTGAACCGCCAATTGAACTGTTCGAAGACGAAGAGCCTTCGCTAGAACCTGAAATTGATGAAGGTGAGCTTGCACCAGGTCCCGCAGAGGAAGAAACATTACCTGATGAGGGAATTGAGTTAAGCGAAGAAATCCCTGAAGAGATTGAGGAAGAGGAAACGTTTGAGGAGCTACCTGATGAACTGGTCGAGGAATCTCCTGAAGAACTGGTCGAAGAATTGATTGAGGAATCTCCCGAAGAACTGGTCGAAGAATTGATTGAGGAATCACCCGAAGAGCTGGTCGAAGAACTGATTGAGGAATCTCCTGAAGAACTGGTCGAAGAGCTAACCGTGGAATCACCCTTCGATGAGTGGTTAGACAAAAATGTGACGCTGGATACTTCTAATGATGCAATTCCGACAGAAGAAGAGGCACCCGAACTTGTGGCTGATGATACTTCACTCGACGAGGAAATTGTCGAAGAAGAGGCACCTGAACTTGTGGCTGATGATACTTCACTCGACGAGGAAATTATCGAAGAACCCGAGGTTTTACCGCTGGAAAAAATCCCTCTTGAAGCAATTTCTGCTGCTCCTCATCCCAAAGCGGAAAAAATTCCTGTCGAACATTCTCCTGAAGTATCCAGCGTAATAGAGCTTCTTCAAGCCCTTAAAAATATGGCGGAGGCGCTTCCAGAAAAAGAAAAAGATTCGTTTTCTTACAACAAACATTCAACCGTTTTAGAAACAATTATTGCAGACTTAGAGAACCTGCATGGAACCGGAGACAACAATGGAAAGTGACTTTGACAAAAAATTGCGCGACCACATAAAAAATATGCCGAGTCTTCCCACATCAGTTACCAAGGTACTCGAAATATGCAATAACCCAAACACAAGCCCTGCCGATCTGAATCACGTCATATCACTTGATCCGGTGTTGGTTGGGCGAGTGCTTAAACTCATCAATTCCGCCTATTACGGGCTGGGGCAGCCGGTTACAAGTTTAGCCCGCGCAATCATTATGCTTGGAATTAACACCGTTAAAAACCTCGCGCTTTCCACCGCGGTAATGGGACGGCTACCTTCAAAAAATAAATCTCCGGGGCTCAACATGGAAGGCTTTTGGCGGCACTCTCTGTGTGTCGGTGTGTCCGCAAAGCTTTTGGCAAAAAAGCGCGGAGTGGATATGAAACTGACTGAAGAATATTTTACCGCGGGGCTTCTCCACGACATAGGCAAAATACCGCTTAACGCTGTGCTTGCTAACGAATATATGCTCACCGTAAGTACCAGCGACAAGGAGCGCATTCCGCTGTATCGTGCCGAAGATAATACTCTGGGTCTGAACCATTGTGCGTCAGGAGCCATGATAAATACAGCATGGAATCTGGGCGGCGCGGTTGGAGATGCCATAACACTTCACCACGATTACAATGAGTATTCGGGCAATCATAAAGATGTTCTTTACAGTATCGTTGTTGCCAACTGGTTTGTTTCACATTCAGGTATCGGATTTTCAGGTGACCGTCATCCTGAAAAACCTGAAGATCACATTTGGAAAGATTTGGATATTTCTGTAGATATTTTTGAAGAAATTGAAAATATTGCGGCAGCCGAAATTGGAAAGGCTGAAATCTTTTTAAAAATCAACAGCGGCAATATTTGATTTAAGGGAGTTTGTAATGTTATCTGTTTGCTTTTGGGGCGTTCGCGGCTCCATCCCCTGCCCCGGACGGGCGACCATTGAATTCGGCGGAAACACTTCCTGCCTTGAAATTCGTGCCGATGACCGTCTTGTAATTGTTGACCTTGGTACCGGTTCAAAACCCCTCGGCGATTTAATTACAAAAAACAATTCGGGAAACCACGGGGAAGAAATGAACATTTTTATTACACACACCCATTGGGATCATATCATGGGCTTTCCCATGTTCACACCTCTTTTTGTTCCCGGCACAAAAATTAAAATTTGGGGACCTGTTTCGTATAACGATGATACACTTGCTTCAGTTATTGGAGATCAGCTTTCCTACCGTTATTGGCCTGTGCGCCAAAGTGAACTTTCAGCCAAGATTGTGTATCAGGAACTTAAAGAAACGAAATTGGATTTAGGCGGCGGCTTGACAGTCAGCACAAAATATTTAAACCACCCGATTCTTTGTCTTGGTTACAGGTTTGAATACAAAGGTAAGTCTATAGTCACAGCATACGATCACGAGCCGTTCCGCAATCTTTTCCCCACCGATCCGGAAGACCCAAGTTATTACGAAGAAGCTGCTCAGGAGGGTGAGGAGGCCGCAGTGGAAGAAAACGAGAAACTCCTGCGCTTTTTCAGCAATGCTGATGTACTCATTCATGATGCACAATATACTTCTGAAGAATACGAAAAGCATATTGGTTGGGGGCATACTTCTTATGAACATGCAATTGATTCTGCAAGGCGTTCCGGTGTTAAGAAAATTATACTTTCTCATCATGATCCCAACAGCACCGACCAGCAGCTTGAGTTAATTGAAGCAAAGTACAAAGCCGAAAGTGCCGCCAAACCCGGGCTTGATATTGTTATGGCGAGGGAAGGACTTACAGTTCAGGCTTAAGTGATTTATAAAAAATTCTAATGATGATCTTCTATTGCCAAAAAGAGTAAACCAATATACACTGGTTCGAGCTTGTTTTAACGACCCAATTTTTCATCACAGACTACAAAACGAAACACATAGAAGAAGGAAGTGTAAAATGAGAGTATCAACTGATATAGGCGGAACCTTTACGGATTTGGCCGCAATCACCAACGATGGCAAAGTGCTTTTCGGGAAAACGCATACAACGCCGCCGAATTTGGAGCAAGGCATCCTGAATGTTATGGTAAGCTGCGGGGTAAACTTTGCCGAAATTGATGTTTTTATTCACGGGACAACGGCGATTATAAACGCGCTGACAGAGCGGAAAGGCGCAAAAACTGCCCTTTTGACAACTGCCGGGTTCCGCGATGTTTTGGAAATTGCCCGCTGCAATCGCCCTGACCTTTTTAATATTGGTTTTGCAAAACCTGTTCCTTTTGTTCCAAGACATTTGCGTTTGGAAGTCAGCGAAAGGATGGATTACAAGGGACGCGAATTAACTCCGGTGAACAAAGATGACATTGACAAAGCACTTAAGCACTTTCGCCAGGAAGGTGTGCAGGCAATTGCCGTTTGCTTTTTGCATTCTTACGCGAATCCCGCCCATGAAATTGAAACTGTTGAATATGTCAAAAGCGTTTGGCCTGATGTGTATGTTACAAATTCGTCGACCATCACAAAAGAATGGCGGGAGTATGAAAGAACAAGCACTGCCGTACTCAATGCATACGTAATGCCTGCAGCATCAAAATATATTGCTTTGCTTGAAGAAAAATTAAGCGATGCCGGATTGCGCGGCAAAAAGTTTATCATGCAGTCTAACGGCGGGGCGACAACTTTTCAGCAGGCAAAAGAAACACCGATAAATATGGTTGAGTCAGGCCCTGTTGCCGGAGTTTTCGGCGCCGCGCTGCTTGGGAAAATGCTTGGGATCAGCAACACTATTGCGCTGGATGTGGGCGGAACCACGGCAAAGTGTTCACTCGTTGCAGGCAATCACGTAAATATCATAACTGATTATAAAATCGAACGATCGGATCGAAATGCCGGTTATCCAATTATGGCTCCTGTTGTTGACATTGTTGAAATCGGCAACGGCGGCGGATCAATTGCCTGGATTGATGAAACCGGCGGCTTAAAAGTTGGGCCAAAATCCGCAGGTTCTGTGCCCGGTCCGGTGGCTTACGGTCGCGGCGGAGTTTACCCAACAACAACTGACGCGTGTTTGCTCACAGGAAGACTTTCCGCAAAAAACTTTGACAACGAAGTTAATTTAAATAATGTCAGGGATGCTGTAATTGATCATATAGGCAAGCCGCTTTCCTTTGATTGGGACAAAGCCGCTTTCAGTATTATACGTGTGGCTGAATCGAATATGCTTAACGCGTTAAAGTTAATTTCCGTTCGCAAAGGACATGACCCCAGGGATTTCACAATGGTAGCTTTCGGCGGCGGCGGCCCGATGCACTGCGCAGCCCTTGCCGCACAACTGGGAATTCGCAGCGTTGTTGTGCCTAACGCCGCCGCGGTGTTTTCAGCGTGGGGAATGATGATGGCTGATCTAAGGCACGATTACCTTAAAACATCAATTTGCCGAACACTCGATGTTACTTTGGATTTTCTTAACAATGAATGGCGGCAGCTGGAAAACGATGCTAACACGCAATTAAAAAGTGAAGGTGTCGACAGCTCAACAATTATTCTTCAATATTCGGTTGATATGCGTTACATGGGGCAGGAGCATACCGTTAAAATAAACGCCTTGCCTGCTCCCTGGAACGACCAGCAGCGTGATGAAATTATAAGCAGATTCCATGAAGCACACGAAAAAAACTTCACATTCAAATTGCCGCAAACGCCGACTGAAATCGTTAATTTCCATTTAACCGCTTTTGGGAAAACAGAAAAGCCTGAAGTAAAAGAAATCAGTGTACCGCAGACAACTTTGGATCAATGCATTGTTGAAGAAAGAGATGTTTATTTTGAGGAAAAAGGTTTTGTAAAAATTCCTGTTTACTCACGGGAAAAGATTTGGCCGGGAATTGAACTTCAAGGCCCCGGAATTGTTCAGGAAACTTCTGCTTCAACCTTGTTTTTTTCAGGGCAAAAATTAACCGTCGATAAATACGGCAATCTATTCATATCATTGGAGGAGCAAGCATGAAAAACAATAATTACGATTTAATTACAATTGACATTGTAAAAGACTCTCTTCTTGCAATCAGCGATGAAGTATTTCTCGTGCTTGCCAGAACTTCAATGAGTCCAATAATTTATGAGGTGCTTGATTATGCTTCAGGAATTTCTGATGCAAACGGCAATTTATTAACTCAAGGGAACGGAGTTACCGGTTTTATCGGAATGCTTTCTCCAATGATTGCCGACACGATTAAAAAGCACGGCAAAGAAAATATGAAACCGGGAGACGTTTATTTAATTAACGATCCGTACATGGGCGGCGGCTCACATCCGTCAGATGTTGGCATGGTTATGCCAATTTTTTACCGCGATGAAATAGTCGCTTTTGCCGCAAACAAAGCTCACTGGACAGAAGTCGGCGGAATGGCAGCCGGCTCTTTTACAACAGACGCAAAAGAGATTTATCAGGAAGGCTTGCGGTTTTCGTGCATCAAACTCGTTGACGCAGGAGAGATAATTCAATCCGTTGTTGACATAATACGCTCCAATGTTCGATTTCCGGATATGTCGCTGGGTGATATGTGGGGACAGATTTCCGCGTTAAGAGTTGGTTACAAGCGCATTGGTGAAATATGCGACAAATACAATGTTGATGTTGTTAAAGCGTCGATGGAGCGTCTTTTACAGCAAGGTGAATTGGTTTCAAAAGCTTGTCTTAAAGCGCTGACCAAAGGTGTTTTCGAAATGGAAGACTACATGGATGATGATGGCTACGGAAACACGGTTAAGCTAAGAGTGAAAGTTACAATAACTGACGATGAATTTATCGTTGACTTTACAGGAAGCAGTCCGCAAGTAGCAAGTCCAATTAACACCGGTTTTTCTTCGCTTTGCGCCGGAGTGAGAATTGTTTTTATGTCAGTTATAAACCCTGAGCTTGGCGTAAATGACGGCGTGTTCAGACCGTTAAAAGTTATTGCCGAAGAAGGTTCAATTTTTAATTGCACGCCGCCGGCACCAACTTCAACGTATTATGAATCAATGCTTTATGCGACTGACTTGATTTGGCACGCGCTTGCAAAAACATTTCCTGACCGTTTAACCGCAGGACACTATCTTTCGGTTTGTTCGGTTGTGCTGGCGGGTATACATCAGGATTCAGGCGAACCATTTTTGGTTGTGGAACCGACGTGCGGCGGCTGGGGAGCAGGCTCCGGAAAAGACGGCGAAGTCGGGCAATTTTGTGTTGCAAACGGCGAAACCTATAACGTGCCTGTTGAAATCGCCGAAACGAGATATGGAATTCTTGTTAAAGAATATTCTTTACGCACAGACGGCGCGGGTGCCGGTGAATTCCGCGGCGGTTCCGGCGCTGTGCGCGTCTACAAAGCGTTAAGCGACGGGCAGCTTTTTACGGCTTCTTTCGGCAGATTCAAATCTCCGGTTTGGGGAATTGACGGCGGCAGAGACGGCTCCCACAATTTCTTTGAGATTATTCGGGCAAACGGAACCAAAGAAGGTCCCACAGGAATTGCCGCGCGCATTGTTTTGAATTCCGGCGATGAGGCTCACTTGTATACGGCAAGCGGCGGCGGTTATGGCAATTCGTTTAAGCGCCCGGGAGAAAAAATCGCAAGTGATGTGAAAAACGGATACATCAGCAAGGCGCAAGCTGAAACTGATTACGGCGTTATTTTGGATGATGCACTTGCTGTTGCCGGTTTTACCGATGAGCGAAAAAGGAGCGAAGCCTCTTTATGAAAGTCATAACTCCCGATATGCTCGCCGAAGATTTAAGCCGCGCTGATGGTGTTGTTATGAAAACAGCTTTTAATCAGAAAGTCACCGGAAAAGACGCATCAATGGGAATTGCCGTTTTTGCTTCCGGTGTTCGCTCCCCTATGGAAGGCGAAGTTTCGCACAAAGGGGATGAGTACAGTTATGTCCTGCGCGGAAGTTTGCGCTGCGTTTGCAACGGAGAGGAATTTACTGTACGCGCCGGGGATTTTGCATTTATTCCTTCAAACACGAATCACTACAGCTACAATCCCTTTGATGAGACGGCTGAAGTTTTGTGGATTTTATCGTGAGTGTGAAGCAGAAGGAGCAAGCCGATTTACTCTAAAGAAGCTGTAATTTGTTTTGAAAACGTTTCGAGGGCAATTATGGCAGAACAGGCACTTGTGGAAAATAAGTTTTCTGTTCGTGTAATGCCCACGCCTACCGCCATTCGGGGCGGATGCGGTTTTTGTCTTAGGGTTTCTATGGACGATTTCGAGCAGGTTTTCGCGTTTCTCACCGCACAGGGATTTTCCGGTTTGGATGCGTATAAACGCGAAGAAGTAAACGGAATAACTTCATACGAAAAAATACTTCATTAAAGGAGTTTTGAATGTTAAGCGAAAGGAGTTTTGAATGTTAAGCGAAAAAAAATCGCTTTTGTCTAATTGCACCAGCGGCGGCTGCGGGGCAAAAATTGAAAGCAACGCGCTTTCTTCTTTACTGGCATCTCTTCCGCAAAGCCGCGATGAAAGGCTTTTGGTTGGCTACGACACCTGCGATGATGCGGCTGTTTATAAACTTGATGACAAGCAGTCGCTTATTTTTACCGTCGATTTTTTCCCGCCCATGGTGGATGACCCGAAAACATTCGGGCGCATTGCGGCAGCCAACGCCTTAAGTGATGTGTGGGCTATGGGCGGGCGGCCTATGCTGGCGCTGAATTTGGTTTGTTTCCCAGAAGTTTTTGAAAAAGAAATTCTTGCCGAAATCATTACCGGGGGCGAAGAAAAAATAACGGAGGCCGGAGCGGTGCTGGGCGGCGGCCACTCAATTTATGATCGCGAACCGAAATACGGTCTTGCCGTTTCAGGCATTGCTGAAACGCAAAAAGTGATACGGAACAACACACCAAAACCCGGACACAAATTGATACTCACAAAACCTTTGGGTTCAGGCATTGTTATGGCGGCTTTGCGGGTCGGCATGGCAAACGAGGAATCTGTCAGGCAAGCCATCGCCGGTATGGAACGGCTTAACCGTTATGCCGCCGAATGCATGATGCACTGCACGGTGAGCGCTTGCACGGACATCACCGGTTTCGGCTTGCTCGTCCATGTTATGGAAATGGCGGGAACAGAAGCGACCATCGTTTTGCATCCTGAAGCTTTGCCGTTTATTCCTGAAGCAGCCGGATATGCCGATGAGTATCTTTTAACCGCCGCCGGACAGCGCAACCGCAACCGCGCCGAAAAAGCGGTTAATGTGAGCAAGCTCCCGTTTGCCGTGCAGGAGCTAATGTTTGATCCGCAAACATCCGGCGGACTTTTAATTGCGGTTGCCCCTGACCAAGCCCAAGCGCTTATTTCAGAAATTCGCAAAAACGGAGATGAGAGCGCTGCAATTATCGGAGAAATAACAGAAAGATCGGAAAAGCCGATTTTGTTTAAAACGTGAAAACATAAAAACAGGAGGATACTATGAAAACATTGGATATGCTTGGGCAACCTTGCCCAATTCCGGTTGTGAGCGCGAAGAAAGCTCTCGCTGAACTTAATACAAACGGAGTTGTTGTTTTGGTTGACAACTTTGTCGCGGTGCAAAACCTTGAAAAAATGGCAAATGGAACTGGCTGTTCTTTTTCTTACGAAAAGGACGGAGACACATACAAAGTAAGCGTTGTCAAAGGCAGTGCCGGAAGTGAGGCTTTTAGCGAACCGGAAGTGAAATCAGCCGCGGCGGAAAAGGATACATCGCGCGGTCCGGTTGTGTTGATAACAGCCGACAGCATGGGCAGGGGCGAAGAAGAACTTGGCAGGCTTTTAATAAAAGGATTTGTATTTTCGCTCACCCAACTTAAGCCAATTCCTGAAGCTGTGATTTTTCTAAACGGCGGCGCTCTATTGACTGCGGAGGGCGCAAACACCGTGGAAGACTTGAAAAAGCTGCAGGAAAACGGCACAAACGTGTACACTTGCGGAACCTGCGCCAATTACTATAAAACGACGCTTGCGGTTGGAAGCATTGTAGATATGATGGCGATTACAAATCATCTGGCAAAAGCCGCCAGCATCATAACACTGTAGTTCAAAGCATGATTTACGCAAATTACGCCGCGACAACACCACGCTTGTCCGAAGCCGTGCTTGAAGAGATTTACGCCTATCTTGGCGGGGCGCAGATTAACTTCGGGCGTAACTTCGGAAGCCTAGACAAGGTAGCGATTGCTTTGCGTGCGCGCAAAGCAATCGCCAAGCTTTTAGGCGCAGATGATCCGCTGCGGGTGATATTTACAAGCGGGGCAACAGCCGCGCTGAACATGGCGATTCGCGGCTTTTTGCGCCCAGGTGATCACGTACTTGCAACAAGTCTTGAGCACAATGCAACAGCCCGCCCGCTTCATGCGCTGGAAAAGGCTGGCTTTATTGAGCTTCAATGGCTGCAATGCGATCCGGACGGATCTTTGGCACCTGAAAAACTCAGCGCGGCAATTCGCAAAAATACGCGCTTATTTGTTATGCCCCACGCGTCAAATGTGCTTGGAACAATTTTGCCGGTTAATGAATGTTTTAAGATTGCCCATGAACACAACGTGATCACCGTTTTGGACATGGCGCAGACCACAGGCGTTTTGCCGTGGAAGATAACCTCGCATTGCGATTTCGTTGCGTTTGCCGGACACAAAGGACTCGGCGCTTTTTCAGGCACAGGCGGATTTATTATCGGTGAACGCGCGTGCAGTGAATTGAAAGGCTGGGTTTCAGGCGGCACCGGCAGCGATTCGCACTCACTTGATATGCCGGATTATCTGCCTGATAAATATGAAGCCGGCACACAAAATACTCCCGGCATTTTGAGTCTTGCCGCATCTGTAGAGGAAATTATCCGCACAGGTGTTGAAAATATTTGGGAGCATGAGCGTGCCTGCCTTAAGCGATTTTTGGAAGGGCTGTCCGGCATAAAAAAAGTAAAGCCATACGGAACACTTAATCCCGATCGCAGTGTTGCCGCCGTTTCGCTTACTGTGGACGGTTATGATGCGGGAGAAGTGTCGCAATGTCTTTATGAACAACACGGCATTGTTACCCGCAGCGGTTTGCATTGTTCGCCTTTAGCACACAAAACGGCGGGTACGTATCCGGGCGGAACAGTCCGATTCAGTTTTGGACGGCAGACAATGGAAACCGAAATTGACGTGATATTGCAAGCACTATCATCGCTGTAGCGCCTAGTGACCGCCGCCGTTCCGGTAAAAATTCCTGGCATGGTCACAAAAAAGCTGCTGTATTGGCGAAAGAAAAAGCTCCTTGTTATGCACTATATATATTTGGCGGCTGAACAGGGAACTATCGAGATCGATGGCTTTAAGCAATCCGGCCTGGGCATACAAAGCGGCGGCAACTCTGGAAATAAGTGAAACACCCATCCCTTTGGAAACCGCGTTTAGAATGCTGTGGTTGTCAGAAAAATAAGCTGCTATACGCAGTTTGCGAACATCAACACCAATCTTTGAAAAAATACTTTCAATCTCTGTGCGTGTTCCCGATCCGCTTCCCCGTGTAATAAACGGAACCTCGGTTATAAAACCGGCAAAACCTTCATGAATTGACATATTGTTTATCACTGTGTCGTTTGGAACAACCAAAACCAATTCGTCTTCGCATACAGGATAATGAACAAACCGGCTGTCATCCGGAGCGGTGCCCATAAAGCCAAAGTCATACCGGAAGGCGCTCATGCTCTGCTCAACAGTTCTGCTGTCCGCATGTTCCACACGGAAAATAACATTAGGGTACTGTTCTTGAAAAGCCGCGCTTAATTCCGGCAATAAATGCTGCGCGGGAATTGTTGATGAAAGGATGGAAATATTTCCGCACGCGTTGTATTCGTTGCACTTAACATCGTGCAGCGCTTGATCTCGAATGGAAAGCATTTTTTGCGCAACGATCAAAAAATCTTCTCCCGCTCTTGTGATTGAAACTTCCTTTGTATTACGTACCAGAAGCTGCACGCCAAGATAATCTTCTAAGGAACTAATGTGAGTGCTTATTGTTGGTTGAGACAAGTTTACCTCTTCAGCAGCTCTGGAGAAGCTTAAGTTTCTAGCCACACAGACAAATGTTTCAAGTTGTCTGATTTCCATATATTTTGCGTACCTCTTTGTTTTATTTTATTTTAAGAATATTTTTAAAAGATGCTTGACTGTTGGATATGGTGATGATACAGTTGTTATAGTTTTATATACTATTTGCTTTGCTTTGTCAATAGATAGTTATATCTATCAAAAATTGCAAATTAAGGGGAAAAAGATGAAAAAGATTTCTATCGTTGTTGCAGCAGTTATTGTTGCCGGTGTTTTGTTCGGAGCAGGTTTCATGGCGGGACGCCCGCCGCGCGCTACCCCATTTGTTATGGGAGAAATTGTTGAGAGAACTGGGATGCATAACCCGTATTCGCTTGTTTCAGCATCTGAGCTTCCTGAGCTTATGGAAAGAGATGATGTCATTGTTGTGGATTTTTCCGCCGCACCAAATCAAGTTATTCCGGGAGCCGTCTGGATTAACCGCGCCCTGCTTTTGCAAACAGTGGTCGGCGATCCTATGAGGCTTGGGACACTGGAAGCTCATGAGATGGTTTTGGGGCATCACGGAATCAGCAACGATCACACGATTATTGTTTATTGCAATCAAAACAATTTGTGGGCAGCCCGCTTTTTTTGGCAGATGCGAGCTTTCGGGCACGAGCGGGTACGGCTGCTTGACGGCGGAACAGCTGCTTGGCTTGCCGCCGGCGGAGTTGTCAACGATGGTGCGGGTCCTCCCCGCGCCCCGGTGGAATTCAGGGCAGTGAACAGGGTTGGTTTTATAAACGCCGATCTTCCTGATGTTCTTGATGCAAAGCATAATCCGAACTGGGCAATACTTGATGTGCGCTCACCCGGCGAATGGAATGCCGGACGAATTCCCAGCGCAATTCAGGTAACATATCCTGTTGACCTTTTAAATCCTGACGGAACCTTTAGATCGGTCGAAGAGCTGACAACTCTTGTTGCGCATATTCCTGATAACCAGCGGATCATTGTGTATTGTCTTGGCGGCGTGCGCGCGGCGAATATGTGGTTTGTGCTCACCGAAGTTTTAGGCTGGCCGCAGCGCGTATTAAACTATGACGGCTCGTGGAACGATTACTCAATTTCCGGACATCCTATCGAAACTAATTAACACACATTTGCAACAAAAAAGGCGGTGAAAACTCCGCCGCCTTTTTTGTTGCATACGGTAAGAATAAACGAAAAGGGGATGGAATTATAACATGAAGACTTTTGACCAAACCATAATTGAGAAAGCAAAAGAAATTGCCAAAGACTGTCAGGGAGAACACAATTCTTTCTGTTCAGCTCGCTGCCCAATGCACACTGACGCTAAAGCTTATGTAAATCTTATCGGGGAAGGTAAGCTCACTGAAGCCGTTTTGAAGATCAGGGAAAAGCTTTTTTTACCCGGCGTTTTGGGGCGAATTTGCGCTCATCCGTGCGAAGATGTATGCCGGCGCGAAAAAGAGTACAAACAGCCAATCGCCATTGCCGCTCTGAAACGGTATGCCGCAGACCGCGCAGATAAAGAAGACTTGTGGGATATTTCCAAAAAGCCTGCAAGCGGGAAAAAAGTTGCCGTGATTGGTTCGGGTCCCGCCGGTGCTCAGGCTTCTATTGACCTTGCAAGAGAAGGGCACGAAGTAAGCGTTTATGAAAAGCTTAATGCTTCAGGCGGAATGCTGCGCGTGGGTATTCCTGAATATCGTTTGCCGCGCAAAATAGTTGATTTTGAATATTCATATTTGAGTAAATTGGGAATTAAGTTTAATTTTGGTGTTGAAGTTGGAAAAGACATTTCGTTTAAGGAACTTACCGGACGCTATGATGCGGTGATTGTTGCAATTGGCGCTCACAAAGGTTCGATACCTCCAATAAAAGGCGCTGAAGGCATTTCCGGTCTCACCAATGCGGTTGACTTTCTGCGCAGTGCATCTTTAGACAATAAAAACACTCCTGTCGGCAAAAAAGTTCTTGTTGTGGGCGGCGGCGATGTTGCGATGGACTGCGCACGAACAGCGCTCAGGCTTGGCGCTAATGATGTAATGATCGCATCCCTTGAAAAAAAAGAAGAATTGCCTGCAAGCGGACACGAGCAAAGCGGCGCAGTTGAAGAAGGCATTCCTTTTCATTGCGGCTGGGGCGGTGAAGAGCTTGCAAGCGAGAACGGAAAAGTTTGCGGCATTAAAATGAAAAAGTGCGTTTCAGTTTTTGACGCTGACGGAAAATTCAGCCCCAGTTTCAGCGATGAAAAACTGCAGCTTGAATGCGACATGATTATTTTTGCCACCGGACAGCAGGTAATTGACGTTACCGCCGGAGAAGTGAAACAGGCTGGCGGCGGACGTTATGTCGTGGATAAACAAACGCTCAATACAGGCATAGACAAAGTTTTTGCGGCAGGTGATTGCGCCGGCGGCACAATTGTTATTGAAGCGTTGGCACTTGGAAGAAAAGCCGCAATTTCAGCAAACCGTTTTCTTTCGGGTCAGGATTTAACTAGCGACAGGGATTTTCTTAATGAATACTGGTTTGAAACAGAGCTTGATATTCCCCTTCCCGACGATATTGTCGATCTCCCAAGACTGCATACCAGAATGATGCCGGCGGAAACTCGCAAGCGGACATTTGAGGAATGCGATTTAGGGTTTGATGACGAAACTGCCGCCAAAGAAGGTCAGCGTTGCATTAAATGCGAATGCAAAAAATGCATGGACGAATGCATTATGCTTAACGACTTTACACTTTATCCGGGCAAAATGTTTAAGCAGTTTTTGGAAGACGGAGATATTCAACCTCTGATTGCGTACTCCTGCAATATGTGCGATCAATGCACGCTCGTTTGTCCCAAGGAATTCAAGTTTGCCGAACTCTTCGGCGCAATCCGCAAAGATATGGTCAAAGCTCACGGCGGTGAATCACCGATGCCTGGACACAAAGCCATAAAAATGCATCAGAAATTGGGCTTCTCAAAGTTGTTTACAACAAGAATTAAAGGAGCGAAAAAACAATGAGCGAAAAAACAAACAGAATGGGATATATGCCAGGATGCGCACTTCCTTCGTACTCACCCGCAAATGTTCAAGCGACAGTTAAACATTTGAAAAACGTATTTCCTGATTTGTCGGTTATACAAAAGTGTTGCGGAAAACCAACGCAGGCAATTGGTCAGGCTGATATGTTTAACAAGCGGTTGGAGAATTTGCTTGATGACATTAAGTATTGCGAGATAGACGAACTTATTGTGTCTTGCCAAAGCTGCATGAAGCTTCTTTCAAAAGTTAAGGACTTCAAAACAACTTCGCTGTGGGAGATTTTCCCGAAAATTGGGCTGCCTGAAGAAATTCGCGGTAAGGCAAAAAACAGTGACGCGGTTTTTTCCTTGCACGACTCATGCTCGGTGCGCGATTACACAGATATTCATGACGGCATACGCTGGATTATGAATGAGCTGGGATATAAAACTGTAGAGCCTGAACGAACTCGTGCCAATACGCGCTGCTGTGGTTTTGGCGGAATGGTTGTGCCTGCCAATCCTGACGTTGCAAAACGTGTGATGGTTCGTCGCGTTGGTGATTTTCCCACTGACAAAATCGTTGTTTATTGTGCAGCCTGTCGTTCGTCAATGCTTCAAGCTGGCGGAAACGCCTGGCACATTCTCGATTTAATTTGGGGAGATGTGGTGTATGCCAATACTGCGCCCCCTGCGAATGTTCTTGCAAATCCGATAAAGGCATGGGGCAACCGTTATAAAAGCAAGAGCCTTATTAAAGCCGCAATGAAATAAAAGGGGTAAAAGATGTCCGATACAAACGCACACAAAAATAAAAAAGGCGGCTTGGTAAAAATTATTATCGCTGTTGTGGTAATTGCCGCTGTCTTTTTTACCGCGAACAGGCTTGGTCTTACCGAGCACTTAAGCCTTGAAGGCGTTCACACCATGCAGGAATGGCTTGCCGGTTTGGGACATCTTGGGTGGATTGTATTTATCGTGCTTTTCATTTTAATCGCTGTGTTCATGCTCCCTGCGTTTCCAATTACTCTTGCGGCAGGTGTTGCTTTCGGTCCGGTTTTGGGCGCGATATTGTCTTTGGTGGGCGCTACTTTCGGAGCCGTCGCCGCGTTTATCGTGGCAAAGTATGTTGCGCGCGACACCATTGTAGCCCGCTTTCAGAATAGTCCGGTGTTTGCAAAAATTGAAAAAGGGTTTCGGGAAAATGGAACAAGCTTTTTAATTCTCACTCGTTTGGTTCCGGCTTTTCCTTACAATGTGCAAAACTATGTTTATGGGCTTACTCCGATTAAATTGAGTACCTTTTTCTTTGTTTCCTCAATTACGATGGCTCCAGGTGCATTTATTTATGCATTCATGGCAGGGCAAATTGTTGCGGGGCAGCCGATTTGGCAGCTCATGATTATGTTTGCAATAGCCGGTGTGATCCTGTTTTTAGTTTCCCTCATCCCTAAATACATAGCAAAAAAGAAAGGTATCAATTTAAAAGAAGACTTTAAAAAAGGCGCGTAGCGGTAACCGTGGAAGAAAGCGCGATTATACTTTTTACCCGGATTCCGCTTCCGGGTAAAACCAAAACGAGGCTTCAGCCGTTTCTCGCGGCTGAAGAATGCTGCCTTTTGCAGAGCGCGTTCATTCGTGATATATATGAAGTATTACGTGGGACAAAAACCGCTTGTGACATCTTTGTTTGTTATACACCTAAAGGCAATTTGGCGGATTTGCGTGCGTTGCTGCCTGAAGCCCGCACTTTTTTCCCGCAGCAAGGGAAGACATTGGGTGAACGGATGAGCAACGCAATCCGCCATGTATTTGATAAGGGATACAAGCGCTGTATTTTAACCGGAAGCGATTTGCCGCTTCTGCATTCATGTGCGGTGGATGATGCATTTGACTTACTGGAAAAGCATGATATAGTTTTATGTCCGACTGAAGACGGCGGCTATTATCTAATTGGAATGAAGCAACTGTGTGAAGAAGTTTTTCGTTTGGAGGAATACGGCGTTTCATCTGTGTTTGAAAAAACTCTTGCCGCCGCTGCCAAATGCGGGAGAACTTGCGCGGTTGGACATAACACGATGGACATTGACGAAAAAGAAGATTTGATGAAGCTGCAAAAAATGCTTGCAGCTTCATCAAATCTTGAGTGCAAGGAAACCAGAATTGTTTTGAAAGAAATCTTTTTGAAAAGAGGTTAATTATGAATGTAATTGACTTAACCCCGGTGATTAAATCTGAAAGCTTTTGTAGTTTTCTGAATATTAACCCAAACGAAAAAATAGACTTTGAGCTTTTGGGTCACGGTGAATATAATATCAATTACATTTTCCGCAAACCTCATTCGGATAAAAAACTTGTATTGCGAGTTCCCATGGGAAGCCAAATGCATCTGGAAAATCAGGTGCGTTATGAGTTTGAAGCTTTGCGGCTTTTGGAATCAAGCGGACGAACGCCAAAACCGCTTTACATTGACGACACAAAAACCGCAATTCCTTACGGTTTTATGATAATGGAATTTCTTCCCGGGCGTTCGCTGCGCTACGAAAACTCTGATCTTGCTCAGGCGGCTTTTTGCCTTGCAGATATTCACAATTTGGAAATTAATTCCAGCCACCATTTATTGACACCGGAAAATCCGTGCGACGCTATTTTGGATGAGTGTAATGTTATGGCAAGCCATTATCTTAACAGCGATTTGGGCAATAATGATGTAAAGCAGTTATTGTCTTTACTTCTTGAAAGCGGGAAGAAAATTGTAGAAGGCGCAAAAAATTCTTCGTTGCGCTGTCTTATAAACACAGAATTAAACTCAGGCAATTTTTTGGTAAACGATGATATAACGTTTTTGGTGGATTGGGAAAAACCATTATATGCTTGTCCCGGTCAGGACTTAGGGCATTTTTTGGCTCCGACAACTACGCTTTGGAAAACAGAATCAATTTTAACTGAAAGTGAGATCCAAAAATTTCTGCATGTTTATTGCAGCCATTCAAAACATTATTCAGATCCAAACATTTTATGGCAAGATACATTGCCGTTTTTTACAATTACATGTTTACGTGGCGTTACATGGTGTTCCATGGCTTGGGTGGAGTACCAAAGTCCGGAAAGAGTTCTGAAAGATGCCTATACTTTTGAAAAGATTAAACTTTATACATCGCAGGAATTTTTGGAAAGGATGAAGAATGAATACCTCACTGTATAATGTTCTGTTTACCTGTGCATTGGTAAACAGCACTCAAATTAATGGTGAACGCATTTCGATAATTATTCCGGTTTTTAATGAAAGCGGAA
>JAIRQD010000137.1:0-6868 GCA_031256655.1 Treponema sp.
AGTCTGAATATAGATACGCCATTAAGGAACACCGTATACTTTGGAGTTACTGCTGCCGGTATTCTCGCGTTTATGTATGTGCTTCCTTTTGGCTATACATGGATGGGTCAAGAATTCCATCGCGCAATACTAAGCCTTAATGGTGTCCCAAGCCATAACGGTCGCATGAATATTTTTAACCCGAGATGGGTTACGGGGTTTACCGATGATGAGCTGGGGGATTTTAAGACCACCGCTCCTCATGACTTTATTCGTATGCATTCAGCCGGCAGAGAAGCCCTCACCCTATTTGGTGACAGAATGATGCGTAAATATTTTTTTCATGATACAGATGACCTTATCTGGGTAACAGCTCTTTTATCCTCCTTTTTAAGCTATGGCATGACTTCTGCTATGATAATTTATAATGCAGGGCTTCCCTTTTTTGATATTGATGCAGAGATAGAAGCAATGCAAAGGCGAGACAGGAGACAAAGACGTCGTTATTTTGCAGGCTTTGAAGAGATAAACTGGGTTTACGAACTGTTTCGACCTGATGAGCCATATTCTGCACGGGGGTTGCACCCTTCCGGGGACGGCAGTGTGGCACGGTACATAACAATTTCTCAGTTGACCGATGAGGAAAGAGAATTTTTGACACGGCAGGGCTGGCTAGGCATTCTTAATTTTGCTTCGCCCATGCTGTTCGGGCGCAGATCATTCTCGCTTGGTGACACCGGCTGGGAATGGAACTTTGCCCTGCGTCATTATCTCACTTCTTTTGGATCAAATGTCACTGCGACTGCTTTTCTGAAAAACGAACTTTTTAATATGGCATTTACCTTCCACAATAACCAAAATCATCGCAACTATTTTCCGGCAATTGAGGCTGAGCTTATAGAGTTTCCGGTTAATCTCGGCGGGCAGCATTTCTACCTATCCCCGCGGATATTGCTTGGAACACAGCCACGGGGTCAGGAATTCAGGACTTCAAGGCATGAGTTTTTGGGACTGTTTGGATTGCGCGTTGATCATCGTGCAACCGGAAATCTTTTCCCCTACATAGACTTTACCGCCAAGACAAACGGCTGGGTTGCGGGGAATGAGTTTCTTAATTCCAATGTGAGCATAAGAATGGGGCTTTCACTGCGGTTTTAGGAGTAATATTGCAGACTAAAAGACGTATTAAAAAGAGGAGCGATTATGAGCAAGAGATATTTTGTTTTATTTGTTTTGTGCCTTTCGCTTAATGTATACGTTTTTGCCCAGCAAGATACAACGGAAGCAGACGACAGCCCACGACTGATACTTGACTTTCCCGTGTTTGACTTCCCATTCCAAATTCATGCTATGAACGCGGTGAGGTATGGTTTTTTTGGCAGCTACACAAACCCCAGCATGGCGCAGTCTTTGGCTTTTGCACAGAATGTTAATACCGCCTTTCATTTCGGAATGAGACAATTCAGAAATACCAATGTACTTGGGGAAAGATGGACAAGGAATTTCTATTTTGGCGGTTTGGCAGTAGGTCAGTTTCTCTTGCTTTGGATGCCGGGGGGCACAAGTTGGCTGCATGAAGAATTTCACCGTGCTAAATTCGCACGTTTTGAAGAATGGAGCTCCAACCCGGTAAACAGATTTCCTTTTGGTCAACTAGTTTTGCCTTTGGACTTTGATCCGGATAGCATAGATCGCATTTTGAATGAAAGCCGTCCTGATGTAGCGAGAATGTATGCTGCCGGCATGGAAGGAGATTACGCGCTGATAAACCGCTTGCAGCGCAACAATTTTTTTCACAACAAACAGTTGACGCATGAATTTGTATACTGGTGGAGTACGGTAACCATACATGGATACCTTGCTTCTGACTTTGTTGCGGATTTTTTTGGCTGGGCATTTTTTTTATTTAACATCGACGAAACCATTGAACTTGAAGAGGGTGAATATTTAACCTTTGATCATCTAACACCCCAAGCTTATCGATTTCTGCGGCTGCAATCGCGTCTACATTTTCTTAATTACCTTTCGCCAATGATGTTCGGCATACGAAGAATTCCGCTTGGTGACACAGGCTTTCACATGAACTTTGCCATGCGTCATCTTCTCACTTCTTTTGGCTATAACATTTCCGCAACAGTTTTTCTTAAACGAAGTCCGTTTAATATGATTTTTACCATGCACAATTTTATGAACTACAGCAGCTATTTTCCGGCAATTGAGGCTGAGCTTATAGACTTTCCGGTAAATCTTGGCAACCAGAGTTTTCTTCTTTCACCGCGCGTGTTAATCGGCGTGCAGCCGAGAAACCAAGGATTCAGAACCAGCACACCAGAGTTTTTGGGGCTGTTTGGCTTGCGCATTGATCACCGTGCAACAAGGAATGTCTTTCCCTACATAGACTTTACCGCCAAGACAAACGGCTGGGTTGCGGGGAATGAGTTTCTTAACGCCAACGTGAGTATACGGATGGGACTTTCGTTGCGGTTTTAGGGGGTATATACGATAGAACAATGGATTGATAGAATAAAACAAGCCTCAAGTGGAGGATAATAAATACATGAACTTGCCGCCGCGCCGTAATACCCGCCGCGATCTGGTCATTGATAATTACCACGGCACAAAAGTTGCAGACCCTTACCGCTGGCTTGAAGACGATACAGCCCCAGAGGTGCAGCAGTGGGCTGACGAGCAGAATGCTGATTTTGAAAAATATATTAGCCGCTTTGATATACGACAATCTTTTAAATCGCGCCTGACAAAATTGTGGGATTGTCCCAAGGTAAGCACGCCGTTCTACGAAGAAGGTTATTACTACACAGCAAGAAACAACGGACTGCAAAACCAGTATGTCTATTACCGTTCCACTGACCTTAATCAGACTGGAGAAGTAATACTTGATCCAAATCTTTTAAGCGAAGACGGTACTGTGGCTGTGGTGTCAGGCAGAATCAGTCCAAAGGGAAATTATTTTGCGTTTGGGTTATCCACCAATGGCTCAGATTGGCAAGTTATAAAAATACTCGACCTTAAGACAAGAAAAAATTTGAGCGATGTTATTTTGCATACACAGTACACAAATATTGCGTGGCTGCCCGATGAAAGCGGTTTTGTATACTCCCGTTACCAAGAGCCAAAAAGTACAAATGTGCTTGAGATAAAACCGGAAAACGCAATGGTTTATTTGCATATGCTTGGGCAACAGCAAAGCGATGATATTTTAATTCACAGTGCTCCTGAAAATCCGGAATGGGACTTTTATTTTTTCACCGATGAGGATAAAAAATGGGCTTTTCTGACGGTTTATTGTGGTTTGCTTAACAAGAGCAAACTTTATTATAAACCGTTTGCAAAACTTTATTCTGCGTGGATTCCTATCGCTGATGATTTTGTAGAAGGCGAAGGCTACAAGGTGATTGGCGTTGTCGATGATGTCGCTTATTGTTACACGCGAATAGATGCACCTTTTGGCAAGGTAATGCGTCTTAAACTTACCGAGAAAGGTGCCGAGAATTGGCAAACTGCTGTCCCGGAACAAAGTGTAACAATGGAATCAGTTACTCTGGTAAATAATCATCTTCTTGTTTGCACTCTGGTTCACTCTACGCACCGCCTGCATCTGTATAACCTTGATGGAACTATGATCAAGGCGATTAATCTGCCGCCGCTGGCATCAGTTATTGAAATCAGTGGAAATCAGAACAGGGAAGAGTTTTTTATTGAAATCAGCGGTTATCTCTACCCGCCTACCATCCTCCGCTATGATTTTTCGGGTAAAGAGCCTACTGTATGGTTTGCTCAAAAAATAGATTTTCCTTTTCATGAATACGAATCATATCAAGTATTTTGCACTTCAAAGGATGGCACTAAAATCCCCTTGTTTATTACCCACCGAAAAGACATGCAAAAGGACGGAAAAAATCCTGTTTTACTCTACGGTTACGGCGGTTTCGATATTAGTGAAATACCACTTTTCTCATTAACAAATCTTGTTTGGCTTGAAAAAGGTGGTGTTTATGTTGCCGCTTGTTTGCGTGGAGGCTTGGAGTACGGTGAAGCATGGTATCAGTCGGGCAAGCTCGCAAACAAACAAAATGTTTTTGATGATTTTATTTCAGCAGGAGAATACTTGATAAACGAAAAGTACACCACGGCAAATAAACTTGGTATTCTGGGAGCATCAAATGGCGGGCTTTTGGTTGGAGCCTGTTTGACACAGCGGCCGGACCTCTACGGCGCGGTCGTTGCAGAAGTTCCTTTGTTTGATATGTTGCGTCATCACTGCTTTCCTTCAGGGCGATTTACCACAGGTGAATACGGATGCGCCGAAGACCCGGAACAGTTTAAATATCTTTATAAATATTCCCCTTTGCATAATATCAAAATGAATGTTGTTTATCCGCCTACTCTTATTATGACCGCCGACACCGATGATCGTTGTGTGCCAAGTCATGCACGAAAATTCACGGCTACTTTACAGGCGGCAGACGCAGGAGAAAACCCAATCTTGCTCAAAACAGAGAAAAATGCAGGGCATGGTCAGGGTAAGCCCACAAGCAAAATTATTGACGGGAGTGCTGATTTATATACATTTCTGTATGTAAATTTATTTAAATAATTTTTTGTACCAAGTTATTGCTGCATCCACCGTCAAGATACGGGACGGGGGAAACAGTGATAACTTTGATACCTGCGGATTTTAGCGTTGTTCAGGCTCACCATCCCCGCGTTCAACTGCAGCCTGTTGTCCCTCCGCAGGTGTCGCACTTCATGCAGGTGCCGCTTCTAAGCAAAGTCAGGCTTCCGCAGGCCGGACAGGGATCGCCTTCGTAGCCTTTAATGCGTGCCTGCAAAACTTTTGCCGCGTCTTCCTCAGCTTTGGATGTCGCTTTAGCGGGGTTTCCCTTCCCCCCATCGCCTGCCATAAGTGATTGAACCGCTGCGGCCTGTGGCGCATCTGCCGCTTTGGTTTTGCCCTGACTGCTTTTGGGGTTATTTAAGATATCTTCTTGCGAGCCTGTTTTCGTCCCCGTGGTCAAAAGATCCTCAGGTTTCACTTGCCCCAAATCCGAACGCTTAAGATAGCTGATAGCCAAGTCGCGGAAGATGTAGTCAAGGACACTGGTCGCCATTTTCACATACTCATGCCCCTGCACCACGCCGCTGGGTTCAAAACGGCTAAAGGTGAACGCGTCAACGTATTCTTCAAGGGGTACCCCGTATTGCAGACCCAGCGACACCGCGATTGCAAAGCTGTTTAAAAGGCTGCGGAAGGCAGCCCCTTCCTTGTGCATGTCAAGAAAAATCTCACCCAGATTTCCGTCATCGTACTCGCCTGTGCGGATAAAAATCGAGTGTCCGCAGATTTTGGCTTTTTGGGTGTAGCCCTTGCGGCGGTTGGGCAGGGAGCGCCGGCCAATGCGCGGTTTGCCGCCTTTGCGCCGGTCAGGGCTTACACCGTGGACGTAACCTGTCGCCATGGATTTTTGCACCCCAAGAATGGTATCGGCAAGCGGGTCGGTTCCGGGCGCGAAAGAGGAAAGCGGCTGGGAAAGTTTGGAGCCGTCCCTGTATAGCGCCACAGCTTTCAACGCCCGCCTCCACGCCAGAAGGAACGCGCCCTTCACATCCTCGTAATCGGCGGAATTGGGCATATTGATGGTTTTTGAAATCGCCCCCGATATAAACGGCTGACAGGCTGCCATCATCTCAACGTGCGCCGTCCACGGAATGCATCGCGTGCCGTTTTCGCCCGACGGGGTTGCCGTGTCAAACACCGCATAATGCTCAGGCTTTAGCCCGGGCGCACCTTCAATGCCCATCGTCCCGCAGGCGTAAAGTGTCGCGGCCTGTATTTGTTCGTCTGAAAAACCCAGATGCTTAAGGAGGTTAAAAGACGGGGCGGAAAAAACCGCCTCCGTTATTTTTAATTTTTTCTCCATAAAATCTTTGCCAAGAATAAAATGATTAAACACCCCTTCAAGACCTATGGCGCTTTTTACAGCTTCCTCCGCCAACGCCAAAGCTTCGGGGGTAAAACCTTTTTCTCCAAGTGAGCGGCTGTTGATTTCAGGCGCACCCTCAAGCGTTTTTCGCCCGGTGGCGTAGGCGGTGATGGCATCAATATCCTTTGCCGAATAACCCAGAGCCGCAAGCGCCTCAGGCACAGACTGATTTATGATCTTAAAGTAGCCGCCTCCTGCAAGTTTTTTGAACTTAACAAGCGCAAAATCAGGTTCAACACCTGTGGTGTCACAGTCCATCAAAAGCCCGATAGTTCCGGTCGGCGCAATGGCGCTCACCTGCGCGTTGCGGAAACCGTGCCGCTCGCCCAATTCCAGCACTTCATCCCAGCACTGTTTTGCCGCCTCCAAAAGATAGCCCTGTCCGCAAGAAGCAAGGCGTTCACTTTCAATGCCTACAGGCACTGTGCGCAAATCTTCGTACTCATCATGCGGTGAGTTATAGCAGGCGCGGCGGTGGTTGC
Source organism: Treponema sp. (assembly GCA_031256655.1). Classification (GTDB taxonomy): domain Bacteria; phylum Spirochaetota; class Spirochaetia; order Treponematales; family Breznakiellaceae; genus WRKT01. Next base: position 6,464 of record JAIRQD010000137.1, read on the forward strand.
GCATGACGCGAAGCATATTGGCGGCATTCTCACCATAACGCGCAAACGCCCCTAGGGTTACCGCCAAACGCGAAGATTGCGCGTACGCCTCACCTGAAAGAATCGCAGAAAGTGCTGCGGCAACCGCCCTGCCCTCTTCCGAATCATACGCCAGCCCCATGACCATCAGCAGGCTTCCCAAGTTAGCGTACCCAAGCCCAAGCGTGCGGTACTCAAAAGAAAGCTCCGCGATGCGCGGGGAAGGGAACTGCGCCATGACAACGGAGATTTCCAGTATCGTTGTCCACATCTGTATCGCGTGGCGGTAGCTTTTAACATCGAAGGTTTTTGTTTTCTTGTTGTAAAATCCAAGCAGGTTAAGCGAAGCCAAATTGCAGGCTGTGTCGTCAAGGAACATGTATTCAG
>JAIRQD010000139.1:0-9393 GCA_031256655.1 Treponema sp.
TTTATCGTTCCGCCGCCGCTGACGCAAATTATTCCAAGTTCCCTGCGATCAAGAAACACATCACTTCCAAAATCCTTGCCGCCTGAAAGCCTAAGTTCTTTTTCAACCGGAAACGCCCCCCCAAAAACAACCCTGTCCGAATGGGTATAACAAAGGCTGATTTCGTCTTTGACAAAAACCTTGTCAAAAAGAAAATGATCGCGCATTTTTTCGGTGTCGTAAAGCTTCGCATCATCAGGATGTTGGGCGTACCGCTTTTCAAGTTTCATAGTGTTCTCCTGCGGGAGTATTATACCAGAAGTCGTGAATATTAGGAGCCTTTTCCCATAATATTTTACTGTAGCATCGGGCTGGCTTGCGGCCTGATCCTCAAAACCTCCAATTGAATACCTCCCCCCAATTCGTATAAGATTGAAGCTGAGGTATTCATGAAGGCAATTGAACTGGAAAAAGCTTACAACCCAAAAACCTTTGAAGATAGAATTTACGCCGCATGGAAAGAGAGCGGCAGTTTCAAACCCGCTGCTGGTGACGGAAAACAACCGGAAGGTTTTGCGAAACCTTATGTTATAACCATTCCCCCGCCCAACGTCACAGGCATCCTCCACCTTGGGCACGGGCTGGTTATCTCCATCATCGACATTGTAATCCGTTATCACCGCATGAAAGGTGAGAGCGCGCTCTGGGTTCCCGGCACCGATCACGCAGGAATTGCCACCCAGCACGTGGTGGAAAAAATGCTACACGCGCGCGGGCAGAAGCGGCATGACATAGGGCGGGAGAAGTTTGTCGAAGAAACGTGGAAAGTGAAGGAAGATCACCACGCCGTTATCAGCCGCCAGATGGCGAGCATGGGGGCAAGCGTGGATTGGGACAGGGAACGCTTCACAATGGATGAAGGTCTTTCCCGCGCGGTGCGGGAAGTGTTTGTCACCCTGTACGAGCGTGGTTTATTGTACAAAGGAAATTATCTGGTAAATTGGTGCTGCACCTGCGGCACGGCACTTGCCGATGACGAAGTTGAACATGAAGAAAGCTCAGGTCTTCTTTACCACATCCGCTATCCGTTTGCGGACTCACCCGACAGCTTCATCGAGATTGCCACCACCCGCCCTGAAACACTGCTTGGCGACACGGCCGTTGCCGTCCACGGCGAGGACGAGCGCTATTCTCCGCGGCTTGGAACGATGATCCGCCTGCCTCTTACCGGGCGCGAAATCCCGCTTATCGCCGACAGCTACGTTGACCGCGCGTTCGGAACAGGCGCGCTCAAAGTCACGCCCGCCCACGATCCCAACGACTGGGAACTGGCGCGGCGGCACGGCTTGCCTGAAATCAACATCCTCACACCCGACGGCCGCCTTAACGAAGCGGTGCCTGAAAAATACCGTGGCTTGAGCATAAAAGAAGCGCGGAAACTTGTGCTTGAAGACCTCAAAGAAGGCGGCTTTTACGTGAAAGAGCAAAGTCTCACACACGCTGTGGGTCACTGCTACCGTTGCAATACCGTAATAGAGCCGTATCTGTCGGAGCAGTGGTTTGTCCGCATGAAGCCGCTTGCCGAAAAAGCCCTCGCTTCGTGGCGGAATGGGGACATAATTTTTTACCCAAAAAAGTGGGAAAACACTTACGAACATTGGCGTACGAACATCCGCGACTGGTGTGTCAGCCGTCAGCTTTGGTGGGGGCATCGAATTCCCGCATGGCTCTGCGCCGATTGCGGAAAAACCTCGGTTTCCCGCACCGACCTTTCCGCCTGTACGCATTGCAATTCCTGTAACATTGAACAAGACCCCGATGTGCTTGATACGTGGTTTTCCAGTTGGCTGTGGCCGTTCAGCGTCATGGGCTGGGAAAATGACCAATGCTCCACGGAGGATTTCCGCCGCTTTTACCCCACCACGGCGCTTGTTACCGCCTATGACATTATCTTTTTCTGGGTGGCGCGCATGATCATGGCGGGGCTTGAGTTCACAGGCAAAGCGCCTTTCCGCGACGTTTACATACATCAGCTCATCCGCGACAAGCAGGGCAGGAAAATGAGCAAAACGCTGGGTAACGGCATTGATCCGCTGGAAATAGTCAGTGAGTTCGGCGCGGATGCTTTGAAGTTTACGCTCGCGTACCTCTGCGCGCAGGGGCAGGACATACTCATGGACAAGGAGTCCTTTAAACTTGGATCAAAGTTCGCCAACAAGGTCTGGAACGCCAGCCGTTATATTTTGATGAACCTTGAAGGTAGAAACCTTGTTGAAAACCCAAATCTGCATCCGGCTGACAAGTGGATTTATTCGCGTCTGAACGCCACGGCGCGCGGAATGGAGCAGGCGTTCCTTTCCTACCGCTTTAATGACGCGGCGCAGACGGCTTACGAATATTTCTGGAACGATTTTTGCGACTGGTATGTGGAGGCAACAAAACTTTCCATAAAAGACGGCAGTGATGACGAAAAAGACCGCGCGACAACAGTGCTGTTGGACGTGCTCGCCCAATCGCTGCGCCTGCTTCATCCCCTGCTTCCCTTCGTCACCGAAGAGATATACGGCAAGTTGCCGGAGCCTTTTTCCCAATCGCTTCTTATCACCGCCCCGTATCCTGTTTATTCGGCTGAACGGGATGATCCACAGGCGGAAAAAAGTTTCGGCTTTCTGCAAGAATTGGTGCGTCAAGTCCGCACCTTGCGAAGCGAGTGCACAATACCGCCTGATAAGAAGATTCGCGTAGAAGTTCGCGCCGCAGACAACGCGGATTTTAATTTTTTGAACGAGAATTCCTCTTTGGTGAAACTTCTTGCAGGCATTGGGGATTTTAATATACACGATGGAAGCGATTTTGGCAGGGAAAAGCCTGCCGGCTCTATCGGTCTTGCAGGCTCCGGTTTTGAGGCGTTTGTGTTCATCGCCGAAGTGGTGGACATGGAAGTGCTCAAGCGCAAGTTTGCAAAGGAGCTAGAAAAAGATGAAAAATTTAGGCAAACTCTTAAAGGCAAACTGGAAAACGAGAACTTCCTAAAGAATGCTCCGCTTGAACTGGTGGAAACTGAAAGACGGAAACTGGAAGAGGCTGCGGCAAGGATTTCCAAAACGAGCACGTGGCTTAAGGAAATGGAGCGCCTATAGATGACCACCGATGATATGTTACGCCTGAAAGGCACATTTTTGGCGCCCTATATGCAGCTCGCCACGGCTTTGATAGGCAAAACCCGCGAAGGCGGCGGCAATATGTTCCGCCACCAGCTTGATACGATGGCGGTGCTTATCGACTATGGCTACATTGATTCGGTATTGCTGAAAGCCGCCGTTGTGCACGACCTTTTTGAAGACGTGCCTGATTTCAACCGCAACCTGCTTTTGTCAATCGACTTTGAAAGCTCAGAAGTTTACGATCTGGTGCTGGAAGTGACCCGTGAACCTGATCTGCCAAAGCCTGACTTTCTTACCCGCATTTTGGAAAAAGGCTCGCACCGTGCCAAAGTACTCAAAGCCGCCGACCGTATTTCCAACATGATTGCCCTCGGATTTGTCATCAGCACCGATTTTATCCACCGCTACATAGAAGAAACTGTCAGGTATGTTTATCCTATTGCTGAAGACGTGGATAAATCGATGCTGAACGAGCTAAAATCCCTTGTTAGTTCCAGGCGCAAGTATCTGGGGACCATCGTTTGCGAAAAAACTTAAAAATTGCTTTGCACGGTGAAGGCTTTTTCTCTTGAAAATTCGCCATTTTTCGAGTATGCTGTACAAATACCCCATTGTGTTAATAATATAACAATATTGGGTGCGTCTATAAAACAGGAGAATGGCGAAAAAGTGGCAGTCCGGTCGGTAGTCAAAATTGAAGATATGTGGAAGGTGTACCCAATGGGTAACCTTGAGGTGCAGGCGCTTAAAGGCGTTGATCTGGAAATCGAAGAAGGCGCGTTCGTCTCTGTGGCTGGACCTTCCGGTTCCGGCAAAACCACACTCATGAACATCATAGGGCTTATCGACACTTTCAGCCGCGGAAGCCTCGTTCTTGACGGGCAAGTTATCAAAGACCAAAGCCGCCGGGATCTCGCGCGGCTGCGGCGGGAATTCATTGGTTTTGTGTTTCAGTCCTTTAACCTTTTACCCGTGCTAAATGTTTTTGAGAATGTGGAGCTTCCCCTCGTAATGGAAAAGAAAAGCGGCTCAAAGGCTGAGCGCCGCGACCGGGTGAATTATCTGCTTGAGGAAGTGGGACTTGCCGACCGAAGGAGCCACACACCGGCGGAGCTTTCAGGCGGTCAACAGCAGCGGGTGGCGATTGCGCGCGCGCTTGTTACCCGTCCGCGAATTGTAATCGCCGATGAGCCGACTGCGAACCTCGATTCGGACACAGGGGAAAAGGTTTTGAGTCTAATGAAAAAAATCAACAGGGAAGAAAAGACCACGTTCATCTTTTCCACTCATGACCCTGAAATTTGGCAGATGGCGGATCACGTTGTTTTCCTTCAGAACGGCAATATCAAGTCGGAGCAAAAACGCTGATGGTTTTTTTCTTGGCGCTTCGCAACATCACAAGAAACAAAAAAAACTCCCTTGTTATAGCTCTGCTCATCGCTGTAATTACTTTTCTGTTTTTTATAGGCAACAGCATTACAGGCGAAGTTGACCGGAGCATACGCCAGGCCTATATAGAAAGCCTCACCGGAGACGTTGTGATCGAGCGGGCAGGGGATGTGACGCTTAATCTTTTCGGCGCGAACACACCCGTGGTTGACGAGTTTTTCACCATTCCGGTTCTTCCAGCGCATGACGCTGTGATGGAAATAATAACCGCTCGTTCGGGGGTGGCAGGCATCACGCGGCAAGTGTCAGGCAGGGCGTTGCTTGACATGATGGGCACGCGGGAAGGTGTTCTTTTAAGCGGGATTGATGCCGCAACGTACTTTGACCTTTTCCCCGGCATCATACTGGAAGAAGGCAGGTTTTTACAGTCCGGCGAAACAGGGGCGATGATAACGCTTGACCGCGCCGAACGCCTTTACCAACGATCGGGCATTTTCCCCGAGATGGGAACGCCGCTCCTTCTCACTTCCGGGCGTGACATGGTGGTGCGCATTCGTGAAGTGCCTTTGGTGGGCATTTTCCGCTACCAAAACCCAGGCCCCATGATGAACGAAATCGTCATCCTTGACCCGCAGACTGTGCGCGCGCTTAACGAGCTTCAGGTCGCCGGTCACGTGGAAGTGGGCGAGGAGGCAACGGCGCTTTTGGGGCTTGATTTTGACGACATTTTCGGCGGCGCATTCGGCTTCGGCGGCGGCGCGGAAGAAGGCTTCACGGCGGAATTCCTTGAGGCGTTTTTGATGGAGCCGGTATTTGAAACGCCTGAAGAAACAGGCGGCGACTGGAACTTTATCATCATGCGCCTTGAGCGCGGCAGGTCTGCACAGGCTTTTATCTCCTCGCTTAACAGGGAGCTTGCCCCGTTCGGCGTTGTAGCGGTGAACTGGCGTATTGCCGCGGGCATTTCGGCGATCATGATGCTGCTCGTGCAGGCGCTTTACAACGCGGGTATTTTTCTTGTGAGCATCGCCGGTGTCATCACCGTCATCAATATTCTCCTGATCGCCGTTTTCCGCCGCGCAAAGGAAATCGGAACGCTGCGTGCAATCGGCGCGTCTGATTCCTACATCCGCTCGCTTATCCTTTTGGAAAACCTCATCATCGCCGCGTTTGCGGGATTTTCAGGCGTTGCAGGCGGCTTTTTGTTCCTGCGCTGGATAAACAGCCTTAACTTCCATGTCAATAACGAACTGCTTGTGTCTATGCTTGGCGGGAACATACTGCGCATAGAGTTTTTCCCGCCGCTTGCGGCGCTGGCGTTTTTTATGGCTGTTGTGCTTGCCTTGATAGCGTCTTTGTATCCGGTGGCGGCGGCGATACGCATTCCGCCAATGGCGGCGGTCAGGCGGGGGTAATGTAACAATGGAAAAAACATCAACACTTTTGCGGCTTGGGTTAAAATATCTGTTTCGTTACCGCCGCCGGTACGGTTTCCTTGTAGCGGCGCTGGTGTTCTGTTTTGCGGTGGTCACGTTTATCACTTCACAGCGGGACGGGATGTCGGATAATCTTTACCACAATGCCCAATCGCACTACGCCGGTGACATCGTTGCGATGGGATATAACACGGATTTTGTCCAGACGCATCACTTGAGACAAAACGAAATTTATACGATACTTAACGCAGCGCAAGTTATCGGGATGAATCCTGCCTACACTGTTGTGCGGACTATACACTTCCGTAACGGCGTGGTTCATTTTAACGGCATTGCCGTTCCTCTGCGCCACATAATCGGCAGCGACTGGGATGGCGAGGCGCACTTGTTCAGGCGGAAGACGTTCCTCCAGCCGCCTGAGCGAATGGATTTCGGCGATGACGGAATTGTCCTTTCATCACCTACCGCGCAGATACTTGGCGCGCGTATGGGTGACAGTGTCCTTTTGGAGACGGAGACAAAATACGGGCAGAGGAACACAGGCTTTTTTATCGTGCGCGCAATCGTGCAGGACACGTCGATTTTCGGGCATTACAAGGCGTATGTTTCGCGTTTAAGCCTTAACCGCCTGATGCTTTTCGCTGATGATGAGGCTTCTTCCATCGGCTTTTTCCTGCGCAATCCGGCGCACGCCGAACGCCAGCGTCTGCTCTTGTACAGGGAGCTGACCGGGCAGGTTCCGCTTGTGCCGCTGGTTCATGACCGCGATGAGTTTGCGCGTTCCAGGCGTTACTTCGAGCCGGGCGCCAACGTTGCATTGTACACGCTGGCTGTGTATTTGTCGGAAGTGGCGGATATGCTTAACGCGATGAACCTGATCGCATACTTCCTTTACGGGATGATGTTGCTTATAATTCTTGTAAGCGCCGCGGTTACGTACCGGCTCATCCTTCACGAAAGGACGCGCGAACTTGGCACGATGCGGGCGATTGGCTTTTTCGGTGCCGACTTGCGTTTGGTATTGTGGGTCGAAGTTTTGGGTGTTGCGATTTTTTCCCTATTTGCCGGATTTGTGCTGGCGGGGATTTTGAACTGGGTTGCCTCGCTTTTGTCGTTTGCGTGGTTTCCCAGTTTTGAGATTTTTATGAGAGACGGAAGGCTTACAGCCTTATACAGGCCTGGCACCATGATAACCAACGTGGTTTCAGTTTTTGTGCTGCTTTTTCTGGTGGTTATGTTTCCATCATTTAAGGCTTCGCGGAAAAACCTGCCGGGATTATTATCAGGAGAACCATTATGATTACTAAATTGATGCGCATCATGCTCGTGCCGGTTTTGCTTGTTTTTGCAAATATGTCAGCGGCCGCAAACGTCCAAAACCTTACTGACGAGCAGCTTCTTGCAAGGGTTGATTCACTTGCAAGTTTCCTTGACACCGACTTTTCCGCCGAGTACACGATTGTGACAGACAGACCCGGGCAGGGGCTTACAACTACCGTGGCAGGCATTTTCCGCCGGGATGCAAACGAGACTTACGTCATTGTCGTGATGCAGCCGACAGCCAACCGTGGGCAGGGTTATCTAAGGCAAGGTAACACTCTCTGGGTGTACGATCCGCAAAGCCGCCGCTTTAACACCACAAGCAACACCGCCCGTTTTCAAAACACTAACGCGAGGAACTCTGACTTTACCCGCTCTACGCTGTCGCAAGATTATCGGGTGGTGTCAAGTGAATACCAGACGCTTGGGCGTTTCAGGACGCGGGTGCTGACGCTTGAGGCTGTCACCAACGAAGTTACCTTTCCACGAATGCGGGTTTGGATTTGCGATGAGGGGTTGCTCCGCAAAACCGAAGATATGAGCCTTTCAGGGCAGCTTCTGCGCACCACGGCAATCCCTGATTATCACCGCATAGGCGGGCGTTTTGTCCCCACGCAGATACTCTTTGTCGATGCCCTGCGCGGCGCGTACATAGACGGGCGTTTTATAAACGAGCGGACGCAGATCACCATCAGCCGCCCGTCTTTTAACCGCCTTGCCGATTCGGTCTTTTCAAAGACATTTCTGGAGTCAGTCAGCAGGTGAGAAAATTTCTTGTTCTTCTCTGCTTAACAGTTGCTTTTCCTTTGGCCGCGCAAGAGGGCGGTCTGGATTGGGATTTTGGCGATATTTTTTATACGCCGCCCGAACCGCCGCCGCAGGATACCGAACCGTTTTCGCCCATGGCGCTTTTGCATCCGCCGGGTTTCAGTCTTCACGGAATGTTTGAGTTTTCCGCCGGTGTCGCTCCCGGCTGGCATTCGCGCCCTTGGGATCCGCCTATTAATCTTGGAAACGGCGAACCGGATTTCTACTGGGGACCAATGGTTCGGATGCAAAGCCGCTTTGATTTGGATGCGCAGATTTCAGATATTTTGCGTATAAGGACAAGTATTTTTTTTACGTTTCCGGGGGCGGGAAACGGCTTTGCCCTTGAAAACTTTTTTGAGCTTAGAGAGTTCTTTTTTGACTACACGGTAGCGTACAGGCTTTTTTTTCGCGGCGGCCGCTTTAATTACAACTGGGGCATTTCCCCAAACTTCGCCTTCACTAACCTTATCGCAAGGATTCCGCGCCCGCTCGATGATGAGTTGCGATACGTTCACGACCCATTTTTGCTGCGGCTTAATGTTCCTGTGGGCATTGGCGGTTTCCAGTTTGTAGCCTTAACAAGGCGGGCGCTGACGGCAGGTCATCCGTTTCGTTATTATGACGTTGGATACGGCGCGCGGTTTAATTTAGCGCTTCCGCGTTTTGATTCAAGCGTTGCGGCTTTTTTTCAGGAAGGAATGCCGCTACGCTCAGCGCTTACGTTTCGCACCACGTTTGGTCAGACAGAATTTTACAGTGAAGTGCTTGCGGCAATTGATCCCCGAGACCCAACGGATTTTGGGGGTGCTTTTAACATCGGCTTTATAAGGGAGTTTTTCCGCAACAGGCTTGTGGTGAACGGGGAGCTTTTTTTTAACACTGAGCGTAACGCGTATTGGTTCCGCCCTGAAACAAGCATTCATCAAGCGGATGCCCTTCCATTTCCAGACGGGGTAAATTTCGCTCTAAATCTCCTTTACCGTTTTGGCGGCAGAATGCAGCCGCGACTTTTCCTCCAGACCTTGTACGCCCCGCAGCAAAACTCCGCGCAGATGGTTCCGGGCTTCCGCCTTAATCTGTGGGAACACCTTGAGCTATATGTCGCCGTTCCTATGGCGCTAGGGGAAAGAAGCGGACATTACTTTAGCGTTACCGCGGATCCGCATCCTCATTACAACCGCCCGTTTTATGTCGTGATTTTGTTTACCTTAAGCGGCACTGTGCGCATCGGGCAAGGGCATTAAAAAAAATCGCCGCACAAACTTGAGCAAAGCCCTTTACTTTTTGAATATTAT